>NZ_JADQDD010000254.1 GCF_019263595.1 Pseudonocardia sp. KRD291 | reverse complement strand
CCAAACCAAAAAATTCATAGCTCGACACACTGTTGAGTTCTCAAAAGACACCCGCACACCGGACCACCCGCAAGAGCAGCGCCAGTGACGAACACCAGTAACCCTAAACCACACACCGACAACCGAAATCATCGGGGGGTATCACCGGGCTGATCAGCGGGCCTGTTGACCGGCCCTGTGTGGGCCGTTCTGTCCGGCTGTCTCGCTGACAGACGTAAAGTTACGCCCCGATGTCCGGCAACGTCAAATCGGGGTCGTACTTGCGCTCCGACCTGCGGAAACCCGACTCTCGGGCCTGCGTGGCCGGCGATCACGTCTCCCGGCTGCTGCGACGAACGGTCGCGACGGCCGAGCTGCCCTTCATCCTGGTTGACCAGCAACGATCACGCAAGAGGGGCTGTCTCGGCAGACCCCCAGGCCTGCCGTCGTACGTCGCTCGTCGTCGACACGACGGCTCGCCGGCGATCTCGAAGTTTTTCTGCGGACGCCCGGCGTCGCATCCGCTCGGGCGAGCGGTCGGTGACGGTCCGTCGCCGTCGGTGCAGGCCGCGCGCCGTCCCGGCGTTGTCGATCATCGTGGCGATGGTGCCGTTCGGCGTGCAGCAGTGGTCGAGCCGGGAGGGAACGCGGGTGCGGCCTTGGCAGACTCCAGCGATGGCCGACACCTGTCCCGCGTGCCGGGCGCACCTCGACCCGCAGCTGTCCCGGCTCCAGGCCCGTACGGGAACGACGGCGGCGCAGTGGCTGTGGGCCCCGGCCTCCGGGTCGTCCGGCCACGTCGTCGTCGCTCCCGGCGGGGCCCTGGTGCTCGACCCTCCGGGCGACGGGCCGTCGTCCCCGGTGCGGGGCCTGTCCACCGCGATGCCCCTGGCGGGCAAGTCGGTCGGGACGCTCGTCGTCCCGCTGCTGCTCCCCGTGCAGGAGGACATCGACGGTCTGTTCGCGGAGCTGCGTCGCGTCCTGCTCCCGCACGGGCTGGTCACCATGCTGGTGCCGACGAACCCGTCGTTCGGGATGCGTTCCCGGCGGCTGGCGCGTGAGGTGCGCGGCCACTGGCGTCACCGGTCGGCGATCGACCATCCGGACTGGCTCGCCGCGGCGGCCGACTTCGCGGTGCTCGGCGACGACCGTCTCGCGTTCACGCTCGACACCGGTGACGACGGGCCGGCGACCACGGTCGACCTTCTGTGCGCCTCGGGGCTGTACCCGCCGTCGTTGCCCGCGCACGTCCGCGCCCGGGTCGCCGCACACCTGGCGGGGACCGGCGCGCCGGTCCGGATCGCCCTGCGACGGATCGTCACACGTCGCTGAGCCGGACCGTCAGCTGGAGGATGCGCCCTCGGCGACCGCTCCGGCGACGCGCAGGTGCTGGGCCTGCGGCTCGTCGGCGTCGGCGACCTCGACCACGTCCGCGACGATCGCCGTGATGTTGTCCGGGCCCCCGCCCTCGTTCGCCAGCTCGATCAGGCGGGCCACGGCGGCGCCCGGGTCGTCCTCGGACCCGAGCGTCTCCTGCAGCGCGTCGTCCCCCAGCACGGCGGTGACCCCGTCCGAGCAGAGCAGGAACCGGTCCCCCGCCTCGATCGGCACCCGGTCCAGGTCCGGCTCCGGCTCGTGGTCGGTGCTCAACGCCCGCATCAGCACCGACCGGCGCGGGTGGACCAGTGCCTCCTCCGGCGTGATCTGCCCTTCGTCGACGAGCTGCTGGACCATCGTGTGGTCGTGCGTCAGCTGTTCCAGCGAGCCGGCGCGCAGACGGTAGATCCGGGAGTCACCGATGTGGGCGAGCGCGAGGTGCTCCCCGGTCAGCAGCAGGGAGACCACGGTGGTTCCCATCCCCCGCATGTCCGGGTCGGCCAGGGCCTGTTGCTCGAGGTTGTCGGTCGCCGCGACGAGGGCGTTCGACAACTCCTCGGCGAGGTCGACGTCGCTCAGGTCCGGGGGTAACCGCGCGTCGAGCTCGGTCAGCGCGGACACCGTCACCGCGCTCGCGACCTCGCCGTGCGCGTGGCCGCCCATCCCGTCCGCGACGACGAGCAGGCGGCCGGTGGTCGCGCCGGAGTCCTGGTTCGACGTCCGGCGGCGACCCACATCCGACCCGATCGCGGATCGCAGTCCCAGAACCATGGGGACAGTATGGAGGCCACCCCGTGTGGGGGTTGCAGGCGAGGCCCTTTCCGCGCGCGTGTCAGCCGTACGGATGGTGGTCCCGCTGCGGGGCCCCGCAGCCGCGGCCCGCCGGACCTGCGGATCATGGTGCGGTGACGTCTCGCGGTGCAGGGATCGAGCGTGTTGCGTCCGGGCGATAGGCTCCGGCGGTCGGCGGACGGTCGCCGACGAACGCCCTCGTAGCTCAGTTGGATAGAGCGGGAGCCTTCTAATCTCTAGGTCGCAGGTTCGAATCCTGCCGGGGGCACCGGGTCGGAGACCGCGAGGCCCCGACGGGCCCGACGGCGCCGGGCGGGCGCGGACGTCACGGGCCGTGCCGTCGCCGAGCGGGCGAGCCCGATGACGCGGCTGTCCCGGATCGTCGAGGACCTGGGCGGGGCCGTGCTGCGGGTCGTGACCGGGGACGCCGACCGATCCGTCGAGCGGCTGACGCTCCTCGACCCGACCGCGGACGCGACCGCCGAGGGGATGGTCCTCGGCATCGGCCTGTCCGGCCCGGAGGAGGTCGCCGTCGCGCTCGCGCGGCTCGACCCCGCGCGGGTGGCCGCGCTCGCGGTGAGGGAGCCCGCGGGATCCGGCGCGGTGGTCGCCGCGGCGGCGGAGGGCACCGGGATCGCCGTGGTCGAGGTGAGCCGCGGCGTGGTCTGGGAGCAGCTCCTCCTGCTGGTTCAGCGCCTCGTCGACGACGACGCCGGCGGTCCGCGGGATCTGTTCCAGCTGGCGAACGAGATCGCCGCCCTCGTCGAGGCGCCGGTCACCATCGAGGACCCCGGGTTCCGGGTGCTCGCGTTCTCGGGCGGTCAGGAGGACACCGACGACGGCCGGGTCCGCACCGTCCTCGGCCGTCGGGTGCCCGAGTCCTACCAGCGCCGGCTCGCCGACACCGGGGTCTTCCGGGAGCTGGCCACCCGCACGGGGCCGGTGCACGTGCCCTCGGTCTTCCCCGGTGAACTCCCCCGGACGGCGGTCGCCGTGCGCGCGGGCGACACCGTCCTGGGCTCGATCTGGGCGGTCGTCGCGCAGCCGCTGTCCGGGCGCCGGCTGCAGGCGCTCGAGGCCGCGGCCGAGATCGTCGCGCTGCAGCTGCTGCGCGAGCAGGCCGTCACCTCGGCGGGGGCACGAGTGGGCGGGGAGCTCCTCGCCGCGTTGCTCACCCGCGACGGGGACCTGGCCGACGCCGCGCGCAGGCTCGGCGTCGCCGGGTCGCCGGTCTGCGTCGTCGGCGTGCGGCTGAGTCTGCCGGAGGGCGCCGAGCACACGGCGGCGCTGCACCGGGTGGTCGACGCGCTCGGCCTCCACCTGCGCCTGGTGCACCCGACGACCGCGGTGGTGACCCTCGACGAGACCGTCTACGGCCTGCTCCCCGCGGCGGACGAGGCCGCCGCGCTGCGGGTGCTCGAGGAGTTCGTCGAACGGTCCGGGTCGCGGACCCCGCTGCGGGCCGGCGTCGGCCGCGCGACCGCCGACCCGGCCGGGATCGCGGTCTCCCGGCGGGACGCGGACGACGTGTTGCGGCTGCTCCGGCGCGGGTCGCGCAGGACCGCGTCGGCCCGCGCGCTGCGCACCGACCTCATGCTCCTGCGCCTCGCCGACCAGGAGCTCGATCTCCCCGCGGACGCCGTCGTCGCCGTGCTCGCCCGGCACGACGCCGAGCACGGCGCGAACCTCACCGGCACCCTCGAGGCCCACCTGCGGGCGTTCGGCGACGTCGCCCGGGCCGCGGCGACCCTGCACGTGCACCCGAGCACCTTCCGGTACCGGCTCGGCCGGATCCGCGACGTCACCGGCGCCGACCTCGGCGACCCGGACGTGCGTCTCGCCGCCCTGATCGACCTGCGGCTGCGCCTGCTGAGGGACTAGCGACCGGCCGGGCTCACCGCGCGGCAGCGGGATCGACCGGCCGGGTCGCGGCCTACGCGCGGACGGGCCGTCCGGGCAGCGCGTCGGGCACCAGCTCCCCGTCCCGGACCACCGCCTCCCCGCCGACGAGCACGTGGTCGAACCCGGTGGTCGGGCGGGTCGTGTCGGTGTAGGTGGCGTTGTCGGTGACGGTGTCCGGGTCGAACACCACGACGTCGGCGTCCGCGCCCGGCTGCAACCGCCCCTTGCGCGCCAGCGCGGGCACGCCGCTCGCGGCGATGTCGGCCGGGAGCACGGTGCACCGCCGGATCGCCTCGGTCAGGCTCAGCGCGCCGGTCTCGCGGACCAGCAGCCGCAGCGTGCGTCCGTAGGTGCCCGCGGTCCGCGGGTGGGCCACGGCGTCGGCGGACAGCGGCCAGGCCATCGGGTCCTTGGTCCCGCTGCGCCACACCGGGTCGCCGGCGTCCGAGGCGACCGCGGTGTCGCCGAAGAGCATCGCCTTGCGGATCAGGTCCTGGGCGCCGGGGTCGGACTCGTCGAGGAAGTGCACGAACGCCGGGTCCGCACCGTGCTCGGCCCGCATCCGCTCCAGCTCGGCCGCGTCCGCCATCCGGCGCCCGCTGGCCAGATGCTGGATCGACGACGGCGTGAGCCCCCGCCGGTGCAGCACGTCCGGGGCCAGGAAGGCCGCGCCGATGCCGGTCCAGCCGCTGCCGTAGGGGTAGGCCTCGGTGGTGACGGGCGCCCCGGCCGCGAGCGCCCGGGACACGGTGGCGTGCACCCGGTCCAGATGGCGCCCCGAGGTGCTGTTCACGTGGCAGTAGTGCATGTGCGCCCCGGTCTCCCCGGCCGCGCGCACGATCTCCTCCGCGCCGTCGATCGGGGTGTCCGGGTCCTGTTCGACCAGCTCGCGGGCGTGGGTGTAGGTCGGGCGACCCGCGCGGGCGGCCGCGGCGGCGATCCGGACGTACTCCTCGGGCGCGATCGACGGCGCGTAGCCCACCGGGATCCCGACGCCGAGCGCGCCGTCGGCCAGGTCCTCCTCGACCAGCGCGATCACCTGCTCGACGAGCGCGGGCTCCGCCGCGCGCTGCCAGGCCGGGACGTTCATGGCGGTGAAGACGTCGGAGAGCATGCCGGTCGCCTTGACCCCGCCGACGACCTGCAGCCGGGCCGCGCCCCAGCTCGTCGCGAAGCCGTAGTTGATCGGGCGGCCGGTGAGCGCCGCGCGCTCGTAGGCCGCCGAGACCGGGTACATGCCCACCTCGAGCTCCAGCGCGGTGGTGACGCCGTCGAAGGCCTGCAGGCGCATGCCGGGGATGTCGTCGCAATGGCTGTGCAGGTCGACGAAGCCGGGTGCGACCACCCGCCCGCGCGCGTCGACGACCCGGGTGCCCCGCAACCCCGTCCCCACCGCGGCGACACGGCCACCGGAGATACCGACGTCGGCGACGGCGTCGACGCCCGAGGCCGGGTCCACCACCCGTCCGCCCGCGACGACCAGGTCGTAGATGCTCATGCGATCCCCTCCTCGACCGGGACGTTCCCGGAGACGTTCGTGCCCGAGACGGTGCGCGGGCGGGTCACCAGCGCGATCAGCGCCGCCGCGACGGTGGTCACGGCGAGGAAGCCGAAGGCGGCGCCGAACCCGGCGCGGTCGGCGAGCCAGCCCATCACCAGCGGCGCGAGCACGCCCGCGAGCTGGCCGCCGGTGTTGACCACGCCCATGGCCGATCCGACCAGGTCCCGCGGCAGCGCGCGCAATGGCATCCCGACGATGCCGATGGCCGCCAGCGCGGCGCTGAACATGGCCAGGCTCTGCAGGACGGTGAACGCGGTCGTCGACTCGGCGAGCAGCATCGGGACCAGCAGCACGGCCGACACGACGAGCGCGGGCACGAGCAGCCTGCGCGGGTCGGCGTCGAAGCGGCGGCTCATCAGCGTGCCGCCGACGACGACCCCGAGCGCGGTGACCAGCAGCGGGATCGCCGAGGACACTCCGGCGGCGACCAGGGACATGCCCCTGGCCTCGACGAGGTAGGACGGCACCCAGGTCATCATCCCGTAGTTGAGCATGTTGAAGCAGGCGAACATCAGGGCGCAGCGCAGCACCAGGCCGTTGCGCAGCACCCGCGAGACCGGGACGGCGGGCGCGTCCGTGCGGGCGTCGGGCTCGGTCAGCTCACGCGGCAGCGCAGGGGGCAGCAACCTCCACAGCGCGATGCCGACGACGAGCCCACCGACGGCGACCAGCCAGAACGTGTGCCGCCAGCCGGCCAGCACGACGAGCGGGGCGACGATGAGCGGGCCCAGCCCCGCCCCGACGTAGTTCGACGCGAGCATCAGGCCCGCGCTGCGCGTGCGCGCCTCCCGGGTGGTCCGCTCGGCCAGCGCCTTGAACGACGCCGCCGGGAACAGCGCCTGCGCCACACCGAACAGCGCGCGCAGGAGCAGCAGGACGAGCAGCCCCGGCGCGAGGCCGGTGGCGGCCGTGAACACCGACCACGCGATCAGCGAGATCACCAGCAGCGGGCGGGCGCCGACCCGGTCGGCCAGCAGCCCCCCGGGGATCTGGGTGAGCATGTAGGCGATCGCGAAGGCGGAGACGACCAGGCCCTGCTCGGTGCGGGTCAGCCCGAACTCGGCGCCGATCAGCGGCAGCGCGATCGCGATCATGACGCGGTCGATGTAGTCGATGATGTAGACGCCGGCCAGGAGAGCGACGGTTCTGCGCCCCGTCCGGCGGACGGTCTGTGCAGCGGTCATCTGCGGGGTACTCACAGGACGAACCTCCCGTGGTGATGTGGCGGTGAGGAATTGTGTGACCACGGCGACGCGATCGGGTTCGTCCGATCGACCGACAGAACGACGCTCCTTTCGTCGGATCGAACGAAACCGCAGCCCGGTGCCGTGGACGACCATCGCTGCATGAGCTCCCGTGCCCCCCGACATGTCGTGGTCGTCGGCGCCGGCGTCGTCGGCCTGTCCTGTGCCTGGCATCTCCGGCGTCGCGGCGTGGAGGTGACCGTCCTGGACCGCTCGACGGTCGGGGCCGGGGCGTCGTGGGGCAACGCCGGCTACCTGACGCCCGCGATGGCCGTCCCGCTGCCCGAGCCCGCGCTGCTCCGCGAGGGCCTGCGCGGGCTGGCCGACCCCGACTCGCCGCTCGCGGTCGCCCCGCGCCCGGGCAGGGACACGCTGGCCTTCATGGCCGGGTTCGCCCGGAACGCGACGACCGCACGCTGGCGACGTTCCCTCGACGCGTTGACCCCGCTCGCGTCGCGCGCACTCGCGGCGTTCGACGACCTCGTCGCGGGCGGGGTGCCGGTGGACCTGCGCGAGGCGCCGGTCCGCATCGGGTTCCGGCCCGGCGAGGACGACGCGGGCCTGCGCCACGAGCTCGACGCCGTCCGGGCGGCGGGTCAGCCCGTCCGGTACTCCCCCGGCCCGGCCGGCACGCCGTTCTCCGACCGGATCACGACGGTCCTCGAGCTGCACGGGCAGCGGTTCGTCGATCCCGGCCAGGTCCTGCACGCGCTCGCCGACGCCGTGCGCGCCGGTGGGGGCCGGATCGTCGAAGGCGCCCCGGTGCGGTCGGTCGGCTTCGGGCCCGGCGGCCTGCGGGTCGAGACCTGGTCGGGTCCCCCGCACTCCGCCGACGCGGTCGTGCTCGCGACCGGCGCCTGGCTCTCCGAGCTGGCCCGGGACCTCGGCGTCCGGGTTCCGGTTGTGGCCGGGAGGGGCTACTCCTGCACGGTCGGGCTGCGCGAGCCGCTCGAGACCCCCGTCTACCTGCCGGGGGTGCGGGTCGCCGTCACCCCTTACCGGGACGGGGCCCGGCTCGCGGGCACGATGGAGATCGCCGGCCGGGACGCCCCGTTCCGGGAGCGACGCCTCGCCGCGGTCGTGCGCTCGGTCGCGCCGCTGCTCACCGCCGTCGACCCGGCGTCGGTGCACGACCCGTGGGTCGGGCCGCGCCCGCTCACCCCGGACGGACTGCCCCTTCTCGGCCGGACCCTGCTGCCCGGGGTGCACGTCGCAGGCGGGCACGGCATGTGGGGCCTGACCCTCGGCCCGGTCACCGGCGCTCTGCTCGCCGAGCAGATCGTCACCGGTGTGGACCGCCCGGAGCTCGCCCCGTTCGACCCGCTGCGCCGCCGCCGACCGGCGCCGCCCCCGACCGACCGGGCCACGGTGACGGCGTGAACCTCGACGGCCGTTCCGGCGGTGGGCCGCCGGACGCGGGGCCGACGTCCTGTCCGTCATCGCGTCGGCGGCCAACGACGGCGCGGGCCGCTTCTACCGGCGGCTCGGCTTCGACGACCACACGGTCACCCTCGAGTTCGGCCTCGCCGCAGGTCAGCCGTAGAGGGTCTCGGCGTTGCCGCGCAGCACCATCCGGGCCAGCTCGCCGTCCCCGGTCGCCGCGGTGAGCCGGGCCAGCTCGCCCGCCCTGTCACCCCAGGGCTCGTCGCTGGCGAACAGCACGCGGTCCGCGCCGATCCCGCGCCGCTCGATCTCCGCGGCCAGCCATCGCGGGGCGAACCCGATCGCCCAGCTGGTGTCGGTGTAGACCCGCTTCCCGGCCGAGATCCAGTCGAAGAACCGGCCGCCGACGAGCTTGATGTGCCCGCTCATCCCGCCGCCGAGGTGGACCAGGTGCAGCCGGACGTCGTCCGCGTAGCGCTGCACCAGATGCCCGACCTCGTCGATGTCCGACGCGCCGCCCGGTGACGTGTGCACGTGCACGGTGAGGTCGTGCTCGCGCGCGGTGGCGAAGATGCGGTCGAGCTGCGGGGCGCACTCCGGGTCCGAGGCGCGGCCCCCGAGCAGGAAGCTGATCTTGATGACGCGGACCCCGGGCTCCGCGGCCAGGGCCAGCGCCCCGTCCGTGGCGACCGCGTCCTGCGCGCGCGGCGACGCCCAGATCCCGGCGCGGATCCGGTCGTCGGACGCGGCTGCCTCCAGGCAGAGCTCGTTCAGCGCGAACGACGGCGCCGGGTCGGGGACGCCGTAGTTCGGCATGACGACGGCGAGCTCGGTGGCCTCGTCGCTCAGGTCGCGGCGCAGCTCGTCCACCGTCTCCCGGGCGGTGACGTCCGGGTTGACCGGCGGCCCCCCGTAGAAGGGGTAGGCCGGGAGTACTCCGAGATGCCG
>NZ_JADQDD010000253.1 GCF_019263595.1 Pseudonocardia sp. KRD291 | reverse complement strand
CGCGCGGTCGAGCTGCGGGTCGCGGCCGGCGACCCAGTCCTGGGGCGAGATCACGACCTCCTCGTCCGGGTCGACGCCGTGGTTCTCCATGCCCCATCCGGAGTCGTCGAACCAGGTGGCGTAGCGGGGCTGGGTGACGCGGGTGCCGTCGACGAGCCCGTAGCGGCCGTCGATCCCGATCACACCGCCCCAGGTGCGGACGCCGATCACCGGCCCGATCCCGAGTCGCTTGATCGCCGCGGTGACGATGTCACCGTCGGAGCCGGACAGCTCGTCGGCCAGCGCGACGATCGGGCCGCGCGGGGCGTCCTCCGGGTAGGTGCTCGGCGTGCGGTGGCGCGGCAGGTCCCAGCCGATCACGGTACGGGCGAGCTTCTCCACGACCAGCTGCGAGGTGTGCCCGCCCCGGTTGCCGCGCACGTCCAGGATCAGCCCGTCGCGCGCGGTCTCGCGGGCCAGGTCCCGGTGCAGCTGCGCCCAGCCCGGCGCCATCATGTCCGGCACGTGCAGGTAGCCCAGCCGTCCTCCGGAGCGTTCGGCGACCTCGGCGCGCAGTGCGGCGACCCGGTCCTGGTAGCGCAGCTCCTCCTCCGAACGCAGCGGCCGGACGACGACGCGACGGAGCTCGCCCGCGTCCTCGCGCTCCGGCCCGGACCGGACGGTCAGCTCGACGAGGCGGTCGGCGCGGGAGAGCAGCAGCGGGGCCGGGCCCCACGCCGGGTCGACCGGCTCGCCTCCCACCTCGACGATCACGTCGCCGGCCCGGACGTCGACGCCGGGGCCGGACAGCGGGCTGCGCGCGGCCGGGGCGGACGACTCCGGGGGCAGCACCCGTCGCACCCGCCAACCGCCCCCGTCCCCGGACCCGGACCCGGGAGAGGGTTCGAGGTCGGCGCCGAGCAGGCCCGGGCGTCCGGTGGCGTCGCCGGTGAACCGCGTCGGCATGACGTAGGCGTGCGAGGTCCCGAGCTCGCCGTGCAGCTCCCAGAGCAGGTCCACCAGGTCGTCGTGGCTACCCAGCCCGTCGACGAGCGGCCGGTAGCGGGCCGCCTCGGCGTCCCAGTCGACGCCGGCCATGTCCGCGACCCAGAAGTGGTCGCGCATCAGGCGCACCACCTCGTCGAACATCTGGCGCCACTCCGCGGTGGGGTCCACGGTGACCACGAGCCGGCGGGTGTCGATGTCGAACTCGTCGGAGCTGCCGTTGTCGTCGTCCGAGGGCGCCGACGAGCCCGCGCGGTCGGTGCGCAGCACGCGCAGCTTCGCGCGGTCGCGGAGCACGACCCGGGTGCCGTCGCCGCTGACCGCGAAGGGGCCGCCCGGGTCGGCGATCGTGGTCAGCGTGCGCTTGGCCAGGTCGTAGCGCTCCAGCCACGGGCGTTCGTGCTCGGCCTCGTCGTCGGCGCGGCTGTCCCCGAGCACCCCCGACGCGGGGTGGTGCAGCCAGAGCAGGCAGCCCTTGCCCGCGGTCATGGAGACGTAGCGGCCCGCCTCCACCGGGATCCCGACGACGCGGTCGGCGAGCCCGTCGGCGTCGACGACCACCTCCGGCGGGGCCTTCGGGTCCTTCTTCGGCTTCTCCCCGACCGGGGCGTCGGCCTCCGCGTCCGCCTCGGCATCGGCGTCGGCGTCGGCGTCGGCGGGGTCCTCCTCGCCGCGGGGCCCGCCGCCCCGGCCCGGCGCCGGCGGGTCCTCCGGGCCCTCCTCCCCCGGCGTCACGGGCCTGCCGTCCGGGCCGGCCCCGAACGGCGACGGCGTGCGTGCGGCCAGCGGGACCAGGAACGGCTTCCACCCGGTCTGGAACGCCAGGTCGAACGCGTGGTGGTCGTAGCTGGGGTCGAACACCCGTCGGGACAGGAACGCCAGGTACTTCCCGTCGGAGGTGAACACCGGGTCGCTGTCGTGGAAGCGGGCCGGGGTGACCTCGACCAGCTCGCCGTCGGACACCCGGGCCAGCACGATCCGGGACAGGCCGGGCTCGGGCGGGTCGCAGAACGCCAGCCAGGCGCTGTCCGGCGACCAGCTCAGGTCCGCCACCTCGCCGGCCCCGCCGCGGGCCAGCTCCCGCAGCGTCCCGGGTTTCGGACCGAGGTCGAGCACCAGCAGCCGGCCGTCGTGCGTGGCCAGCGCGACCGCCGACCCGTCCGGTGCCGCGGTCAGCTCCAGCACGCGCCCGACCTCGCCCGCCCCGTAGCGGCGGGGCGGGCCGGCTCCGTCGGCCCGGGCGTCGAGCGGGGCGACGCAGACCGCGTCCTCGCCCTCGGCGTCGTCGACCCAGACGGCGCGGTCGTCACCCAGCGGGTGCGCCATCCGGGCCCGGACACCCGGCTCGGCGAGCAGCGTGCGGGCCGGGCCGTCGCGGTGGGTGAGCCGGTGCACGGTGCCGCGGACGGTGGCGATGCTGGTGCGTCCCGTCCGGTCCGGGTACACCCCGCCGAGGTCGCGGGCGATCGTCGCCCGGAACGGCTCGCGCGCCGAGCGCGGCCCGCCCAGGGTGACCTCCAGCCGCCGCGGCGACGCATCGGCATCGAGGGAGTCGACGATCCACAGCGCCCCGGCGGACTCGTAGACCACCCGCCGCCCGTCGGTCGAGGCGTGCCGGGCGTAGAACGCGGGCGCGCCCTCGGAGCCGTGGTCGCTGTGCCGGCGCAGGCCGGTCCCGTCCAGGGCCAGCGAGTAGAGGTTGCCCCAGCCCTCGTGGTCGGACAGGAACGCCAGCCGCGTCCCGCCGTCGGACGCGACGAGCATCGGGCACTCGAGCTGCCCGTCCAGTTCGGCCCCGATCCGGGCGAACTCGCCGGACCCGTCGGCGTCGAGCCAGATCTTGCCGGCGGTGCCGCCGCGGTAGCGCTTCCACCAGGCCGCCTCGCGGGCGCCGTGGGTCAGGACCGCGACGGCCCCGGTACCGGCGTCGAGCGCGAGCGCGGCCAGCGGTCCGTAGGGCAGCAGCCGCGGGGCGCCACCGTCGGCCGGGATCGCGTAGGCCCAGCGCCTGCTCGTCGCGTCCTCGTTGCTCGTCAGCGCGACGACGTCGCCGTCCGGGGTCCACCCGGCGCAGGCGCCCGTCGGGTCGCCCCAGTAGGTCAGCCGCCGGGCCCCGCCGCCCCCGACGTCGGCGACGTAGGTCTCGCGGGCCCCGTCGCGCCGCGACGCCCAGGCGACCCGGGAGCCGTCCGGGGAGATCCGCGGCGTCGACACCGGCACCGAGTCAGCGGTCAGCCGGTAGGCCCGGCCACCGGCCAGCGGCGCCGTCCACACGTCGTCCTCGGCCGTGAAGACCAGGGTGTCGCCGTGCAGGTGCGGGAAGCGCAGGTGGGCCATGGACCGAACTTATCTCCCGGCACCGACGATTCGTGCCGGGTGATCGGCCGCCCCGCCGGATGGTCAGGCCGGAGCGGTGGCGGGTGCCGGGACCAGCTGCCCGAGCAGCTCGGCGCACCAGTCCAGCAGGGCCGTGTCGCGCACCGCGGGACCGCCGATCCGTCCACCCTCGACCGGTTTGGGCACCGTGACCAGCCCCGACGCCGGCTTGTACCCCGACTTCGGGTGCAGCCGCTTGAGCCGCATCTGGGCCGAGTCCGGCAGCGTGACCGGGCCGATCCGGATCTGTGTCCCGGCCGCGGCCACCTCCGCGACGCCGAGCCGGCGGCACAGCTGCCGGAACCGGGCCACCGCCAGCAGGTTGAGCACGGGGGTCGGCGGCTCGCCGTAGCGGTCGGTGAGCTCCTCGACGATCGCGGTCAGCGACTCCTCGTCGGAGGCCTCGGCGATCTTGCGGTAGACCTCCAGGCGCAGCCGCTCGCCGTCGACGTAGTCGTGCGGGACGTGCGCGTCGACCGGCAGGTCCACCCGCACCTCGGCCAGCTGCTCCGGCTCCTCCGCGCCGTCGCCGCCGGACTGCTTGCGGAACGCGGCCACCGCCTCGCCGACGAGGCGGATGTAGAGGTCGAACCCGACGCCGGCGATGTGGCCGCTCTGTTCCGCGCCGAGGATGTTGCCCGCGCCGCGGATCTCCAGGTCCTTCATCGCGACCGCGGCGCCGGAGCCGAGCTCGGAGTGCTGGGCGATCGTGGCGAGCCGGTCGTGCGCGGTCTCGGTCAGCGGGTGCTCGGGCGGGAACAGGAAGTAGGCGTAGCCGCGCTCGCGCCCGCGCCCGACCCGGCCGCGCAGCTGGTGCAGCTGGGACAGCCCGAGGGTGTCGCTGCGCTCCACGATCAGGGTGTTCGCGTTCGAGATGTCCAGGCCGTTCTCCACGATCGTCGTGCAGACCAGCACGTCGTACTCGTTGTGCCAGAACCCGTTGACGGTGCGTTCGAGGACGTCCTCGTTCATCTGCCCGTGCGCGACCGCGATCCGGGCCTCGGGCACCAGGTCCTGCAGCGTCTTCGCGGCCTTGTCGATCGAGGACACCCGGTTGTGCACGTAGAAGACCTGGCCGTCGCGCAGCAGCTCGCGCCGGATCGCGGCGCCGACCTGCTTGGTGTCGTAGGCGCCGACGTAGGTCAGGGTCGGGTGCCGGTCCTCCGGCGGCGTCGCGATCGTCGACATCTCGCGGATGCCGGCCAGGCTCATCTCCAGCGTCCGCGGGATCGGGGTCGCGGACAGCGTCAGCACGTCGACGTGTGCGCGCAGCGCCGTGATGTGCTCCTTGTGCTCGACGCCGAAGCGCTGCTCCTCGTCGACGACGACCAGGCCGAGGTCCTTCCAGCGCACGCCGGACTGCAGCAGCCGGTGCGTCCCGACGACGACGTCGACCGTGCCCTCGGTCAGCCCCTCGATCGTCTGCTTCGCCTCGCCGGGGTCGGTGAACCGGGACAGGCCCTTGACCGTCACCGGGAACGCGCGCATCCGGTCGGAGAACGTGGACAGGTGCTGGGTGGCCAGCAGCGTCGTCGGCACCAGCACGGCGACCTGCTTGCCGTCCTGCACCGCCTTGAACGCCGCCCGCACCGCGATCTCGGTCTTGCCGAACCCGACGTCGCCGGAGATCACCCGGTCCATCGGGACCGCGCGCTCCATGTCCCCCTTGACCTCGTCGATCGCCGAGATCTGGTCCGGGGTCTCGGTGAACGGGAACGCGTCCTCGAGCTCGCGCTGCCACGGGGTGTCCGCGCCGAACGCGTGCCCGGGCGAGGCCTGGCGCGCCGCGTAGAGCTGCACCAGCCCGGCCGCGATGTCGCGCACCGCCTTGCGGGCCCGGCCCTTGGTCTTGGCCCAGTCGCCGCCGCCGAGCTTGTTGACCGTCGGCTGCTCGCCGCCGACGTAGCGGCTGATCTCGTCCAGGGCGTCGGTCGGCACGAACAGCCGGTCCGCGGGCTGCCCGCGCTTGGACGAGGCGTACTCCAGCACCAGGTACTCGCGGGTGGCGCCCTGCACGGTGCGCTCGCGCATCTCGACGAACTTGCCGATGCCGTGCTGGTTGTGCACCACGTAGTCGCCGGTCTGCAGCGCGGCCAGGTCGACGGCGTTGCGGCGCCGGGCCGGCATCTTCTTCGGCGCCGAGTCCATCCCGGCCCGGCTGCCGGTCAGGTCCGCCTCGGAGAGCAGCACCAGCCCGATCTCGGTGGCGGTGAACCCGTTCAGGATCCGACCGCAGGTGACGGTGACCATGCCCTTGTCCGGGACCTCGGTCAGGTCCTCGACCAGCGTCGCCGGCACCTCCGCCTCGCGCAGCTGCTCCAGCGACCGGGACGCGGTGCCGTGCCCGGCCAGCACCAGCACCGCCGCGCCGCCGGCCGCGGTGTGCGCACGCAGGTCGACCAACGCGCGGTCGATGTCGCCGCGGTAGGGCTCGATCTCGTGCACGGCGGGCACCAGCACGTCCTCGGCGCCGGAGAGCAGCGGGGACAGCCCGATCACCGGGCGTCCGGACGCGGTGGCGTGCTCGAGCACCTCGGCCAGGCCGCGGTAGGCCGAGCCGCCGACGTCGATCGGGGCCGCGCCACCGGAGCCGGTCGCCAACCAGGACGCCTCGAGGAACTCCTGCCCGGTCCGGACCAGGTCCGCGCAGCGGGTGCGGATCCGCTCCGGGTCGGCGAGCAGGACCCGGGACCCGGCCGGGAGGAGGTCGGTGAGCAGGTCCATCTCCTGGCCCACCAGGACCGGGACCAGCGACTCCATGCCCTCGCTCGGGATGCCCTGCGAGAGGTGGTCGAGCAGCTCGCGCAGCGGGTTGCGGTTCAGGCCGGCCTGCTCGGGCTGCGCGGCGGCCAGCGTCGCGGCGCGCTCGCGCACCGGCGCGGTGAGCAGCAGCTCCCGGCAGGCGGTGGCGACGACCTCGTCGACCGGCTCGACGGAGCGCTGGTCGGCGACCGCGAACGTCCGCAGCTCGGAGACCTCGTCACCCCAGAACTCGACGCGGACCGGGCTCTCCGCGGTCGGCGGGAAGATGTCCAGGATGCCGCCGCGGACGGCGAACTCGCCGCGCCCGGTGACCATCTCGACGCGGGTGTAGGCGAGCTCGACCAGGCGTTCCAGCAGGGCCTCGAACTCGTACTCGTCGCCGGCCCGCAGCGCGACCGGCGCGAGCCCGCCGAGCCCGGGCGCGATCGGCTGGATCAGGCTGCGCGCGGCCGCGACGACGACCCGGGGCACGGTCTCCGGCGACGCGAGCCTGCGGAAGATCGTCAGCCGCCGGGCGACGGTGTCCGCGCGCGGGGACAGGCGTTCGTGCGGCAGCGTCTCCCAGGACGGCAGCACCACGACCGGGTCGGTGGCCAGGCCGGACAGGACCGGGTCGTCCTCGGTCGGGGTCGCGGCGAGCAGGTCGGCGACCGCGGCCGCGAGGTCCTCGGCCTCCCGGTCGGTGGCGGTCACGGCCAGCACCGTGGACCGGGCACCGGCGTCGGCGGAGCCCTCGCCGGCCAGTCCCGCGGTCAGCAGCGGGCGCAGGGCGGTCGGTCCCTCGACGCGGACGGCCGGGGTCTGCGCCAGGCGCGGGTCGGCGGCACGGGCGGCGTCGACCGCCGCGCGGAGACCGGAGTCGGACAGGGCGGAGGTGAGCAGGCCGGACAGGATGGCCACGACGGCGCAGGCTCCTCGAGGTGGGGACGCACAGGACAGACCCCTGCCCGGGTCACGGGGTCCGGGTGGGATGTCCCGACTGGGATGTCACGATTGGGATATCACGACTGGGATGTCACCCCGAGGATACGCCCGGGCCCGGCCGGTCCGCCGGGCGCGGCGGCTCAGATCAGCCCGGCCTCGGAGAGCTTCGACTCGTAGAGATCGAGTACGCGTTCCTCGTCGCCGCCACCGCCCGCCTCGGCCTCGGCCCAGGCCTGCGCGAACCGGTCCGGGGCGGCCTCGTAGCGCTTGCGGAAACGCTCGGCGTCGCGGCGCCAGTAGCCGAGGACGCCGTAGTCGACCGGGCGCAGGCCGCGCTCGTGGCGCAGCACCTTGCGCGCGGCGCGGGTGGCCGCCGCCTCGCCGCAGACGTAGACGTAGCCCGGCCCGTCCGGCAGCTCGAGACCGCGCACGATCTCGTCGAGCGCGCTGGTGCCCGGGGCCGCCGACACCCGGCGCACGCGGGCACCGGAGGGCATCGGAGGGATCTCGGCGCCCTGGGCCTGCTCGGATCCCTCGGTCAGCTCGGCGACCACCTCGGTCGCCAGCCCGTCCGGGCTCTCCTCCACGATCCGGGCGATCGCCGGGAGCACGGCGGCGTCGCCGATCAGGACCTGCCAGCGGGCGTCCGCGGGGCGGCGGAACCAGCTGTTGACCCGCGAGATCCCGAGCTCGTCCCCGACGGCGGCGCGGCGCGCCCAGCCGGCACCGACCCCGCCGTCGTGGCAGAGGACGTCGATCGTGGCCCGGGTGGCGTCCGGGGTGACCCGGCGCAGCGTGTACCAGCGACCGAGGTGGTCGTGGCCGCCCTCGGGCAGCGGGAAGTAGAACACGCACGCCTCGTCCGGAACCCCCGGCAGCTCGAGTCCGGCCAACGCCGACCCCTCCAGCTCGGCGCGCAGGAACGCGTCGGAGATCCGGTTCACCTCGACCACCCGCACCCTCGGGTGGCTCTCCTGGACGGTCGTCATCGTTCCCCCACCACTGCCGCTGACTGAGCGAAGCCTCAGCTAAGCACGACGGCGGGGAACCGGTCCAGGCAGCGGCGGCGCGGCGGGGTCGCACGACTCACACCGCCGATGATCACGACCACTTACCGGAAGCGATCGAGCACTCTCCGGAGTCGATCCCCGCTTACTACGATTCCGGTTAGTAGACGGTCACTACTATCTGCGTTAGTACGACTTCTGCAGAACGGGCGAGTAGCGTACCTGCCGTCAGCCGGGCGCTCGGGGTGCGTACAGAGGGAGAAGCGCGTTGATCACGGTTTATCTGAATCGGCGAATCGGGGACGACGAACGTCGCGAATCGCTCTTCGAGGGCAATTTCTACCTCTACACCGACATCAGCGGTGCGGACGCCCTCGCGGACCACGCGAAGGACCTGATCGGCCAGGCGTTCGAGGGCCTCGACCCCGAGCGCGCCCAGTACGAGATGGACGTCGACGAGTTCATCCGCCGGGTCGAGCCGTTGAAGCGCGAGTTCACCAACGGGCAGCGCACCAAGGAGATCTGCCAGCGGTTCGCCACCGACCTCGGGGTGGACCCGGAGCGCACCTACTTCGACATCCCGCGGCTGCGCGTCATTCCGGCCGACCAGTTCCTGACCGCCGGCGTGAGCTACAACTACAAGGCGCACCGGGACATGTGGTACGGCCACCCACAGCAGCTCGTGAACTACTGGACGCCGGTCTTCCCGGTGGTCGGCGACAACGTGATGAGCATGTTCACCGACTATTTCGACAAGCCGGTGAAGAACGCGTCGAACCAGTACGACTACGACGAGTGGGTGACCAAGCACCGCGGTGCGGCGGCGGCGAACACCACCGCCGACACCCGCCCGCACCCGGTCCCGCTCGAGGAGTTCGAGTCCCGCGGTGAGATCCGCATCGCCGGCGACTCGGGCGACATCTTCATGTTCTCGTCGAACCACCTGCACGCCTCGGCCCCGAACACGTCGGGCGTGACGCGGTTCTCCTACGACCTGCGCACGATCAACCTCGACGACGTCCGGGCCGACAAGGGCCCGCGCAACGTCGACAGCGGCGCCACCGGCACCACGCTGGGCGACTTCCTGCGCGTGTCCGACCTGGCCCCGCTGCAGCCCGAGGAGTTCCGCGCCGAGGTCGCC
>NZ_JADQDD010000252.1 GCF_019263595.1 Pseudonocardia sp. KRD291 | reverse complement strand
GTCCCCGACGTCCCCGGTCCCGGCGGCGGCCGCGATGGCCTCCCGGTAGACCTGCGTCATCGCCTCCACGGTTCGCGACCGGTCGTAGCGCGACGACGCACGGTCCCGCCCGGCGATCCCGAACGCGGTGCCGGTGCCCGCGTCCGCGACCATCTCGCGCAGTGCTGCGGCGAGGTCGGCCGGCCGGCCGGGCAGCACCTGCAGCCCGGTCACCTGGTCCACGACCATGTCGCGCAGACCCCCCACCGCCGTCGCGACGACCGGGCGCCCACACGCCATCGCCTCCAGCGCAGCCGTCCCCGACGACTCCCGTCGAGGTGCGCTGACCAGCACGTCCGCCGAGCGGATCAGTCGCGGGACGTCGTCGCGCGAGACCGCCGCGAGCAACCGCACCCGCGTGGCCACCCCGGCGCGGGCCGCGACCGCGTGCAGCCGCTCGAGGTCGGTGTCGTCCGCGGCCCGTTCGGGAGCCGGCCCGCCGGCCACGAACAGCTCGGCGTCCGGAACCCGGCGCAGTGCCTCGAGGAGCTCGTCCGCCCCGTCGTCGGGGGCCACCGAGCCCACCGACACGATCCGGGGGTGGCCCGCGCGGCGCAGGGACGGGCCGTCCGGACGCCAGACGCCGGTGTCGATCCCGGCCGGCACCACCCGCAGACGCGAGCGCGGTGCGCCGCGCTGCAGCAGGTCCGACAGCTCGTCCTCGCAGAGCGCCACGACCCGGTCCGCCGACCGGGCGACCGCCTGCTCCGCCGACGCGCGACCGGCCGGACCCGCACCGCCGTCGGGACGCGACAGGGTGTGGAACGTCTGGACCCGGACGATGCCGTCGGCCGCGGCGGCCGCCGCGAGCCCGGAGGTCCAGTGGTGGGCGTGCACGACATCGGGCGGGTCGGAGCGCCACTGCTCGCCGAGCAGCCGCGCCAGCTCGGGCACGGCCGCGACGAGGCGTTCGTCGGAGAGCGCGGCGGGCGGGCCGGCGTCGAGATGGCGGATCGTCAGGTTCGGCAGGGGCTGCGCCGTGGACGCGCGGGAGACGTCGTCGCGGCGGGCCAGGACGGTCACCTCGTGGCCTGCACCGGCGAGCGACTCGGCCAGCTCCCGGACGAGTACCGCCTGGCCGGACCATCCCGGCTCGCCGGGCTCGGCGCACGGGCTGACGTGGGCGGAGACGAGATCGATGCGCACCAGAACCTCCGGAATGCACGCGAATACGCGGGCACGCGCAGGTGGCTCTACACGTCTGTCCACCCGGGATACCCCGCCGCAGCGCCCGGCACACGCCGAGTTCCGGGCCGGTTTACCGGCCCGCCGTGGAGGTAACCCCGGTGCGCGAGCGGCCCCCTCCGTCGATCCCCGGTCGCGAAAGGCCCGCATGCTCGAGGACACATGCTCTCCGATCTCCCCGACCGGATCGCAGGAGCGCCGGTCCGACTCCCTGCTCGGCACCGCTCCCCCCACCCCGGAACCCGGCCCGGTCGCCGAGCGGCTGACCCGGGCCGTGGCCCGTGGTGAGCTCGACCTGCCCCGGGCCGGGCGCGGCGCGACCCCGGGCCGCTGGGCGACGTTGGCCCGGTGGGGACGCGACGACCTCGCGTTCGCCCGGCTGGCCGAGGGGCACGTCGACGCGCTCGCCGTGCTCGAGGAGGCCGGTGCCGCGCCACGGCCCGGCGCGCGCTACGGGGTGTGGGCGGCCCGCTCCGGCGGGACCGGCGCCGACCTCGTGGACGGGCCGGGCGACGGCAGGGGCCTGTCCGGCATCGTCCGCTTCTGTTCCGGCGCGCACCTGCTCGACCGGGCGCTGGTCGTCGCGCTCGGGCCCGGCGGGAGCCGGATCGCCGACATCGCCCTGGACGACCCGCGGGTGCGTCCGGTGCCCGGCACCTGGCGCTCGCACGGGATGGCGGCCAGCGACAGCGCGGACGTCGAGCTCGACGGCCTGCCGGTCACCGACGACCAGCTGCTCGGGCCACCCGGCTTCTACACCGGCCGGACCGGGTTCTGGTGGGGCGGCGGCGGAGTGGCCGCGGTCTGGCTCGGCGGCGCCGCGGGCGTCTGCGACGACCTCGCGGCGGCCCTGGGCGAGCGCGATCCGGACCCGCACCAGCTCGCCGGGTTCGGCGCCCTGCACACCGCGCTCGCTGCCACGGACGCGCTGCTGAGCCGGACCGCGGAGCGGATCGACGCCGATCCCGGCTCCGCGCACCGCGACGACGTGTGGACGGCGCGCGCCGCGGCCGAGAACGTGTGCCGCACCGTGCTCGACGCCGCACCGCGCATCGCCGGTGCCGCGACCCTGACCCGCGACCACCGTTTCGCCGACCGTCTCACCGACCTGCAGGTCTATTCGCGCCAGCACCACGGCGACCGTGACCTGGCCGACCTCGGCCGCGCCCTGCTGGACGGCCGACGATGAGCGCGTCGCCGCAGCGGTGGCGGACCGCGGCCCGGCAACGGGCGACCGGCACGATCGACCCGGCCGGGCTCGGCCGCCTCGTCGTCGTCGCCGCGCACCCCGACGACGAGACGCTGGCCGCGGCCGGGCTGCTGCGCGGGGCGCACGAGGCCGGGGCACGGGTCGAGATCGTCGTCGCCACCGACGGCGAGGCCGCGCTGCCCGAGGTGACCGGCCTCGACCGCGCCGAGCTGGGCCGCACCCGGCGGGCCGAGCTGCACACCGCCCTCGCGCGGCTCGGCGTCGGCGCGAGCCCGGTCACGTGGCTGGGCCTGCCGGACTCCGCACTCGACCCCGTCGAGCTCGGCGTCGCGCTGGGTCCGCACCTGCGCGACGCGGACGCCTACCTCGCTCCCTGGGAGCACGACCCGCACCCGGACCACGCCGCCGCCGGGCGCGCCGCCGCCGCGGCCGCGCCGGTCACCGTGCGCGGCTGGGGCTACCCGATCTGGGCGTGCACCACGCTGGACCCGGACGATCCGTCGATCCCCTGGTCACAGGCCGACCGACACGAGCTCGACGCGCGGGACCGGGAGGCCAAGCGGCATGCGATCGCCGCCTTCGCCTCACAGACCACGCCACTGGCCGACGGCGGACGCGCGGTGCTGCCGCCCGAGGTGCTCGAGCACTTCCACGGCGACGGCGAGGTGTTCTTCCGCGCGCACCCGCCGGCGGGCGGAACGGGCCGCCGGTGCTGACCGTGCGCCCGGTCGGCGGCGACGGACCCGTCCCGCCCCCGGCGCCCGGACCGGTCCGCGCGGTCGGGGTGCTGGTCCCGGCCCGTGACGAACGCGACCACGTCGCGGCCTGCCTGGACGCCGCGCTGACCGCGCTCGCCCGGCTCCCCGCGGACGTCCAGACGGCACTGTGCCTGGTGGTGGACCGCTCGGTCGACGGCACCGGCGCCGTGGCCCGTCGCGCGGTGGCCGCGCACGGCCACACGCGCACGCGGGTCGACGTGGTCACGAACGCGGCGCCGCTCGTGATCGGTGCGGTGCGCAACCTCGCCGCGCGGACCCTGCTGCGACGCCTGGCCCCCGTCGCGCCGGAGCGGACGTGGCTGCTCAGCACGGACGCCGACAGCACCGTCGGCCCGGACTGGGCGGCCGAGCACCTGCGCCTGGCCGACGCGGGCATCGACGCGGTCGCCGGCGGCGTCGAGCTCGACGGGCCCGGGCGCCTCGGGCCCGACCCGTCCCCGTCGGACCCCGGCGACCGTCCGCCGCGGCCCGGTCTCTACGCCGCGAACCTCGGTGTGCGCGCGGCGGCGTTCCGTCGCGTCGGAGGCTTCCCGGGGGTCGTCTCCGGTGAGGAGCACGCGCTGCTGGCCCGTCTGCTCCGGGGTGGGCACCGGCTGGTGACCGGCGCCGACATCACGGTCCGCACCAGCGCACGCACCCACGGCCGGGCCTCCGGTGGGCTGGCCGACCTGCTACGCGAACGCGCCGGCGAGCTTCCGGAGTCGCCGACGGGGGTTCCGGCCGCCGACGACGGGTAGACCACGGGGGTGAACGCCGAGCAGGACGACACCGCGCCCACCACCCCCACCGACGACATCACCCGGGCCGCGTTGCTGGTGATCGGCGGTGGCCCCGCCGGTTTCTCCGCGGCCACCGCCTACCGCGACCACGGCGGGCAGGGCGACGTCGTGCTGGTCTCCGACGACGACACCGCCCCCTACATGCGGCCGGCGCTGTCCAAGGACTACCTGCAGGGCGAGACCGAGGAACCGGAGCTGGCACTGGCGTCGGGTTCGGACTACGCCACGAGGTCGATCACTCTCCGGCTGGGCGTGATGGTCACCGCGCTCGCGGCCGACGACGGTCGCGCCCGGCTCTCCGACGGCACGGAGATCGCGTTCGACCAGTGCGTGATCGCGACCGGCAACGCGCCCGTCACCCCGTCGGTGCCCGGAGCGGACGACCCCGGTGTCGCCTATCTGCGGTCGCTGCAGCAGGCCCGCCGGTTGCGCGAGACCGTGCGCAACGTCCGGTCCGCGATCGTCGTCGGTTCCGGGTTCATCGGCTGCGAGGCCGCGGCGACCATGGCCCGGCGCGGGCTGGAGGTGACCGTGTGCAGCCCCGAGGAGGCACCGCAGATCCACCGTCTCGGCGCCGACGCCGGGCAGCGGATCGCCGGGTGGCTGCGCGAGGAGGGCGTCCGGTTCGTCGGCGGCGTGCAGGTCACCGCCGTCTCCGGAGGCACCCGGGTGGAGCTGAGCGAGGGCGGCCCGCTCGAGGCCGACCTGGTGCTGGTCGCGGTCGGTGCCACACCGCGGTCCACGCTCGCGGTGGCCGCCGGAGTGCCGACCGAGCAGGGGCGGGTACTCGTCGACGAGCACATGCGCTCCGAGGCGCCCAGGCTGCTCGCCGCCGGGGACGTCGCGATGGCCCACAACCGCGGCGCCGGACGTCACCTGGCCGTCGAGCACTGGGGCGAGGCCGAGGCGATGGGCACCATCGCCGGCACCACCGCGGCCGGCGGCGACGCGTCCTGGGACTCCCCGCCCGGGTTCTGGACCGTGATCGGCGCGCACACGCTCAAGTACGCCGCCTGGGGCGACGGCCACGACGACGCCGAGTTCGTCGACCACGGCGACGGCGCGTTCACCGTCTGGTACTCCCGCGACGACGTCCTGGTCGGAGTGGCCACGCACGAGGCCGACGACGACTACGAGCGCGGTCAGGAGGCCGTGCGCCGCGGTGACCGTCGTCGCGGTGACCGTCCCGGTGATCGTCGCGGGGCCGCCGCGCGCTGACGTACTCGCGTGCGGGCACCGGTGTTGTCCGGTCGGCAGGGGTACGGCAGAGTATGTCCGACCGTGCGTTGAGTCACCAGCGTGCCGTCCGTCATCGGTCCGGGCACCGTCGTGCCCGAGCTCCGCCCGGAGGGTCCGTGCCCGATCCCAGCTCCCCGCCCGCTCCCGACTCCCCGCCCGATCCCAGCTCCCCGCCCGACCGGACCGCGCGTCTGCGGGTCACCGAAACCCGGCCTCGTCCGGGCGTCGCCGTCGTCCGCCCGGTGGGCGAGATGGACGCCGTCGGCGCCCCGCTCGTCACCGAGCGGATCGCCGAGCTCGCCCTGCCCTGCGAGTGCCTGGTGCTGGACATGCGCCGGGTGGAGTTCCTCGACGCCGGCGGCATCCACGCCCTGCTCGACGCCGCCCGCACGGCCCGCCGGTGCGAGGTCCAGTTGATCATCGTCGGCCTGGACCCGGCCCACCATCGCGTGCTGCGGATCTGCGGCGTCGAGTCCGAGCTGACGCTGGCCGACGTCGTCGACGCCGAGCTCGTCGCCGGCGTCGCGCTGCCGTTCGAGGAGGCCGTCGCGGAGAGGGACCCGGGCCCGCCGGTCGCCGGGTCCTGACGCCGGTCAGGCGATGTCGACGACGACCTTCCCGGTCGTGCCGGACTCGACGGCCTCGTGTGCGGCCGCGACGTCGTCGAGCGTGAAGCGGTGCATCGGGAGCGCGGTCAGGCTCCCCATCGCCGCGGCGGCCGTCACCTCCTGAGCCGCGGCGCGCAGCGTGTCCGCCGGCACGCCGTAGAGCAGCACGAACCGCAGGTTCACGTTCGCGGTCATGCACGCCCGGACCGGCAGCGTCGGGTCCGCCGCGGTCGCGGCGTAGCTCACGATCGACGCGCCGTTCCCGACCACCGCGAGGTCGAGGCCCAGGTTCTGGGACAGCGCCACCTCGACCACCCGGTCGACCTGCGGCACGGCGGCGCGGATCTGCTCGGCGATGTCGTCGTCGCGGTAGTTCAGCACGTGATGCGCACCGGCGGCCCGCGCCAGCTCGGCCTTCTCCGGCCCGCTGACCGTGGACACGACGGTCGCGCCGGCCCACCGGCCCAGCTCGATGCCGTAGTGCCCGACCGCCCCGGCGCCGCCGGAGACCAGGACGTTGGCCCCCGCGGGCGAGCCGTCGGCGAACAGGCAGTGGTACGCCGTCATGGCCGGCACGCCGAGGCAGGCGCCGAGGTCGTCGGAGGCTGCGTCGGGCAGCGGCGTGGCCTGGTGCTCGGGCACGACCGTCCACTCCCCGCAGGTGCCCCACTCGGCGACCGCCTGCCCCGCGTCCCCGCCGGGCGATGCCAGCCAGACCCAGACGCGCTGTCCGACCCGGCCGGCATCCACCCCGTCGCCGACGGCGTCGATCGCGCCGACGCCGTCCTGATGCGGGATCCGGATCCCGTCGAACGGGCGGTCGGTGGCGCCGTCGCGGGTCTTGACGTCGGTCGGGTTCACCGCGGACGTCCGCACCCGTACGCGGACCTGCCCGGGGCCGGGCTCGGGACGGTCGACCTCGCCGACGGTGAGCACGTCGCGGGCGGAACCGGTCCTGGTGTAGCTGGCTGCCTTCATGGCCCCTGCCTACCCCGTCGTGCAACTGCCTACCCCGTCACGCGACCGCCTACCCCGTCACACGAGTCGGTACGCGACAGTAGGGGTCGACCGGCCCGGTCCGGGGTAGTCCACCCGGGACAGATCGGAGGTTCCCCACCCGTGTCGAACCGCATCCCCCGCGTCGTCGTGCTCGGCGGCGGCTTCGCCGGCTTCCACGCCGCGAAGAACCTCGCCCGCCGCCTGCGCGGCGAGGCCGAGATCGTCCTGGTCAACTCCACCGACTACTTCCTCTACCTGCCACTTCTCCCCCAGGTGACGTCCGGGGTGCTGGACCCGCGCCGGATCACGGTGCCGCTCGCGGCGTCGCTGCCCGGGGTGCAGGTGCGTCTCGGGGAGGTCCGCGGCGTGGACCTGGACGACCGCACCGTGCACTACGCCGACCCCGAGGGCGGGCGGCACGACCTCGGCTACGACCGGCTCGTCGTCGCGATCGGCAGTGTGAACAAGCTGCTCCCGATCCCCGGCGTGGCCGAGCACGCGCACGGTTTCCGTGGCATGCCCGAGGCGCTCTACCTGCGCGACCACATCCTCGGCGAGCTGGAGATGGCCACCGACACCGACGACCCGGTGGAGCGCGCCGCGCGGTGCACGTTCGTCGTGGTCGGCGCCGGCTACACCGGCACCGAGGTCGCCGCGCAGGGCGCGCTGCTCACCGCGCAGATCACGAAGGACCGCGCGGAGCTGGCCGGGCAGCCGATCCGCTGGCTGCTGCTCGACGTCAAGGACCGGGTGCTCCCGGAGCTGGACGCGAAGCTGTCGGTCACGGCATCGCGGGTGCTGCGCGAGCGCGGCGTCGAGGTACGGACCGGCACGTCGGTGACCGAGGCGACCGCCGACGGCGTGCAGCTCAGCACCGGGGAGAGCCTGCCGACACGGTCGCTGATCTGGTGCGTCGGTGTCCGCCCGGACCCGCTGGTGCAGGACCTGGGCCTGCCGGTCGAGGGCGGCCGGATCGTGGTCGACGCCGAGATGGCGGTGCGCGACCACCCGGGCGTCTACGCCGTCGGCGACGCCGCCGCCGTCCCGGACCCGGCCGACCCCGGCTCGCCCACCCCGATGACGGCCCAGCACGCGCAGCGTCACGGCAAGGCCGTGGCGCGCAACGTCGCCGCGTCGCTCGGGCACGGCACCCCGGCCCCGTACACGCATCGGGACATGGGGTTCGTGGTCGACCTCGGCGGACGCGACGCCGCGGCGAACCCGCTGCACGTGGCGCTGCCGCGCCCACTTGCCCGCGCCGTGACCAGCGGGTACCACCTGGCGGCGATGCCGGGGAACCGGATCCGCACCGGCGCGGAGTGGCTGCTGGACAAGATCCTGCCCCGCCAGCGGGTGCAGCTGGGCCTGGTCCGCCCGGAGGCGGTGCCGCTGGACACCGCGTCGCCGGAGCTGCCGGCCGTCGACGAGCGCGGGTGAGCCCGGCCGGTCAGTCCGCGCGTGCGGCATCGACCGACGTGCGGCCGTGGTCGAGCGCCACGGTCCCGGCCGCGCGGCGCACGGTCTCCCGGCGCAGCGCGGCCACGACGACGGCCGGCCACAGGGTCTGGGCGAGGATCAGCAACCGCTCCGACAGGCCGATGTGCGACCCGCCGGTCCGCAGCTGCACGAAGAACCAGCCCAGCAGCACGAGCAGCACCCCGGTCACGGCCCACGCCGCCCGACGCCCGAGCAGCGGCGACGCGGACGGGTGCCGGCTCGCCGCCAGCGGCCAGCACACGAAGGCCACCCAGCCGAGCGTCGCGGCGCCCATGTGCCAGGCCGAACTGCCGGTCTCCGGCTGCGGGAGCAGCCCGGCGAACATCGTCCCGGCCCCGCCCAGGCCCAGCGCGATCCGCCCGCGCAACGGCGCCCCGGTCAGCGCCAGCGCGCCGGCGACGTAGCCGAGGCCCAGCAGCACCAGGGTCCCGGTCATGATCCAGCGGTCGGTGGCACCGAGCCGGCCGAGCGTGCTCAGCGACTGCCGGACCGGGTCGTAGCCGGGCGGCTGCACCGCCGCGGCCAGCCACGATCCGACCGGCACCAGGACCGGCCCCAGGATCACCACCCAGCACGCGGCCGCCGAGACCGGCCGCAACCGCCCCGTTGACCGTCGCAGGTACCCGTCGTGCGCACCGTCCCCCGGCACCGTCCTGCGGTCGTCCATGCCGGGCTCATCCATGCCGGGCGCGTCCATGCCGGGCTGTACCCGTGCGGCCGGGCGGTACTCCACCCCTTCCGGGGACGTCCGGTTCCGGAACAGGGCGACGGCGACGACCATCGGCCACACCGTCTGGGCCACCACCAGCACCCGCTGGGCCAGTCCCAGGCGGTCCCCGCCGAGCAGCAGCTCCAGCCCGAACCAGGCCATCAGGGCCACCAGAACT
>NZ_JADQDD010000251.1 GCF_019263595.1 Pseudonocardia sp. KRD291 | reverse complement strand
CGGAGGCTCGCCGCTGGGGCGCCCGCCGACCCTGCTGGCCGGGGCCGAGGACCTGATGGCCCGCGGGGTGCTGGACTCGGTGCAGGGTTCGCCGACCGCGGCGCTGTCGCAGCTGGCGCGCGCGGCCGGGCTGCTGGAGTCCGCGCACCGGGCCGCGCTGCTGCCGGACACCCCGGCGGCGCTGGCCGCCCTGGTCGCGGTGCACACCGGGGAGTTCGACGTGGCCGGCTCGGTGCTCGAGCGGGCGCTGGCGGTCCGGCTCGGCGGCCGGCGCGCGCAGGCCCGGCACCGGCTGCTGCTCGGCTGGATCGCGCTGCTGCGCGGGGCGACCGGCACCGCCGCCTCCCGGCTGGCCGCGGTGGACGCCGAAGCCGCCGGCTCGTCCGCCGACGGTGCACCCGGGGCCGGCGGGCTGGAGGCGCGCGACGAGTTCCTGGCCGCGTCCCTGCAGGTCGCTCTCGCCCGGCGCTCCGGCGACCTCGGCTCGCTGATGCGGGCCTGGACCCGGGCCCGGGAGGCGATCGTCCGGCACCCGGTGGACCTGTTCGTGCTGCAGCCCCTCGGCGAGCTGGTCACGGCCGCGACCCGGCTGCGCGAGGAGAGCTGGGTGCGCCCGCACCTGGACGAGGCGATCGCGCTGCTGGAGCGCCTCGGCCGCCCCGCCCTGTGGTCGGCGCCGCTGCACTGGGCGCAGTTGCAGGCCGCGGTGCTGGTCACCGACGCCGAGGCCGCGCACCGGCACACCGCAGCCCTGGCCGAGGCGGCGGGCGGCAGCCGGTTCGCCGCCGCGATGGCCGCCGCCGCCCCGCACTGGGTCGCGCTGCTCGACGGCGTGGTCGACCCGGAGCCGGTCGAGGCCGCCGCACGGGGCCTGCACGCGGTCGGCCTGTCCTGGGACGGCGGGAAGCTGGCCGGGCAGGCCGCGATCCGCACCGACGACCGTCGCGCGATGACCGCGCTGCTCTCCTGCGCCCGCGCGTTGCAGGCCGAGTCCGGACGTCCCGGCGAGGAGCACCCTGCTCCCGGGCCCCCCGACACGTCGGCGGGCGAGCCCGGCGGGAGCCAGGTCCCCGAGACCGTGCAGGTGGAGCCGCCCGGCCTGCTCAGCGAGCGGGAACGCGAGGTGGCCGCACTCGTCGTGGCGGGCCGGACCTACAAGGAGATCGGCGAGTCGCTGTTCATCTCCGCGAAGACCGTCGAGCACCACGTCGCCCGCATGCGCCAGCGCCTCGGCGCCACCGGCCGGGCAGACCTCCACGACCGCCTGCGCAAGGTCCTGGCCGGGTAGACGGTCGCCTCGGTCCACCGGGGTGGCCTCGACACAGAATCGCTCACCAACCATCTCAGTTCGCGAGAGAGTTTCCGGAACTCACGTGCCGGCCGAGGCTCGGACCGTCGACAGCGGGGTTGCTCGACGTCCGGGCCCTGTCTTATCGTTCTTCGATATCGTCGATAAGCGATAAGGGGCGCGGAGATGGAACGCAGGCGCAACCGATACGTGCTCGAGTTCATGCGGGTGGTCGTCGAGATCTCGTGGTGGACGACGGTGGTGCTGACACCGGTCCAGTACCTGATCTCGTTCCTGAAGAGCGTCGGATCGTGGACGCACCGTGACGGGCTCGGCGCCGGATCCGTGTCGCTCCTGGTGCCGGGACCGCCCGAGGCGGGGGAAGCGGTGGGGAGTGTCTCGCTCTCGCAGCTCCCCTCCGGGCCGGGGGCGTGGTCCGTCCTGCTGTCGCTGGTCGCCGTGCTGTCCGTCCTGCCCGCGCTGTGGCAGCTTCGACGGGTGCTTCGAGCGATCGCGACTCGCCCGCTCGACCACCAGGTCGCCCGATGGGCGCGATACCTCGCCCCCCTGATCATGGGGTGGGCCGTCGTCGGGGTGGTGTTCCAGGCATGGGCCTCGTCGATCGCCGCGGCATCGGGAGTCGTTCCCGGGGCGCGGATGTACATCGACGGGGGAACGTTCTGGTGGGGTGTGCTCGCAGCGGCCGCGGCCGTCATCTACGCCGAGTCCCTGCGGGTGGCCGGGGAGCTGCGCGAGGAGCAGGAGTTCACGGTCTAGCGCACGCGGTTCATCGAAACGCAGGACGATAGGAGAGGAGCCATGTGCCGGTCGTGGTCACGTTGGACGCGGTACTTGCAGCACGCGGGATGACGCTCACCGAGCTGTCCTCGCGGGTCGGGCTCACCCTGGCGAACCTGTCGGTGCTCAAGACCGGCCGGGCCCGGGCGATCCGGTTCAGCACGCTGGAGGCGATCTGCCGGGAGCTGGACTGCCAGCCTGCGGACCTGCTGAGCTTCCGGCCGGACGGGGCCGCCGGTGCCGAGGAGCCCCCGGCCGCGCAGGTGCCCGGCGACGGGGCTCAGCGGTAGGGCGCGGAGGTGGCGAGGATGCCCTCGCAGCTGCGGACGACCACGCGGGCCGCGTCGGCGGAGCTGCGGCCGGTGAGCGGGCTCTCGGCGCGGCGCTTCCAGCGTGACAACGCCTCGCGGGCGGCGGCGTGCAGATCGCCCGGCTCGGTGCCCGGGGCCAGGCCGAGCCGGGCCGCGGGCGACCCGCCGTCGCCGCCGAGCAGGCGTTCGGCGTCCTCGGCGGCGTCCGGGGAGAACGTGACCGCCCCGCCGCGCAGTGCGGACAGTGTCCGCAGCTCGACGAACTCGTGCGCCCCGGCCAGGATCCGCTCCACCTCGGCGCGCAGCGGCGCCGCCGACGGCCGCGGTTCCCGGGTCAGCACCAGGTCGATAGCGAGCAGCGCGGAGCGGGACTTGAGCAGGTCGCGGCGCTCGGCGAACTGGTTGGCCAGCACGGTGCGCAGCTCGTCGAGCCCGGAACGGCGGATCAGCTCGGCGGTCAGCGCCGAGGAGTCGGTGACGCCCTGGCGGATCAGCGTGGTGCCCAGCCGGACCCCGAACAGGCCGAACCGCTCCAGCAGCGCGACCCGGGTGTCGCCGTCCGGGCGGTCCAGCTCGGTGCGCCCGAACCGGTCCGCCGAGAGCAGCATCGACTCGACGTCCGCGCGCGGCAGCGCGGCCAGCTCGCTCAGTGCCGTGAACTCGTCCTGGCGCATGGTGCGCGCGCTCTCGGCGAGCAGGCCGGCCACCGCGACGACGGTCTGGCACAGCCCGCGCAGCTTCTCGTCGCCGCGGTAGCGCCGGGCGATCCGGCGGGCCGAGGTGAGCGCGTCCAGGCGGCCGACGCCGATCTCGTCGGCGCGGGACAGGACCGCGATCGTGTTCACCGGCGTCGCCCGGGCCACCCCGCGGTCGTGGAAGGCCTCCAGGAACCGCACGTCGCCGGCGTGCAGGTGGCGCATCAGGTAGACGACGGCGTCGGCCGGCGACGGCGAGTCGTCCGGGGTCAGGAACGCCGATGCCCGGGCCGAGGTGTCCGCCGAGAGCGACCCGATCCCCGGGGTGTCGATCAGGTTCGTGGTGCGCAGGCTCTGCGACGGCCAGTCCACCAGCAGCCGGTCCACCTGCTCGACCGGCACACCCTGCAGGTCGAACGACAGCGCACCGCGGTGGCGCGTGATCGTCAACGGCCGCGGCGGCCCGTTCCGCGGGAACATCCGGACCTTCGGCGACGGCGCGTCCTGGTACCAGGTGACGACCCGGGTGCACTCGCCCGCGTCGGTCGGCGCGATCTGCTCCCCGACCAGTGCGTTGAGCAGCGTCGACTTGCCGGCCTTGACCTTGCCCGCGATCGCCACCCGCAGCGGCTCGCCGAACCGGTCGAGGTGGTGCTGCAGCCAGCCGGCCGCCTGCGGGCTGTCGGCGTAGGCCTCGATCGTGCGGCGCAGCAGCTGCCGTACCGACGCCGTCAGGTCCATCGGGTGCTGCGGGCTCCGGTCGGGCCCGCTCATGGTGACGCCACCGCGCCGGCCAGGGAACGGGCACGTTCGGCGAGGGACTCCACCCGCTCCAGCTCGGCGTTGAGGTCGGCGATCCGCTTCTGCCGGTCGGCGTCGGTGCGCAGGGCGCTCTGCGCGGCGACCACCGACTCCGCCAGCGCCGTCGAGAGCTCCTCGGCGAGCATCGTGAAGTGGTCGCGCAGCTCGCGCTGGATCTGGCGCAGGTTGTCGCGGGAGTCCTTCCCGACCTGGAACGTCGCCTCGTCGATGTGCTTGCGCACCGCGCCCTTGGCCTCGGCCTGGCGTCGCTGCACGAGTCGCTTGCGCTCGTCGCGCACGGTCTTCGCGCCGAACAGCAGGCCTGCGCCGATCGAGACCGGGTTGAGCAGCGCGAACCCGGCCACGGTGGAGGCCAGGCCGAGCATCAGCATGCCGCCGTAGCCGCCGCGCATGCCGACGAACAGCTTCTGCCCGGCCCCGAACTTCTCCCCGACCGGCATCTCGAGGGAGTCCACCTTCCCGGCCACCGCCCCGCCGGCGATGCGCAGCTCCGGCAGCTGGACGTCGATGGCCTCGGCGAAGTGCTCGGCGACCTGCTCGGCCAGCCAGCGGGACCGCTCGGTCGTCCACACGAAGTTCTGCGCGACGGCCTGGGAGACCTGGCGGTGGAACCACTCCGCGAACTGGTCCCAGATGTCGGCCGGGTCGGCGTCGTCGAGCAGCTGCTCGGCCTCCCGGGACACCGTGCGCAGCCGGTCGCGCAGGTCGTAGTCGATGTCGGCGATGAGGTCGGCGATGCCGTCGTTGAGCGTGGTCTGCCAGCGCGCCGAACGCTGCCGCAGCGCGTCGACGCGCGTCTTCGCCTCCTCCAGATCCCCGGCCAGGCGCTCGGCCCGCTCCGGGTCCTCCTGGCTGATCAGCTCGGCGCGCATGGTCGCGGACAGCGCGCGGCAGGTGATCAGTACGTCCTGGCCGACCGAGGTGCGGTCCAGGTCGTCGGCGCGGGCGACGACCTTGCGCAGCAGGAACCCGACGAGCTCCTGAAAGCCGGACTCGGTGATCAGGTCCATGTCCTGGGTGAGTGCCGCGTGCAGGCGCAGCGCCGAGGACACCGGGATGACCCGGGCGTCGATCCCGGCGTCGTGCAGGTGGCCCTCGTCGAGCTCGACGATCCGACGCCAGTGCGGGTAGAGGTCGGTCTTGGTGACCACGCAGCCGACGTTCGGGCACAGCTTCATCGCCGCGCGCAGGAACTCCAGCTCCGGGGCGGAGTACTCCTGCGAGGCGTCCGAGACGAGCACGACCGCGTCCGCGGTGGGCAGCGCCGACATCGTCGCGGCACCGTGCGCGGAGCCGAGCCCACCGACGCCGGGGGTGTCCACCAGGACCAGCCCGGAGGAGAGCAGCTTGCGCGGCAGCGTCACCTCGGCCCGGGTCAGCCGGGCCCTGTTGCCGGGGTTGCCGGCCTCGGAGACGTGCTCGGCGAGACGTTCCACCGGGACCGGGGTGCGCTCGTCGGACCCGCCGCCCTCGCGCACCAGCGTCACGGTGGTCTCGTCGCCGTGCCGCACGAGCGTCGGGACGGCGGTGGCGATGTCGTCGTCGACGGGGCAGACGGTCGCGTTGACCAGCGCGTTCACCAGCTGGCTCTTGCCCTGCTTGAACTCGCCGACGACCAGTACCCGGACGTTCGGGTCGGACAGGCGGGCCCGGGTCTGCTGCAGGCGGGTCGCGAGGTCGGGACGCTCGTAGGCGGTGGTCGCCTTCAGCGCGATGTCGACGAGCTCGACCGCCTCCGGTACCGCCACGCTGTCGACGCCCCCCGTCGTCCCGGGACCGGTCGATCCCGGTCTCCTCCCCCAGCCCTGATGCTTACACGAGGAAAACCGGCCCCGGCCCACCCGGGTGGGTGAACGGGACCGGTTCTCGGTGGGCGGCGGGCGTCCCGCGCCGGGCTTGCCCGCCGCCGCTGGTCTCGGGTCAGAGCACGTCGACGGTGAGCTCGTTGTGCGAGGCGACGTCGGTGTGGGTGGTGCTGTGGTCGTCGACGTCGGTCTCGACCGTGGAGCTCGAGTCGGTGTTGTAGGAGTCGTCGATGTCGGTGTCGACGTGCGACTCGTTGTGCGTGTCGTTGTAGGAGTCGTTGGTGCTGTTGTCGCCGGTCGCGTCGCCGTCGACGGAGAAGGCCCCGCCGTCGTCCACCTCGACGTCGGACACGGCGCTGCCGGATCCGAACGCCGTGGTGTTGTCGTCGCCGCTGATGACGGCGTTGTCGTCGCCGACCACGTTGTCGTCGCCGGTGGTGACCGTCGAGTCCTCGATGTCGCCGCCGGCCGCGACCGCGCCGTCGCCGGAGGCGGTGACGGAGTTGTTCTCGAAGTTCTGGTTGACGTCGCCGCCACTGGTGTCGATGTTCTGGTTGATCGAGTTGTCGACGATGGTGTCGCGGTCGTCGACGTTGTTCGTGACGTAGTTGTTGGTCACGTACTTGTCGAGGTACGCGATCCCGGCGTCGTGGCCGTGGTCGCCACCGCCGTGGTGCGCCTCGACCGGCGGGGGCGGCGGGACGGACGCGCCGGCGACGGACGCGTGGTGGCCGCCACCGGTGTTGTACTCACGGTCGAAGCTGACGTCGTCGTTGTCCTGGGCCAGGACGATCGCGTCGTGCACGTCCTCCGGGCTGACGTTGGTCAGGCCGCAGGCGCGCAGGGCGGCGTCCGGGTTGTCCTTGAACTCGGCCAGGGCCTTCGGGTCGCGCAGCAGGTCGAGGATGAACTGGATCAGGGACTTGTCGGCGGACATCTCGTGGTTCTCCTTCGGGGAAGCGGGGTGCGGCGGGCAGGCTCAGGCGAAGTGCAGGTCGGCCGAGTTGTGCGAGCCGATGTCGGTGTGGCTGGAGCTGTGGTCGTCGATCTCGGTGTCGACGTCGGTGCTCGAGTCCGTGTTGTAGGAGTCCTCGACCGAGGTCGACTCGTGCGACTCGTTGTGGACCTCGTTGAAGGAGCCGTTCGTCGAGCTGTCGCCGGAGGCGTCACCGTTCACCGAGAACGCGCCGCCGTCGTCGACCCGGACGTCGGAGACGGCGCTGCCGGAGCCGAACGCGGTGGTGTTGCCGTCGCCGCTCACGACCTTGTTGCCGTCGCCCACGACGTTGTCGTTGCCGGTGGTGATCGTCGAGTCCTCGATGTCGCGCCCGGCGGCCACCGCGCCGTCGCCGGAGGCGGTGACGGAGTTGTTCTCGAAGTTCTGGTCGAGGTCGCCGCCGCCGGTGTCGATGTTCTGGTTGATCGAGTTGTCGACGATGGTGTCGCGGTCGTCGACGTTGTTGGTGACGTGGTTGTCGGTGACGTGCTCGCGGACGACCGGGTCGTGCCCGCCGCCCTTGTGCCCGCCCCAGTCGCCGCCGTGGTCCGTGCCGCCGTCGTGGTGCCGGCCGCCGTCCCAGCCCCCGTCGCGGGCCCCGCCGTCGCGGCCGTCCCGGTCGAAACCGGTGTCGTAGTTCCGGTCGAAGCTCACGGTGTCGTTGTCCTGGAACAGCACCATCGCGTCATGCACGTCCTCGGGGCTCAGGTGGCCCAGGCCGTACTCGTTCAGCGCGCCCTGCGGGTCCTCACGGAAGTAGTCGCGGAGCTGGATGCTCTCCGAGTCGGTGCCGAGCAGCTGCTTGATGAACTCGATCAGGGTGGTGTGGATCGACATGTGGACCGTCTCCCGGTTCGGCGGTGGTGACCGGTTCGTGGCGACGACCGGTGTTGGGACCGAAAGGTAGGCAGCGGGGGCGCCGCGGCCATCGGGGATCCGGCCGGGTCCCGGATCGGCCCCCAGGGGGATTCGGGGGAATCGGTTAGGGGATCGGAAGGATCGGCTAACGACGGCCGGTGGATCCCCGATGGGCGTGTGACGGGTCCGGCGTCGCCGGGCCCTGCGACACGCACCGCGGAGGGACATCGCCATGCCGTACCTGCTCGGGATCGACCTGGGTACGACCTTCACGGCGGCGGCCGTCCTTCGCCTGCGCGGGGGTGAGGCCTCCGGCGAGCCGGAGATGGTCGCGCTCTCCGACAACGGGGTGCAGATGCCGTCGGTCCTGTTCGTGGCCGAGGACGGCGAGCTGCTCGTCGGTGACGCCGCGCAGCGCCGCGCGCTGGGCGAGCCGGACCGCGTGGCGCGGGAGTTCAAACGCCGGATCGGCGACCCGACACCGGTGTCGCTGGGCGGCCGCGCGTTCACCGCGCACGAGCTCGCGGCCCTGGTCGTGCGGCACGTCGTCGACGTCGCCGCGCGCCGCGAGGGCGAGGCTCCGGAGCGGATCGCGCTCACCCACCCCGCGGCGTGGGGCGCGCACAAGAAGGAGCTGGTCGGCGCCGCCCTGGCCGGCCACGGGCTGACCGTCACGTTCCTGGCCGAGCCGCAGGCAGCGGCGCTGCGCTACACCCGCGCCGAGCGCGTCCCGACCGGTTCCACGATCGCCGTCTACGACCTCGGCGGCGGCACGTTCGACGCCGCCGTCGTCCGCAAGGACACCGAGCGCGAGGTCGGTGGCGGGTTCACCCTGCTCGGCCGGCCCGAGGGCGTCGAGTACCTGGGCGGGGTCGACTTCGACGAGGCCGTGTTCGACCACGTCCGGGCCGCCGTGCCGGCGGCGTTCGCCGACCTCGACGAGTCCGACCCGGACGTGTGGGCCGCCGTGGCGCGGGTGCGCCGCGACTGCTGCGAGGCCAAGGAGGCGCTGAGCTCGGACACCGAGGCCTCGGTCGGAGTCTGGTCGGGCACCGGGCGCACCTCGGTGCGGCTGCACCGCACCGAGTTCGAGGAGCTGATCCGGCCCGCCCTGGAGGACTCGGTGACCGCGCTGCGCCGCGCCGTGTCCTCGGCCGGGCTGGAGCCGTCCGGGTTGTCGGCGGTGCTGCTGGTCGGCGGGTCCTCGCGGATCCCGCTGGTCGCGCAGGTCGTGTCCGAGGAGCTGGACCGGCCGGTCGCGGTGGACGCCGACCCGAAGAACGCGATCGCGACCGGCGCCGCGCTGGCACTGGCCCCCCAGCCCGGCGCGTCCTGGCCGGGCGTCGACGTGCCGGTCTACGCGGACGGGCCGGACGTGGAACGGACCGGACCGATCGCCGTGGTCCCGGCATACGCCGCGCCGACCGCGGCCGTGCCCGTGACGCCGGTCGAGCCGCCCACCGAGCGGTTCGCGGCCTGGTCGCCGGGGTCCGGCGCTCCGATGCGGCCGGGCGTCGACACCTACGTCACCCGCGACCCGGGCCCGGCCGCGGCCGCGGCCGCGGGATCGTCGGACACCCGCGCGCGTCTGCTGATCGGGGCCGGTGGGCTGGTCGGTGCACTGGCCATCGTCGGAGCGGTGCTGTTCTGGCCGACCACGTCCGTCCCGGTGTCGAGCGGGGCGGGCGCGGCACAGTCCACGGCAGGTCCCACGACGTCCGCCACCCCGCCGCCGGAGACGCCCACGGCACCGACCGGCGACGTCGCCGCCACGTCGGCCGACCCGACCGCCCCGGCGGCGGGCATCT
>NZ_JADQDD010000250.1 GCF_019263595.1 Pseudonocardia sp. KRD291 | reverse complement strand
CGGTCTGCGGTCCGGCAAGCCGTCGTTCTACCCGGAGTACCGGGTCAACGCCGAGCGCCTGCGCCGGGTGATCCTCGCCCTGGACCGGATCTCGGCGGCGCTGGTGCGCACGATGGAGGGCTCGGAGGCACTCGTCCGGGCGGTGGCGGACGCGGCAGCCGACCACCTCTCCGCGGACTGGGTGGTCTTCGCGCTCGTCGCGGGCGAGCTGCCGGACGCGGTGCCGCGCCACGTCGTGCTCGGGCCGGACGGCGTGGAGTGGGCGAACCTGGACCTGGTGCCGGACAAGGTGCGCAGCCATGTCCAGGCGGTGCGCGACGGCGGCCCGGTCGTCGACGCGCACCCCCACCTGGACGGGGACGACGCGCGCCGGCACCTGCACGTCCCGATCCGGCTCAACGGCCGCACCGTCGGCGGGTTCGTGGCCTGGACCCCGCCGGAGCGCGAGATCGACGACACCGACCACTCGGTGCTGCGCATCCTGGCCGGCCAGACGGCGTCGGCGCTGCAGAACTGCGCCCTGCTCGACCGTGCGGAGCGGCTGCACGTGCGCACCGCACGCCAGGCCGAGGACCTGCGCACCCGCAACGACGAGCTGATGCGCACCCAGCAGGCACTCGGCGCGGCCCGGCAGCGGGAGGTGCTCGACAACGAGCGGCACCGGATCGCCCGCGAGCTGCACGACAGCGTCACCCAGTACGCCCTGTCGGCCGGCATGCACATCGAGCTCTGCCGCACCGAGATCGACGACCCGAAACTCGTCGGGCACCTGGACACGGCCAAGGACCTGACCCGGCGCGCGGTCGAGCAGCTGCGCTCGGCGATCTACGCGCTCAACGACGACGACCACGGCGACAAGGACCTGCCGTCGATGCTGCGCCAGCTCTGCACCGTGCACATGCCCGACGAGCTCCGGGTCGAGGTCAAGATCGGCGGGACGCCGGTGCCGCTGGCGCCGGAGCACGAGCACTCGCTGTTCCGGATCGCCGGTGAGGCGCTGTTCAACACCGCGATGCACGCGGCGGCCTCGCGCGCGGTCGTCCGGCTGGCCTACCAGTCCGACCGGGTCCGGCTCACCGTCTCCGACGACGGCGGCGCCAGCCCCGAGGAGATCCGCCGCACGCTGCGCGCGGCCGACCTGCGCGGCCCCTCCGGGGAGCACCGCGGGCTGGGCAACATGAACACCCGTGCCCAGGAGATGGGCGGCGTGCTGCGCTTCCGCCGTTCCCGGATCGGCGGGCTGCAGGTCCAGGTGGACGTCCCCACACGACGATCGGAGTCCCGGTGAACACCGCACGCACGAGTACCCGGAACGGGGGGTCGGCCCCGCCCGCCCCGATCCGGATCGTGCTGGTCGACGACCACTCGATCATGCGACAGGGTCTGCGTGCCGTGCTCGAACGCGAGGACGACCTGCGCGTGGTCGGGGAGGCGGGCAGCCCCGCCGACGCGATCACCGCCGTCGACGCCGGGCGCCCGCACGTGGTGCTGCTGGACCTGAAGCTGGCCTCGGGCCCGCAGACCGACGGCCTCGACGTCTGCCGCAGGCTGTGTGCGGCGCACCCCGGCATCGGTGTCCTGGTGCTCACCACGTTCGCCGAGGACCGCCTCGTCGTGGAGTCGGTCCAGGCCGGTGCCCGCGGGTACGTGGTCAAGGACGTGGACACCACCGAGCTGGTGCGCGCGATCCGGGCCGTGTCGCGTGGCGAGAGCGCCTTCGACGCCCGCAGCGCCTCGGCCATGGTCCGCTCGCTGTCCGGCGGGATGCCGGACCGGGAGCGCCTCACCGACCGCGAGCTCGACGTGCTGCGCCTGCTCGCGCGGGGCCTGTCCAACCGGGCGATCGGCGCCGAGCTGTTCATCTCCGAGACGACCGTGAAGTTCCACGTCGGGAACCTGATGCGCAAGCTGATGGTCTCCCGCCGCGCCGAGGCGGTCTACGCGGCGACCAAGCTGGGCCTGCTGTAGACTCGGTCCTGCTGTAGAACCTGGCGGATGCGCCTCTACGCGGAACGACCGGAACGGCTCGGGCGCCAGGTCGTCGCCGACGTCCTGGCCGCGGCCTGGACCGTGCTCGCGGTCGTCGTCGGAGTCACGGTGCACGACGGCCTGCTCGCCCTGCAGGCCCCCGGGCGCACGCTGGCCGACGCGGGCGGGCGGATCGGCGAGACGTTCGCCGGGGCGGCCGGTGCGGCCCGCACGATCCCGTTCGTCGGCGAGGACCTGGCGCGCGCGTTCGACCCGGCGACCGGGACCGGGGCCGACCTCGTCCGGGCCGGGCAGGAGTACGGCGACACGATCGCCACGGTGGCCCTCTGGTCGGGCGTGCTGGTCACGCTCGGCGCTCTGCTCCCGGTACTGCTGGGGTGGCTGCCGCTGCGGCTGCGCTACGCCCGCCGCGCCGGCGCCGCCGTCGTCGCCCGGGAGACGTGCCCGGACCTGCTCGCCCTGCGCGCGCTGGGCCGGGTCCCGGTCCGGCGTCTGGTCCAGGTGGCCCCGGACCCGGCCACCGCCTGGCGCCGGGGTGACCCCGCCGTCATCCACCGCCTCGCCGCCCTGGAGCTCTCCGACCTGGGCCTGCGCACCCCCGCCGAGCCGCCCCGCTGAGCCGCCCCGCTGAGCTCCGACGGCAACCATGGCGCGGCTCCCGAGCCGGGACGCGGTTCAGCTGAACCGCCCCGCGCCGCGGCGCAGGAGCCACCACTCCGCGACCAGCAGGTTGACGATCCAGCTCGTCCACACCGACGCTCCGGCCGCGGCCGTGATCAGGGCGTCGTCGACGGGGCCGAACAGGGAGAAGATCCCGAGGTAGACCAGGATCCACGCCCGGTTGACGACGATCGAGAACGTCAGGGCGACACTGCGGATCATCCAGGCCCGGTGGTCGGCGAACCGGCGGGCCCGCGCGGCCCGATAGCCCGCGACCGCGGTTCCCAGCCACAGCACCGCGAGCATGGTGTTGCCCACCGCCGAGATCGGCCCGGTGGTGCTCACCGGCGCCACGCCCAGCACGACGATCCCCCCGGGGAACACGCCGCCGAACAGGTAGAGCCGGCCCGACCACCGGTGCACCGCGGGATACCTGCGCCGCAACCACGGCCAGATCTGCAGTCCGGCGGTGACCAGCGCGACCGAGCCGAACATGATGTGCGCCCACAACAAGGGGTAGTGCAGCGGGTAGTCCGCGCGCGGCGCCACCCTCGACTGCGCCGGGTCCAGGCTCAGGTAGGGCGGCAGCGACACCACCAGGAACGCGACGGTGAGCACCGCGAACGCGATCATCCCCGCCCGCACTCGTCTCGTACTCCTCCGGCGCCGCGTCCGCGCCCGCTCGCGCCCGTCGGTGTCCGTCTGTTCGCGCACTGCCCCGTCCGTCATGTGCGTAAGCCTTACGCATCTTGCGTATAGCTGTCTACGCTTTGGGTGTGGGAGAGTTCCGGCATGCCCGCGTCGCCTACCCAGGACCCGCGCTGGGAGCCGGCGCCCGATCCGAGGACGGCGCGCAGGTCGCTGAGTCGGGACACGATCGTCGACGCCGCGGTGCGTCTCGCCGACGAGGAGGGACTGGATGCGGTGTCGATGCCGCGGCTGGCCCGGACGCTGGGGGCCGCGCCGATGTCGCTCTACCGGCACGTGCCGCACAAGGACGCCCTGGTCGATCTCATGATCGACGCCGCGGTCGGCGAGCCGCCGGCGGTCTCCGGCGGGGTCCGGGCCGGCCTGGAGGCCTGGGCCCGGGCGAACCGCGCGGTCTTCACCACGCATCCCTGGACACTTCCCCTGGTCACCGGGCCGCGGCGGATGGGGCCCGCGGAGTGCGTTTGGGCCGAGACCGCGCTCGCGCTGGTCGTCGCCGACGGCCTGCCGGTGGACGTCGCGTTCGAGGTGCTGCACGTGGTGAACAGCTACGTGCTCGGCTCGTCCTCCCTCCGGCACGACCGGGCCCCGCTGACCTCGGACCTCGCGCACCGGGCCGCGGACATGCCGCTGTTCACCGGGCTGTTCACCGGCGCCCCGCCCGACACGACCGGCCCGGACGGCGTCGATCCGGTGTTCGAGGCGGGCCTGGCCCGCGTGCTGGACGGGGTCCAGGCGCATCTGACGAGGACGGACGTGCGGTTCAGCTGAACCGCGCACGGCGTCCGGCACGCGGGGTGGCAGGCTGCGATCATGCCGCTCTTCTCCCTCGACGGGGTCGCACCGACCGTGCATCCGGACGCGTTCGTCGCCCCGACCGCGACCCTGGTCGGTGACGTGCACGTCGAGGCCGGGGCCTCGGTCTGGTACAACGCCGTGCTCCGCGCCGACCTGGGCACGATCTTCGTCCGGGCCGGCGCGAACGTGCAGGACGGCTCCGTCCTGCACGGCGGCGACGACCCGTTCACCGAGGTCGGCGAGGACGCGACGATCGGGCACCTGTGCGTGGTGCACGGCTGCGTGATCGGGGCCCGCGCGGTGATCGGCAACGGCGCCACCGTGCAGGACGGCGCGCGCGTCGGCGAGGGGTCGCTGGTCGCGGCCGGGTCGGTCGTCGCGCCGAACGTCGAGATCGCGGCGGACCGGCTGGTGCTGGGCACGGCCGCGAAGGAGAAGGGCCCGCTCACCGAGTCGGCACGCTGGTGGGTACGCACCAACCCCGACTTCTACCGGCAGCTGGCCCGCCGGCACGCGGCCGGCATCACGGCCGCGGACTGATGGGGAGAAGTTCCCCCGGATCGATGTCGAGGACGCCCTCCCGGCTCCGACCGGTGGGTGGGAGCGGGGCCGACAGCGGCCCGGCCGATCAGGTGAGGAGACGGCGATGAGCATCGTGACCTGTGACATGGCGGTGTCGGTGGACGGCTACACGGCCGGCACGGACCAGCGCATGGACGCCCCGTTCGGCGACGGGGCCGAGGGCCTGACGACCTGGATGCTCGACGAGCCACAGGCGCACGCCGCCGAGATCGGGGCCATCACCGCGGCCGGGGCCTTCGTGATGGGGCGGAACATGTTCGGCCCCGGTCGCGGCGGCTGGGACCTGGGCTGGACCGGCTGGTGGGGCGCGGAGCCGCCCTACCACGCGCCGGTGTTCGTGCTGACCCACCACGCGCGCGAGGACCTGCCGATGGAGGGCGGGACCACGTTCCACTTCGTCACCGGCGGCGTCGACGAGGCGGTGGCGCGGGCACGCGAGGCCGCCGGGGACCGGGACGTCGCCATCGCGGGCGGCGCCGCGACCGTCAACCAGTGCCTGGCCGCGGGCGTGGTCGACGAGCTGCGCCTGCACGTCGCGCCGGTGCTGCTCGGCCGGGGTGAGCGTCTGTTCGAGGGCGTGCCCCGCACCGGGCTCGTCCCGGTGTCGGTCCGGCAGACCCCGCTGGTGACCCACCTGACCTATGCCGTGGCGCGGGCTCAGCCGTCCTCGCGCTCCGGCGACGACGCCCGGGCCCAGTAGCGGCGCGGGATCCGCCCGGCGCCGCGGGCGGCCAGGCCCGCCTCCACGCCCAGCCGCATCGCGTGCGCCATCCGCTCCGGGTTTCCGGCGCGGGTGACGGCGGTGGCCAGCAGCACGGCGTCACAGCCCAGCTCCATCGCCTGCGCGGCCTCCGAGGCGGTGCCGATGCCGGCGTCGAGCACCACCGGGACCGTGGCCCGATCGACGATCATCTCGATGTTGTGCGGGTTGCGGATGCCCAGCCCGGTGCCGATCGGCGAGCCGAGCGGCATCACCGCCGCGCAGCCGGCCTGCTCCAGTTTGCGGGCCAGCACCGGGTCGTCGTTGGTGTAGGGCAGGACGGTGAAGCCGTCGTCGACGAGCTGTTCGGCGGCGTCGAGGAGCTCGATCGGGTCCGGCAGCAGCGTCTGCTCGTCGGCGACCACCTCGAGCTTGACCAGGTCGGTCTCCAGCGCCTCCCGGGCCAGCCGCGCGGTCAGCACGGCCTCGGCGGCGGACCGGCATCCGGCCGTGTTCGGCAGCACCTCGATCCCCAGCCGGCGCAGCAGGTCCAGCAGACCGGTGCCGCCGGACACGTCGACCCGGCGCATCGCGACCGTGGTCAGCTCCGTCCCGGACGCGACGAGCGCCCGCTGCAGGATCTCCAGGTTCGACGCGCCGCCGGTGCCCATCACCAGCCGCGACCCGAACTTGCGCCCGCCGACGACCAGCGGCTCGTTCTCCACCATCTCTAGCCTCCCTGCACCGCGGTCAGGATCTCCATCCGGGCGCCCTCGGCGAGCTCGTGGCCCGCCCACCGTGCGCGGGGGACGACGTCGCCGTCCACGGCGACCGCGATCCCGCGCTCGGGTGCCCCGGACGCCGACAGCGCGTCCGCGACGGTCGGTGCCCCGTCCAGCCCGTGCTCGGTCCCGTTGATCCAGATCTGCATCGTTCAGCTCCCTTCGGCCGCGGTGGCTCCGGACAGGGCGAACCGGGCCGGGTCCGCGGGCCGCACGACGTCGGGCACCGGCTTCCGGTCCACCAGCGCGACGACGGCGGCCGCGGTCACCGGAGCCAGCAGCATCCCGTTGCGGCCGTGCCCGGTCGCCACGAACAGCCCGTCCGGCCCGGTCGCACCGATCAGCGGCAGGTTGTCCCGGCTGCCCGGGCGCAGCCCGGCCGCGCTCTCGGTCAGTGCGTACTCGGCGATCCCGGGCAGGATCCGCTCGGCGTCGCGCAGCAGGTCCCGGACCCCGCCCACGGTCACCTCGGTGTCGAAGCCGTTCTCGCTGGTGGTGGCGCCGACGACGAGGTCGCCGTGGCCGGGTGCGTCGCGCGGGACGGCGTAGACCGGGCGCCCGTCGACCAGTGCGCGCACGGTGCGCGACGGCGGCGCCAGCGCGCCCGCGCGCCGGGTCAGGCGCAGGATCTCGCCCTTGACCGGGCGCACCAGCCCGTCCAGTGACGGGTGCAGCGAGGACGAGTGCGCGCCCGCGGCGACGAGTACGGCGTCGGCGTGCACGTCGGGCCCGTCGGCCCCGTCGGCCCGGTCGGCCCGGTCTGCGCAGCGCACCCCGGTGACCCGCTCCCCGTCGTCGAGGACGGCGGTCGCCGCGCGGCGCTCGAGCACCACCCCGGCCCGCGAGCAGGCCACGAGCAGGGCGTCGAGGAGCGTGCGGTTGTCCACGGCCAGGTCGTCCGGGACCGACAGCCCGCCGCGCACGTCCGGGCCGATCGCCGGTTCCAGGCGGCGCAGCTCGCGCCCGGACAGGCGCTGCACCGGGCGGCCGAGCCGGGCCAGGTGCTCGGCCAGCGTGTCCAGCTCGGCGCGGTCGCCGGAGCCGGTGGCCGCGACGACGGTGCCCTCGGCGCGCAGGCCGGCGCCGAGACCGGAGTCGCGTTCCAGGTCGGCGGCGAACGACGCCCAGTCCCGCACCGAGGCGACGCCCAGCTCGAGCAGGTCCTCCTCGCCGGGCCAGGTCTCGGTGACCGGGGCCAGCATCCCGCCGGCCACCCAGGACGCCCCCGAGCACGGCGCCGGGTCCAGCAGCGTGACCCGCCATCCGGCACGCGCGCACGACCAGGCCGCGGACAGCCCGATCACGCCGCCACCCACGACGGCCAGATGCATTCCCATGAGATCCCTCCCTGCGCCGGCATGACCCGGATCAGGTTCGACGGTCGGGACCCTCGCCGGTCCCCTCTCAGCCCGATGCGTACGCCGGACTCCCGTGTTCCACCTTCTCCACCAGGCTACGCCGTACCCTTCCCGCCGTGCCCCGACGAGATGCAGAGTCACTGCGCCGCAGACTCGACGCCGCCCGCCTCTACCTGTGCACCGACGCCCGTTCCGAGCGCGGCGACCTCGCCGAGTTCCTCGACGCCGCCCTGGCCGGCGGCGTGGACGTGGTGCAGCTGCGCGACAAGGGCGGACACGAGAGGAGCGCAGGCGGAACGACCATCGGCAGCGCCCCGCTGGAGGCGAAGGCCGAGCTGGCCGCGCTGGAGGTGTTCGCCGACGCCTGCGCCCGCCACGACGCGCTGTTCGCGGTGAACGACCGGGCCGACGTCGCGCTGGCCTCCGGCGCGGACGTGCTGCACCTGGGCCAGGACGACCTTCCGGTCGGGTGGGCCCGACGGGTGGTCGGCGACGAGATGGTCATCGGCCGCTCCGCGCACAGCGACGCCGAGACCGCCGCGGCGGCCGGGCAGGAGTACGTCGACTACTTCTGCGCCGGCCCGTGCTGGCCGACCCCGACCAAGCCCGGACGCCCGGCGCCCGGGCTGGACCTGGTGCGCACCGTCGCCGGGCGGGCTCCCGCGCGGCCGTGGTTCGCGATCGGCGGGATCGACCACGACCGCCTCGACGAGGTGCTCGACGCCGGGGCGAGCCGGATCGTCGTCGTCCGCGCGATCACCGAGGCCGCGGACCCGCAGGACGCCGCGGCGCGGTTGAAGGCCCGGCTGACCGCCGCGGCGTCGTCCTGACCCCGGCCGCCCGACCCGGCGGCCGACCGGTCAGTTGGACTCGGCCGCCCCGCCGCCGGAGTTGCCGGAGCCGTCCTGCCCGGACTGCCCGTCCTGGCCGGACTGCAGCTGCCCGGACTCGGGCTGCTGCGAGGGCAGCACCCGGTTCAGGCCGTCGCGCAGCGGGTTGCCCGGGTCGGAGCTCGAGTCGCTGCCCTCCTCCGGGCTCGACGACGGGTCCTCGGTCGAGGTACCGCTCGAGGTCTGGTCCGACTCGTCCGACGACGTCGTGGGCTCCGAGCTCGAGGTGGCCTCGCTGCCGCCGGTGTCGTCCGGCCCGGTCTGCTGGGCCGGCGCCCCGGAGACCACGTTGCCGATCGACGTGCCGGTCCCACCGCCGGTGATCGTCCCGCCCTTGATCCACTCGATGCCGGTGACCAGGAACATCGCCAGCGCGAACGCCAGCACCGTGCCGATGACCGACCAGATGACCTGCTTGCGGGTCATCCGGATCCGGCGGTCCCGCCCGGGCGGGCGGGTGCTCGCGGCCGAGGGGTCCAGCAGGACCGTCTCCTGGCCGTCCGGTCCGGCCGCGCCGGCGCCGCCGTCGTATGCCGCCGCGTGCCGGACCGCGGTGCCGGCCGGCCCGGACCTGCGCTGCCTGAGTCGCTCGCTGGTGCCGGTGACCTTGGTGCGGGTGTGCTCGATGGAACGCTGGAAGAACGTCGTCGCGAACGTCGTGACGATCGAGCCGAGGGCGGCACCGAGCACCGTTCCGACCGCACCCAGGAACGAGCCCAGGATCGCCGTGACGATCGCCGCGCCGGCTCCGGCGACGACCTTGTTGACGTTCAGGTCCGACTCCGGTTTCTCGCCCTTGCCGGGCTTGCCCCCGTCGGGGCCGTCACTGCCGGGAGCGCCTGCACCGGCCCGGATCGGATCGTCACCGGCGCGGAACGGACCACCACCGGCCGCGGGCACCTCGGGGGTTCCCGGGCCGGGCATCACCCGGGTCGG
>NZ_JADQDD010000025.1 GCF_019263595.1 Pseudonocardia sp. KRD291 | reverse complement strand
CCCGCGTGACCCGGACCCGTCCTTCGACGAACCCGTCGACGACGCCGGCCTCCCTCTCGAATTCCCGGACCGGGACCGGGCCCCACCGGGATACCACCCGCACGACGGCGACCAGCTCGCGCCCGACCGGGGCGACGAGCAACCCCGGCACGGGCGCGGCCGGGTGGTCCGCGCAGACCCCGACGACGATCCAGCGCCGTTCTGACCGAGCACCGGCGAGGGGCGGGCCGCAGCGCAGGCCGCAATCGGCACCGGCGCGACCGGCACCGGCGGAGCCGTCAGGCCGCGACGCTCTCCCGGGCCAGCGTGGCCGCGCCGACCACGGCCGAGGCGGCGCCGAGCTGGGCCGTGCGGATTCGGGCCAGGGGTCGGTTCCCGGAGCCGGTGACCACCCGCGCGTAGTGCTCGCGGGCCTCGTCGAGGAACAGGGGCGCCGACGCCGAGACCCCACCGCCGACGATCACGAGGTCCGGGTCGAACACGTCCGCGACCAGCGCGAGGCCCTCCCCCAGCCAGCGGCCCATGTCCTGCACGGCGCGGCGGGCCAGCGGGTCACCCTCGCGCGCCGCGGCGGCGACCCGTTGACCGGTGACCCGTCCCGGGTCCTGCGCGGACTCGCGTGCCAGTACCGAGGAGGTGGACCCGGCCGAGATCATCTCCAGGGCGGTCGCCGACAGGGCGGTCCCGCTGCAGTAGCGCTCCCAGCATCCGCGCTTGCCGCACGGGCACGACCGGCCCTGCGGGACCACCCGCAGGTGCCCGAGCTCCGGGGCGACGCCGTGCGCGCCGCGGAACAGTGCCCCGTCCAGCAGCAGTGCGCCACCGATCCCGGTGCCCAGCGCGATCAGTACGCACACCGACGACCCGGCCGCGGCGCCGTAGCGGCGCTCGGCCAGCGCGGCGGCGTTCGCGTCGTGCTCGACGACCACCGGCAGGTCCAGCCGGGCGGAGATCCGCTCGGCCACCGGGGCGTCCCGCCAGGACAGGTGCGGGGCGTAGCGGACGAGCCCGCGCGGGGCGTCGACGAACCCGGCCAGGGCCAGACCGACCGCGCCCACCCGGTGCCGGGTGCGCAGCTCGTCGACGGCGGAGGCGATCGCCTCCTCGAGGGCCGCGTCGGTGCGCGGGGTGGGCGCGCGGGCGGTGTCGAGCACCTGACCGTCCCCGTCGACGACGCCGGCGCGCACGCTGGTGCCGCCGACGTCGACACCGACCGTCAGTACCGATGCCGATGCCGGGGTCCCCCGCGGGGTCACCGGCGGTGCACCACGATCCGCTGCACCGGCCGTCCGGACGGCCGGGGCGGACCCGGACGGCGTGTCGTCGCCGTGTGGGCACCGTCGACCCGCCCGGACGCGGCGCGCCCGGAATCGGTGCGAGCGGAATCGGTGCGAGCGGAATCGGTGCGAGCGGAATCGGTGCGAGCGGAGGACGTGGCGTGATCGTCGTCGGGACTGCCGGCGCCGGTCCGCCCGGCATCACGCCCGGCATCACGCCCGGCATCACGCGCGGCGTCCGCCTCCAGGACTGCGGCCAGGACCGCGACCAGCCCGGTCGCGTGCTCGGCGAGGCGGGCCGCCAGCTCGGAGCGCTCACCCCGGAGCACCGCGAGCACCGCGCAGACCGGGCACGACCGGCAGGCACCGGCCGAACCCGGAGCCGGGGCCGGGCCGTCCTTCTCGCCCAGCGGCTCGACCGCCTCCCGCACACGTTCGAGCAGGTGCAGTGCCGTCCCCCGCAGGTCCGCCCCGAGCCCGGCGTGCGCCCCGCACGAGCCGTGCGTCGGCCCCGGGCCGTCCTCGGGCCACGGGCCGTGTGCGTCGCGCCTGTCCCCCTCCCGGGAGCCGCTGCGCTGTCCCGCCCCGGTCACGTCATCCACGTCCCCGGGTCGGGCCGGAACGTCACGGTCAGGTGCGCGTCCGCGCCGGAGCCCTCCAGCTGGGCGTTGACCGCCTCGCAGCGGCGCAGCACCGACGGCAGGACGATCACGCGTCGGGTCATGCCGAGCCCGATCGCCAGCTCGTCGCCCACCCGGGCCAGGTCCAGGGGCGCGTCCTCGGATCCCGGCAGGGCCACGACCAGCTCGAACTCGGTGTCCTTCGACACCCCCTGCCCGGCCGTGCGGCGCAGTTCCAGCAGCGGCCGCTCGCCGTTGCCGGCCGGCGGCGGCAGCGGGTCGTCGTCGCCGTAGAGCGACACGGCCAGCGAGCGCAGGGACGCGACGCCGGTCGGTTCGGCCGCGGTGTAGCGCACCGCGTGCACCGGGATCCCGGCGCCGAGGCCGGCGAGCTCGTCGAGCACCGCGGACTGCTCCTGGTGGCGCTCGCGCAGCCAGCGCGCGGCCGGACCGCGCAGCGACGGCGGCGGCGCCGGCATCACCCGGTTCGCCACCAGCGCGTCCACCCGCAGCTCGTGCAGGGCCAGCGCGGTCAGCGTCCGGCGGGTCTCGGCGGCGACCACCCGCTCCGGGGTCAGCACCAGCCGGATGCTGGTCCGGGACCGGTCGGCGAGCATCGCGCGCAGCCCGGCCAGGCGCTCGGCCAGCTCCCCGAGCGCCTCCACCGTGCGTTCCCAGCCGGTGCCGTCGCCGCGGGCGCCCGCCAGGTTGGCGACCAGGCCGCGGACGGCCCGTCGGTGCGCCGGGAACAGCCGCTCCAGGTAGCCCGACAGTGCCTCGGGCAGCGTGAGCAGGCGCAGCGTCTCCGCGGTCGGGCCGCAGTCCACGACCAGCACGTCGTAGTCGCCGGAGTCGGCCAGGCGCTGCACCTCGGCCAGCGCCAGCAGGTCCTCGACACCGGGCAGGACGGTCAGCTCGTCGGCGACCAGCTCGTCCACCCCGGCACCGGCGAGCATCGTGCGCAGGTGGTCCTGCAGGTCACCCCAGGCACCCTCGAGCAGGGCCCGGGCGTCGATGTGCGCGGCGTAGAGGGCGTCCTCGATCTGCACCGGCTCGGAGCCGAGCTCGACGTCGAGGGCGTCACCGAGGGAGTGCGCCGGGTCGGTGGACACGACCAGGGCCGACCGGCCGGACGCGGCCAGCTGGGCGGCGGTCGCGGCGGCCAGGGTCGTCTTGCCGACCCCGCCCTTGCCGGTGAACAACACCACGCGCACGGCGGGAGCCTAACGATCGACCGCGGGCCGGCCGACCGGCACCCACTCCGGGCCTGATCAGCGTCGGCGCGGGAGGGCGGTCAGCCCTTCTCGACGCGGCGCTTGAGCCCCTTCAGCGCGGTGTCGATGATCACCTTCTCGGCCTTGCGGCGGAGCATGCCGATCATCGGGACGTTCACCTCGACCGAGAGGCGGTAGGTGACGGTGGTCGACGACTCGTCGCCGACGAGCTCGTAGGCACCGTTCTGGACCTTCTGGATCTGGCCCTTGACCAGCGACCAGCTGACCGAGCGGTCGTCGGCGGCCCAGTCGTAGTCCAGCGTGTAGGTGTCCTTGATGACACCGGCGTCCATGGTGAACCGGACCTGCCCGGCCCGGCCGCCGGCGCCGGGGTCGACCACCTCGACGGAGTTGATCTGGTCGGCCCATTCCGGGTACGACTCGAAGTCCGCGATCACCGCCATGACCTGATCGGGCGGCGCGCTGATGGTGATCGAGGAGGTCGTCGCGTCGGCCATGACGCGCACGTTACCGGGACCTACCAGCGCAGCACGTAGGGCCGTTCGGTCTTCCGGAAGTGACCGACGTTGACGCACTCGGCACGCCCCAGCCGGGCCCGCGCGGCCAGCGGCTGGTGCACGTGTCCGAACAGCGCGTGCGAGGGCTGCTCGGTACGGATCCGCTCGCGCAGCGCCGGGCTCGAGGCCTCGGACCGCCGGGCGACGACGTCGTAGGCCAGGTCGGGCATCTGCGGCGGGGCGTGGGTGCAGAGCACCTCGCACGGACCGAGTGCGGCCAGGTCGGCGTCGAACCGCTCGGAGGTCAGGAAGTACGGCTGCCAGGGGCCGTGCCGGCGCGGCGAGACCCCGGGCGGCAACGGCACTCCCCCGGCGAAGCCGACGCGGACCCCGCCGATCGTGACCACCGTCCCGTCGACGGCGTGGCACGCGCCGCGGAACTCGGGCCACAGCTCGGGCATGTCGACGTTGCCGGGGATCGCCCAGACCGGCACGTCCATCTTCTCCAGCACGCCGAACACCTCGTCGTAGTGCTCGCCCACGGCCTCGGACACGACGGCCCGGGGATCGTCGAACCGCGCCCAGCTGCGCCCGAGCAGGTCCAGCATCCCGGCCCGGTCACCGACCGCGCGGAACCGGCCGAACGCGGCGCTGACCTCGGCACCGAGCAGGCGGCCCATGATCCCGCGCTCCGGGTCGTGGTAGTCCACGAACTCCAGCAGGTCGCCGAGGACGATCAGGCCGTCGGCGCCGTCCGCGGCCCGCGCCAGAGCCGCGGTGTTGCCGTGGACGTCGGAGACGACGTGGACGCGCATCGTGGCGACGCTACCCGGGCGTCACCGCGGGTGAGATTCCTCCACGACCACGGGCCCCGCCGGGCGGGAGGGACCTCACACCGGGGGGACGCCCGCGGCGCGGCCCCGTTCGAGACGGCGCTTGAGCCCGAACGCGACGGCCTTGGCCTCCCGCTGGCGCGCGAGAGTGCGTGCCCGGTCCCGGCGCGCGGCCCGGGCGCCACCGGCGCCCACCGGCTCCGCGGCCGGCTCGGCGCGCAGGAAGTAGTGCAGCACCGTGCCGTCGAGCACGCGCTCGAGCCAGACCTCCATGCTGCCGACCAGCGTGCCGGTCACCGTCCAGCGGATCCCCTGCACGCCGCGGTCGGTCATCACCTCCAGGTCGAGGTCCGGCCACAGGCGCCGCCACAGCGCGGGCTCGGCGAACTCGGCCGCGACCCGCTCGGGCGGCACGGCGAGGAACGTCTCGTCCACGACGTCGATCGAAGGCACCGGCCCAGCCTGCCCTACTCACCCCGAGGTCACGATGTCGTGCCCGACATGGCCGGATCCGTGTCCACCGGGGGCCCGGCACGGTAGCGTTACCCCCGGTAACCTGCCGACGATCGCCAGGAGGTCGATTCCGTGCGTGAGTACTCCGTGCCCGCTGTGGTGTCCGTGGGCGCCGAGGACAACCTCGCCGCCGCGGTCTTCGACAATGCGAGCGCCTATCCCGATGCGACGCTGTTCCGGCGCCGTGACGCCTCGGGCGCCTGGTCCGACGTGTCCGCCGCCGCGTTCGCGGTGCAGGTCACGGACGTGGCGCGCGGGCTGATCGCGGCCGGCGTGCAGACCGGCGACCGGGTGGCGCTGCTGTCGCGGACACGCTTCGAGTGGACGCTGTTCGACTACGCGATCCTCGCCGTCGGCGCCGTCACGGTACCGGTCTACGAGACGTCCTCGCCGGACCAGATCGCCTGGATCCTCTCCGACTCCGGCGCCGTCGGGATCGTCGTCGAGACCGACGAGCACGCCGCGTCGGTGGACAAGGTGCGCGACCAGCTCGACGGCCTGCGCACGATCTGGCAGATCGAGGCCTCCGGCGCGTCACCGGACGCCCCCGGCGCGGTCGAGCAGCTGACCGGCCTGGGCTCGAACACCGCCGAGGACGAGGTGCACGCCCGCCGGCACGCCGTCGGCGCCGACGACCTGGCGACCCTGATCTACACCTCGGGCACCACCGGGCGCCCGAAGGGCTGCGAGCTCACCCACCGCAACCTGGTCGCCGAGTGCCGCACGATCGGCGAGGTGTTCCCGGAGCTGCTCTCCGACTCCGGGTCGGTGCTGCTGTTCCTGCCGCTCGCGCACGTGTTCGGCAAGGCCATCCAGTGCGGCGCGATGATCAACCGCACGGTCATCGGGCACTCCCCGGACGTCAAGAACCTGCTGCCCGACCTCGGCGAGTTCCGGCCGACGTTCCTGCTCGCGGTCCCGCGCGTGTTCGAGAAGGTCTACAACGGCGCGCGCCTCAAGGCACACGGCGACGGCAAGGGCAAGATCTTCGACGCGGCCGCGGACACCGCGATCGCCTACAGCCGCGCCCTCGACTCCGGCGGCCCGAACCTGCTGCTCAAGGCCCGCCACGCGCTGTTCGACAAGCTCGTCTACGGCAAGCTGCGCGCGGCCGTCGGCGGCAACGTCGTCGCCGCGGTGTCCGGCAGCGCCCCGCTGGGCGAGCGGCTCGGGCACTTCTTCCGCGGAATCGGCCTGCCGGTGCTCGAGGGCTACGGCCTGACCGAGACCTCGGCCGGGATCACCGTGAACACCCTCGACTCCCAGCGCGTCGGCTCGGTCGGACGGCCGGTTCCGGGCACCGCGGTCCGGATCGCCGACGACGGCGAGATCCTGCTCTCCGGCGACATCGTCTTCCGCGGCTACTGGCACAACGAGAAGGCCACCGGCGAGGCGGTCACCGACGGATGGTTCCACTCCGGCGACATCGGCGAGCTCGACGACGCCGGGTTCCTGACGATCACCGGCCGGAAGAAGGAGCTGATCGTCACCGCCGGCGGCAAGAACGTCGCCCCGGCCGTGCTGGAGGACCGGCTGCGCGCGCACCCGCTGGTCGGTCAGTGCATCGTGATCGGCGACCAGAAGCCGTTCATCGCGGCGCTGGTGACGATCGACCCGGAGGCCCTGCCGGCCTGGCGCGAGCGCAACGGCAAGCAGGCGGGCGACGCCGGCTCGGCCGCCGACCTGGTCGACGACCCGGAGCTGCGCGGCGAGATCGCCGCCGCGGTCGAGGAGGCCAACCAGGCCGTGTCGCGCGCCGAGCAGATCCGCAAGTTCCGGATCCTGCCCGGCGACTTCACCGAGGCCGGCGGCGAGATCACGCCCACGCTCAAGGTCAAGCGCAACGTCGTGGTCGACAAGTACTCCGGCGACATCGAGGCGATCTACGACGGGGCACCGCAGAAAGGCTGAGCGCCCGTCCCGCTGACCGACGCGTCCGGCCCGGCCTCCCGCACGGGGGTGCCGGGCCGGATGTCGTCGGGACCCTTACGAGCGCTGAGCCGGCTCGCCGCCCAGGAACCCGTACAGGCGGCCGGCCTGGGTGGCGCCGCTCCAGTCCCGCACGATCCGCTCCCGGCCGGCCGCACCCATGCGCCGCGCCCGTTCCGGGTCGCGCAGCAGCGTGACCAGGCGGTCGGTCAGCGCGTCCCGGTCGCGGCCGCCGACGACGAAGCCGGTCTCGGACTCGACGACGGTCTCCGGGGCGCCCCCGGAGTCCCCGGCCACCACCGGCAGCCCGCACGCGGCGGCCTCGAGCAGCACGATGCCCAGCCCCTCGACGTCCAGGCCGCCGCCGCGCGTCCGGCAGGGCAGGGCGAACACGTCCCCGGCCGCGTGGTGGGCGGCCAGCTCGCCCGAGGAGACGCCGCCGGTGAACACCACGTGCTCGGTGACGCCGTGCTCGCGGGCCAGCCGGGTCAGGCGCTCCCGGTACGGCCCGCCACCGACCAGCAGCAGGCGGGCCCCTGGCACCCGGGCCCGGACCCGGTCGAGCACCGACACGAGCATGTCCTGGCCCTTGCGCGGGACCAGCCGGGACACGCAGGTGATCACCGGTGCGTCGCCGAGGCCGTAGCGCTCGCGCAGCCGGGCCCGCGCGTCCGGGTCCGGGGCGAACGCGGTGGTGTCGACGCCCGGCGGCAGGTGCTCCAGCGCGGCGTGCGGGCCGAACGCGGCGGCGAACCGGGAGCGGGTGTAGCGGGAGACCACGGTCACGACGTCGGCGTCGTCGCCGATCCGGCGCAGCGCCTGCCGGGCGCCGGGGAGCATCGACCAGCCGACCTCGTGGCCGTGCGTGCTGGCCACCACCCGGCTGATCCCGGCCCGGCGGCGCAGCACCGGCCCGAGCAACGCCAGCGGTGCCGCGGCCCCGAACCAGACGGTGGACGCGCCGTGCTCACGGGCCAGCGCGACGGCGCGGCGGGCCACGTCGGGGCCGGGCAGCATCAGCGACGTCGGGTGCCGGTGCACCGGGTGCCGCAGGGCCGCGTCGAACTCGGCCGCGCCGCGCCAGGCGGGTGCGTAGACGGCCAGCTCGCCGTCGGGCAGCGCGTCGGCCAGGGAATGCAGGTAGTTCTGGATGCCTCCGGCACGCGGCGGGAAGTCGTTGGTCACCAGGAGCGTGCGGGCCACGGCCGGGACGGTAGTGCGCGGTGCCCCGGGACCCGGCGACCGGGGCCGGGAACCAGCGGGACCGGGACGGCGGCCGCCGCACGCGTCCGGCGCGTCGGGGAGCGGGGCCGCCGTCCGGTCTCCTGTGGGGAGCGGACTGTCCGCGCTCCTCACCGTTCGTTGGGCCGTACGGGTGGCGGGGACCACCGCGACGCGACTCCCGGTGAGGAGGTGTTGCTGTTCAGGTGAACGAGTGCGGGCGCGGCCGGTTACGGATCGGCAACGAACGATTTCGCAGAACCTCGAAGTGCCGGCACGGACGCGTTCTTGTCGGTGCTCACCCCTACCGTCCGCCCCGAACGCACGAGCACTCCCCCGGGATGTGCCGCCGGGACGTGACGAGGAGGCGGAATGATCATCGACTGTGACACCTGCGAGGTCCGCGGGACGGCCTGCGGCGACTGCGTGATCGGTGTGCTGATGGGCACGCCGGAGATCGACCGGCCGGTGCCGTACCTGCCGGTGGACGTCCCCGAGCCCACGCGCCTGTCCGAGCCCACACGCCTGTCCGAACCGATGTACCTGGCCGAGCCCGAGCGGCGCGCGCTGGAGGTGCTGGCCGACCAGGGGCTGATCCCCCGGCTCCGCCTGGTGCAGGCGGGACGCCCGGCGCACCCCACGACCCACGATCTCGAGCGGGACGCGGGCTGAGGGTCGAGTGGCTGAGGGTCGAGTGGCTGAGGGTCGAGTGGCTGAGGAACGGCCTCAGCCGTGCAGGCGCTGCAGCAGGACCGCCGAGGGCACGGTGTGCGCCCCCCGGCGGCGCACCGACGTGACCACCTCGCGGTCCGACGTCGCCACCAGCAGAGGACGGCCGCGCGGCTCGGCGGCGACCAGGTCGCGCACCACGTCGTCGGCCAGCACGCCGGGCTCGCTGAACAGCACCCGCACCCCGCGGGTGCCGCGCAGGGGGGCCGCGACCACCGCGGCCCCGTCGAACACGACGGTCACCTCGACGCCGGTCCGGGAGCCGAGCGCCGCGAGCTGGCCCGCCAGCCGGGTGCGCTGGTCGGCCAGCGGCAGGTCCGGGTACCCGGTCTTGCTCACGTTGTAGCCGTCGACGAGAAGGTGCAGCGCCGGCAGCCCGAGCATCGCGTCGAGCGCGGCCAGATCGTCCACCGGGGTGCCCCCGGAGCCGCCGCCGTGGGCACCGGCGACGGTGTCGGCCGGGCGCGGGCCGCCGCCGCCGCCGAGCGAGAGCTCGCGACGCAGCCCGTTCACGGCCCCGCCGAGGGTGTCGAGCAGCAGCCCGAGGCGTACCTCGTCGCCCTGCCGGGCCTCGCGCGCGCCCTGACGGGCCGCCGCGACCTCGCGGGCCGCCCGTTCGGCCCGGCGGTGCTCCCGGTCGGCGCGCTCGCGCTCGCGGTCCCGCTCGGCCAGCGCCTCGTCGAGGCGCCCGTCCACCCCGGAGCGCAGCTGCGCGACCGTGTTCTCCAGCTCGGCACAGGTGTCGGTCGCGATCCGCAGCCGACCGCCCTGCTCGCTGACCCGCCGTCGCAGCTGCTGGTACTCGGCGTCGCGGTGCTGGGCCGCGGCCCGGACCTGGTCGCGCGCCTCGGTCAGCTCCCCGCGCAGCCGTTCCATCTCCACGGTGAGCTTGTCCACCCGGGACAGCGCCTCGTCGCGCTCCGCGCGCAGCTCGCCGAGCTCGCCGTGCCGTTCCGCCGCGGCCACCAGCCGCGCCGCCGACGGGTGCCCGGTCAGCAGCGCCGCCGCCGCCGCGTTCAGGCGGTCGTCAGCGCCGGTCTCCAGCTCACCGGGCCGGTGCTCGGACCACCAGGCGAGCACGGCCGTGCGGAACGGGGCACTGTCCTGCAGCTGGGCGCACAGCACCGGACCGGCCAGGCGGGCCCGCTTGGCGGGGGTGAACCGGGCAAAGCGCCGCAGCGGCTGCGGGACCTCCGCGGCCGGCATCGCGCCGACGGCCGCGGCCGCGATCTCGGCCAGCCGCCCCCGCAGCGGGTCGGGCAGGCGTGCCCACAGCTCGTCGGGTGCCGGGTCCCCGGGCGGCCCGACGTCCCCGGACGACACGGTGTCCCCGGACGGCACGACGGCACCGGAGGGCTCCGGTGCTCGCGACTCGTCGGGGTACATCCGACAAGGCTATCCGCCCCGTCCCGCACCGGCCATCGACCGACGCGCGGTGCGGCCGGGAGGCCACGAGGACACGACACGACGACGGGCACGACGACGAGGCACGACCGGAACTGTCGGTGGCGCCCCCTACTGTCCGCGACCGTGCCCTCGGACCCACAGCTCTCGTTCGACGAGCTCGGCACCCCGCTGCGCGAGGTGACGTTCGCCGTCCTGGACCTGGAGACCACCGGCGGCAGTGCCCGCCTGCACGCGATCACCGAGGTGGGGGCCGTGAAGGTCCGCGGCGGCGAGCGGGTCGGCGAGCTCGGCACGCTGGTCGACCCGGGCATCGCGATCCCGCCGGACATCGCCCGGCTGACCGGGATCACCACCTCGATGGTCGGCGCCGCTCCCCCGCTGCCGGCCGTGCTGCCCTCGGTGCTGGAGTTCCTGTCCGGCTCGGTGCTGGTCGCGCACAACGCGCCGTTCGACGCCGGGTTCCTGCGGGCGGCGTGCGAGCAGCTCGGGCACGCGTGGCCGCGCCCGCCGGTGCTGTGCACCGCCCGGCTCGCCCGCGCGGTGCTGCCCCGCTCGGAGTGCCCGAGCGTGCGGCTCGGTGCGCTGGCCGCCCATTTCGGCTGCGCCACCGAGCCGAACCACCGCGCCCTGACCGACGCCCGGGCCACCGTCGAGGTGCTGCACCACCTGCTGGAGCGGATCGGCAACCTGGGGGTGCAGAGCCTGGAGGAGCTGCTCTCCCTGGCCCGTACCGCCTCGGCGCACCGGCCGACCCAGCGTCAGCGCCAGCAGCGCCACCTGGCCCGCGACGTGCCGTCCGCGCCCGGGGTCTACCTGTTCCGCGGCACCGGCGACGAGGTGCTCTACGTCGGCACGTCCGGGGACCTGCACCGCCGGGTGCGCAGCTACTTCACCGCGGGCGAGCGCAGGCGGCGGATCCGGGACATGGTGGCCCAGGCCCAGCGGGTGGACACCGTGGTCTGCGCGCACGCGCTGGAGGCGGGGGTGCGGGAGCTGCGCCTGATCTCCGCGCACCGCCCGCGCTACAACCGTCGCTCGCGCAACCCGGGCCGGGCCTGGTGGGTGGCCCCGACCGCCGAGGCGTTCCCCCGGCTCTCGGTCGTGGCCACGCCCCGCGAAGGGGCGCTGGGCCCGTTCGCCTCGCAACGCGTGGCGAGCGACGCGGTGGACGTCGCGCTCGACGCCGTCGCGTTGCGGCGCTGCTCGCAGCGCATCCCGGCGCGCGACCCGTCGGCGTCGCCGTGCGCGCTGCACGAGCTGGGCCACTGCGCAGCTCCGTGCGCCGGGCACCAGGGGATCGACGAGTACGCGCCCGCGGTGCACGCCTGGCACGACCTCGTCTCCGGCGCCGACGACACACCGCTGCGCACCCTGGCCGCCACGGTGGCGCAGCGGTCGGCCGACGAGCGCTACGAGAGCGCCGCGCGCGCCCGGGACCGGCTGGCCGGGCTGGTCGGCGGCCTGGACCGGGCGCAGACCCTCGCCACGGTCGCGGCGCTGGAGGAGGTCGTCGGCGCGCGGCCGGACGGGCGCGGAGGCTGGGAGCTGGCCGTGCTGCGGTTCGGGCGCCTGGCCGCGGCCGGGGTCGCGCCGCGGGGAGTGCGGCCGATGCCGGTGGTGGAGTCCCTGCGCACCGGCGCGCAGACCGTGCTGCCCGGGCCGGGCCCGCTGCGCGGCGCGCCGCCGGAGGAGGTGCGACTGCTCTACCGGTGGCTGACCACCGGCGGCACCCGGCTCGTGCGGTGCGACCCGTCGTGGGCGGAGCCCGCCCGCGGGGCCGGCAGCTGGCGGGAGTGGGCCGAGACGGCGCGTGCGGCGGCCGGGTCGGACGGGGCGGCCGCGCCGTCCGAGCGCTCGCTCGGGGGCTCGGAGGAGCGCCCGGCGACCGGGCCGGATGTGTCCCGGGCACGGCTGCACTAACCTCGCGCGGGTCAACAGCCGCGGATCGGACCAGCCCGTACCCAGCCCGCACCCAACCGAGGGGAACCCCCGAACCATGATCACCGCGATCGTCCTGGTGCACACCGCCGTCGACCGGATCCCGGAGACCGCGCAGGCGATCGCGGACCTGGACGGCGTCACCGAGGTCTACTCCTGCGCCGGCGACGTCGACCTGGTCGCGATGGTCCGGGTGCGCGAGCACGAGCAGCTGGCCGAGGTCATCGCCGGCAAGCTGAGCAAGATCGAGGGTGTGCACAGCACCGACACCCACATCGCGTTCCGCTCGTACTCCCGCGCCGACACCGACGCGGCGTTCTCGATCGGGCTCGACTAGATACCGGCGGCTAGGTACCGGCGGCCAGGCGGCTGGACAGATCCACCCACCGGGCCAGCAGGTCCGCCGCCGCCCCGGAGTCCACGGCCCCGGCCGCGCGCGACATCCCGGCCGACACCGACGCCGTCAGGTCCGGGCCCGGGCGGTCGTAGGCCGCCAGCGCCCCGGCCGCGTTGAGCAGCACGGCGTCGCGCACCGGCCCGGGCTTGCCCCCGACCAGCTCGCGCACCACCTCGGCGTTGACCGCCGGGCTCCCGCCGCGCAGGTCGGCGGCCGTGGCCACCGGCACCCCGAGCACGGTCGGGTCGAGCGTCTGCTCGCGTACGGTGCCGCCCTCGGCCACCCAGACGGTGCTGGTGGTCGTCGTGGTCAGCTCGTCGAGCCCGTCGTCGCCACGCACGACCAGTACCGACATGTCGTGCGAGGCGAACACCTGCGCCATCATCGGCGCCATCCGCCGGTCCGCGCAGCCGACCAGGCCCGCCGCCGGACGGGCCGGGTTGATCAGCGGGCCGAGCACGTTCATCGCCGTCGGGACGCCGAGCTCGCGGCGCACCCCGCCGACGTAGCGCATCGCCGGGTGGAACGCCGGCGCGAAGCAGAACCCGATCCCGATCTCGCGCACGCAACGGGCGACCGCGCCCGGGCTCAGCTCGATCGCGACGCCGAGCGCCTCCAGCACGTCCGCCGTCCCGGCCTGCGACGACGCGGCGCGGTTGCCGTGCTTGACCACCGGCGCCCCGGCCGCGGCCGTGACCAGCGCGGCCATCGTGGAGATGTTGACGGTGTGTGCCTGGTCACCGCCGGTCCCGACGACGTCCACCGCCCGTCCGGGCACCTCGACCTTCCGGGCGTGCGCGAGCATCGCCTCGGACAGGCCCAGGATCTCCTGCGAGGTCTCGCCCTTGGACCGCAGCGCCACCAGGAACCCGGCCAGCTGGGCCGGGGTGGCCTCGGCCGAGAGCACCTGGTCCATCACCCAGTTCGTCTGGGCGGCGCCGACGTCACGTCCCGCGATCAGGTGCCCGAGGATCGACGGCCAGGTGAACTCGATGCCCCCCATGCCGGGCTCAGCCGCGCACGACGGCGCGGGCCTGCGCCTCGCGCAGCACCTGGGCGACCACCTCGGCGGTCTCCAGCGGGTCGAGCGGGTGCACCAGCACCGCGTCGGCCTGCGACCAGGTGCCGAGCCAGCGGTCGTCGCGGCGGCGCACGGTCAGGATCATCGGGGGGCAGTCCTCGATGATCTCGTGACGGAGCTGGCGCGCCAGCCCCATCCCACCGGTCGGCTGGGCCTCGCCGTCCAGGATCGCGAGGTCGACCTCGCCTGCGTCGCACGCGGCCAGCACCTCGGCCACACCACCGGCCTCCAGGAACGTCACCCGCCCGACGTCCGGCGCCGGACGGCGCCCGACCGCGTTGACGATCCCCTCGCGCACCTCGGGACGGTGGCTGTAGACCAGCACCGTCGATGTCCGCGTCGATCGCGGGGCCGCTCCGCCGCCGCCGACCTGTTCCGCTGCTCCGCTCGCCACCCGCGAGATCCTAGTACCAGCGACCGCCGACCGATCGTGAAGTACCGATGGGTATCCCGACAGGCTGTAGAAGTTCGCGTGGGGTCATAATGCCCCGGTGACGACAGCGGCACCGAACATCAGCGCGCGGATCCACTCGCTGAACCGGCCCAACCTGGTCAGCATCGGCACGATCGTCTGGCTCTCCAGCGAGCTGATGTTCTTCGCCGGGCTGTTCGCGATGTACTTCACCGCGCGGGCCCAGAACCCTCCCGGCGAGACGTGGCCGCCGGCCCCCTTCGAGCTCGACGTGCCCTACGCCCTGGTGGTGACGATCGTCCTCGTGGCGTCCTCGTTCACCTGCCAGTTCGGCGTGTTCGCGGCCGAGCGCGGCGACGTGTTCGGGCTGCGTCGCTGGTACGTGGTGACCCTGGCGATGGGCACGATCTTCGTGCTCGGCCAGGCGAACGAGTACCGGACGCTGGTCGAGGAGGGCCTGACCATCCCGTCGGGCGCCTACGGCACCGTGTTCTACCTCGCGACCGGCTTCCACGGTCTGCACGTCGTCGGCGGCCTGGTCGCCTTCATCTACCTGCTGATCCGCACCAAGCTGAGCAAGTTCACCCCGGCCCAGGCCACGGCCGCGATCGTCGTGTCCTACTACTGGCACTTCGTCGACGTCGTCTGGATCGGGCTGTTCTCCGTCATCTACTTCATCCGCTAGCTGACGCGCACCCGATCCCGTCCGACCCGGACGCCACCGCCACGACCCGTGAAGGTTGGAAGACCCCCGCGATGACCGAGAGTCCTCAGAGTCCCGAGAGCCCACAGAGTCCCGATACCAGGACCAGACCGCACGGCAAGCTGCGGCGCCGGATCGCCGGCGTGCTCGCCCTCGGGGTGGCCCTGGTCGCGGTCGGCGGCGCCTACGCCGTGTTCGCGCCGGAGCCGCAGGTCGCGAACGCCCAGCCGGACGCCGCGCTGGTGGCCAAGGGCCAGGAGCTCTACAACAGCACCTGCATCTCCTGCCACGGCTCGAACCTGCAGGGCGTGACCGACCGCGGGCCCAGCCTGATCGGCGTCGGCGACGCGGCCGTGTACTTCCAGGTCTCCTCCGGCCGGATGCCGATGGCCCGCCAGGAGGCGCAGGCCACGCGGAAGAACCCGAAGCCGGAGTTCGACCCGGACACCCCCGAGGGGCAGGCCAACCTGGAGGCGCTCGGCGCCTACATCCAGGCCAACGGCGGCGGCCCGCAGGCCCCGGCCGTGTCCGGCGCCGCCCTGCGCGGCGACGACCCGGCCCGCGGCGGCCAGCTGTTCCGGCTCAACTGCGCGTCGTGTCACAACTTCACCGGTGTCGGCGGCGCGCTGTCGTCGGGCAAGTACGCGCCCGAGCTCGCTCCGGCGAGCGAGGAGCAGATCTACACCGCGATGCTCACCGGACCGCAGAACATGCCCCGCTTCTCCGACCAGCAGCTCACGCCGCAGGAGAAGCAGGACATCATCGCCTACGTCAAGTCGGTCGCCGACGGGGGCAACAACGTCGGCGGGTACGCCGCCGGAGGCATCGGCCCGACGTCCGAGGGCATCCTCGTGTTCATCGTCGGCATGGCGGGCCTGATCGGGTTCGCGATGTGGTTGGGAGCGAAGAGTTGAGCACGCAGTACACGTCGGACTCCAAGGACCCGGCGCCGTCGTCGGAGGGCGGGCGATCGGTCTCCCCGGAGGAGCTCGAGCAGATGGGCCCGGCCGAGCTGGCCCGGCTGGCCGGTGAGCTCGACGACGTCGAGGTCGTTCACAACGCGCCGAAGTTCCCGATCCCGGGGACCCGCGCCGAGAAGCGCGCCGAGCGCTCGGTCGCACTCTGGTTCACGATCTCGGCGATCTCCGGGCTCGCGTTCATCGGCGGGTTCCTGTTCTGGCCGCACGAGTACGTGGCCCCGGACGAGCCCGGGTACTTCGAGTACTCGCTCTACACCCCGGTCATCGGGTTCACGTTCGGTCTCGCCGTGCTGGCGCTGGGCATCGCGATCGTCCAGTACGTGAAGAAGCTGTTCCCGGACGAGGTCTCGGTCCAGCAGCGCCACGACGGTGCCTCCAACGAGCTGGACCGGCGCACCGTGATCGCCCAGCTGGGCGCCGCCGGCAAGGACACCACGATCGGGCGTCGCAAGCTCATCCAGCGCACGGCCGGTGCCGCGGCCGGCATCTTCGGCCTCGGCCTGGGCATCGCCGCGCTCGGCCCGCTGGTCCGCAACCCGTGGAAGGGCGGCGACGACGCGGCGCTCTGGCACACCGCCTGGCGTCCGGAGGGCAACGAGACGGTGTACCTGCGCACCGACACCGGCGTGCTCTCCGAGATCGCCCGCATCCGGCCCGAGGACATGGAGCCCGGCTCGATGCAGACGGTGTTCCCGTTCCGCGAGACCGAGCGGGGCAACGAGGAGGAGCTGCTGCACGCGCAGCGCGCCTCGGACACCCCGGTCATGCTGATCCGTCTGCGCCCCGGCACCGAGGTGACCAAGCGTCCGGGCCAGGAGGACTTCAACTACGGCGACTACTACGCCTACTCGAAGGTCTGCACCCACCTGGGCTGCCCGACCTCGCTGTACCAGGCGCAGGACAACCGGATCCTCTGCCCGTGCCACCAGTCGCAGTTCCTGGCGACCGAGAACGCCGCACCGGTGTTCGGTCCCGCCGCCCGCCCGCTCCCCCAGCTGCCGATCACCGTGGACGAGCAGGGCTATTTCGTGGCACGAAGCGACTTCATCGAACCGGTCGGCCCCGGCTTCTGGGAGCGGAAGAAGACGACATGAGCGCCATCACGACGAAAACCACCTCCTCCGGAGGAGCGGCGGCGAAGGCGGCCGCGGGCCTGGACCAGCTCGACCAGCGCTACCACCCGGCCGCCGGCCTGCGTAAGCAGTTCAACAAGGTCTTCCCCACGCACTGGTCGTTCATGCTCGGGGAGGTCGCGCTCTACAGCTTCATCATCCTGCTGCTCTCGGGCACCTACCTGGCGTTGTTCTTCGACCCGTCGATGGCCGAGGTCGTCTACAACGGGCCGTTCGACAACCTGCGCGGCGTGCACATGTCGCGGGCCTACGAGTCGACCCTGGAGATCTCGCTCGAGGTCCGGGGCGGCCTGTTCGTCCGCCAGGTGCACCACTGGGCGGCGCTGCTGTTCCTCGCCTCGATGGTCGTGCACATGTTCCGGGTGTACTTCACCGGTGCGTTCCGCAAGCCGCGCGAAGCGAACTGGATCATCGGCATCCTGCTGATCTTCCTGGGTGTGTTCGAGGGCTTCTCCGGCTACTCGCTGCCCGACGACCTACTCTCCGGCGTCGGCCTGCGGATCGCCTCGGGCATCACGCTGACCGTCCCGGTCATGGGTACCTGGGTGCACTGGGCGCTGTTCGGCGGGGAGTTCCCCGGGACCGAGATCATCCCGCGCCTCTACATCATCCACGTGCTGGTGCTGCCCGGGATCAGCCTCGCGCTGATCGCGGCCCACCTGGGCCTGGTCTGGTACCAGAAGCACACCCAGTTCCCCGGCCCCGGCCGGACCGAGAACAACGTGGTCGGCGTCCGGATCCTGCCGGTGTTCGCGGCCAAGGGCGGCGCGTTCTTCGCTGTCACCGCGGGCGTCATCGCGATGATGGCGGGCCTGTTCCAGATCAACGCGATCTGGAACCTCGGCCCCTACGACGCCTCACACATCTCGGCGGGCTCGCAGCCGGACTGGTACATGCTCTTCTCCGAGGGCATGGCCCGGATCTTCCCGCCGTGGGAGTTCTACCTGTTCGGCGAGTACACGATCCCCTCGGCGTTCATCCCGACCGCGGCGTTCCTGCCGGTGCTGTTCGTGATCGCGGGGATGTACCCGGCGATCGAGCGCCGGTTCACGAAGGACGACGCGCTGCACAACCTGCTGCAGCGTCCGCGCGACGTCCCGGTCCGGACCGCGCTCGGCGCCATGGGCATCACCACCTACACCTGGCTGGTGCTGTGCGGGATCAACGACTGGGTCGCGTACTTCTTCCACATCTCGCTGAACGCGACGACGTGGGCCGGCCGGATCGGCCTGCTGGCGCTGCCCCCGCTGGCCTACTGGATCACCTACCGCTGGTGCCTGGGGCTGCAGAAGTCCGACCGTGAGGTTCTCTCGCACGGCATCGAGACCGGCATCATCCGCCGGCTGCCGCACGGCGAGTTCATCGAGGTCCACCAGCCCCTGGGCGGCGTGGACTCGCACGGTCACGCCATCCCGCTGGAGTACCAGGGCACGTCGGTGCCCAAGCGGATGAACCAGCTCGGATCGGCCGGTTCCCCGGTCTCCGGGTCGCTGCTCACCCCGGACCCGGCCGACGAGACCGTGGCGCTGGGGCGGGCCCGGCACGAGGCGCACGAGCAGGAGCTCGCCGCCCGGGACGAGCGTCGCGAGCTCGCCGGACGCCCGGACGCCGGACGTCCGCAGGAGCCCACCGAGTAGGCACGACACGCTCGAGGAAGAGGAGCCCCGCCGGGATCGATCCGGCGGGGCTCCTCTCGTTCCGCGAGAAAGCTGCGATGTCTCGTGTGGCGTACGCCGCACCACCTTGCTACGATCTTCGGCATGCGCACCGTCGAGCACACCCTTGCTCCGCGCGCCGAGGTAGTAGCCTCGCGCGTCGGCTGATCCAGGCCACCGACGCGCCCGACGCCGCCACCCGGCGTCCCTCTTCTGATCGAGACCTGGCTCGCGTTCATCGCATCTCTCGCGCAACGCACGGAGCCATCATCATGAGCATCACCACCGATCGCCCGATCACCTTCTCCCCCGACATCGCCGACATCGCGACCCGCATGCCGCGCCGGCACACCGTCGTCACCCGCGACGGTATGGACGGCGTGATGGAGGTCGCGACCGCGCTGCAGACCTGCGGTCGCGCCCTGCGGGAGTTCTCGGTCGACGTCCGCGAGGGGATCGCCTACAGCTCGGTCACCGCCACGCTGTCGATGACCCCCGCCGAGTGCGAGGCGTTCAGCGAGCGGATGCTCGCCATGCCTTCGGTCATCGCGGTCGACCCGTACTGACCGCGGCCTTCAGCATCGCGTCCCGCTCGGCGATCTTGACCCGCTCGGTGCCGCCACGCTGCTCGCCGAGCCGGATCTCCTCGGCGTCCACGCGCAGCCAGGACTCCCAGTCCACCGGCTCGACGTCGAACTCGCGCAGCCGCTCGAGGATGCTGTCGCGGTCCGGGTGCACCGGCGCGGCGAGGCCGGGCAGGTCGGCCAGCACCGACGCCGCGGTCTCCGCGCCGTCGCCCTTGTTGGTGCCGATCACGCCGGTCGGGCCGCGCTTGATCCACCCGGCCACGTAGCTGCCGGCCACCGGCTCGTCACCCACCATCACGCGCCCGGACTCGTGCGGGACGGTGCCGGTCCCCTCGTCGAACGGCAGCCCGGGGATCGGTTCACCGGCGTAGCCGATCGCGCGGACGACGATCCCGGCGTCGAGCTCCTCGTGCCGGTCGGTGGCGCGCACCTTCTCCGCGTCCAGCGTGTTGTGCACCAGCTCGATCCCGGTGACGGAGCGTTCTCCCAGTACACGCACCGGGGACCGTAGGAAGTGCAGGTGGATCCGGCGGCTCCCGCCCGCTCCGGGCGGGTTCTCGATCCACTCGGTGAGCATCTGGAGGTTCTGCCGCATCCGGCGCTCGGCGGGTTCGGCCACACCGGCGGCGAGCACTCCGTCGTCGTGCACGAGCACCTCGACGTCGTCGAGCTTCCCGATCTGGCGCAGCTCGGCCGGGGTGAACTTGACGTGCTGCGGGCCGCGCCGGATCACCACGTGCACGTCGGTGACCGCGCTGGCGGCCAGGGCGTCGACGACCTCGTCGTGGGCGTCGGTGCCGGCCAGGTCCTGCGCCGGGCGGGCCAGCACCCGGGCCACGTCGAGGGCGACGTTGCCGGCGCCGACGACGACCGCGCCGGGGTGCGACAGGTCCGGCGCGAGACGGGTGGAGTCCGGGTGTCCGCAGTACCAGCTGACGAACGCACCGGAGCCGAAGTTGCCGGGCAGGTCCTCCCCGGGCACGCCGAGCCGGCGGTCCACGGAGCTGCCCGATGCGTAGACGACGGCGTGGTAGTGCTCGCGCAGTACGTCGCCGGGAATCCCGTCCTCGCCGACCCGGACGTTGCCCAGGAACCGCACGCGCGCCGCGTCGTCGAACGTGGTGACCAGCGCGCGGATGACCGACTTCATCTTCAGGTGGTCCGGTGCGACGCCGTAGCGGACCAGCCCGTAGGGGGCCGGGAGCCGGTCGATCACGTCGACGGTGACGTCCGGGTTCTCCTTCAGCAAGGCCTCAGCGGTGTAGAGCCCGGACGGGCCCGCTCCGATCACCGCGATCCGGGGTGCCTGCGACATCGTCGTTCCTCTCACCGGGCGCCCGGTGGTGGTGGGTGGCGCCCGGTGACGACGCTAACACCGAGATCAGCCCCAGATCCCGTTCCCGGTGATCCGGACGGCGGGCCGTCCGTCGGGCAGGACCAGCTCCGTGCGCAGCGTCCAGAACCGCCGTCCGTCACGCACCTGCTCGGTGCGCGCCCGCAGCACGACGTCCACCTGGGCCGGTCGCAGGTAGTCGACGCTGATCGACAACGGGCGTGCCCCCGGCGCAGGGGGCCCGGGGCCGCGCCGGGTCAGGAACAGGCTCTGTGCCGCCTGCCCGAGGCCGGCCAGCACCGCGCCGTGCGTGGTGCCGTTGAGGTTCGTCGCCGACGCGCCGGGGGTGAACACGACCTCGGGCTCCCCGCCCGCGCCCGGCTCGGTGTGGAGGTTCTCCGGACGCAGGCGGTCCGGGTCGAACGGGAGCACGTGCGCACGGAAGTCGGCGGGGTCGGAGCGCTCGGCGTCGTCCCCGGCCGGCGCTGCGCCCGACAGGCCCGAACCGGGGTCGGCCAGCCCGCCCGGACGCTCCGGCACGCCGGTCAGCGCCATCGTGGCCACCGCGTGTGCGACCAGGGTGCCGGTGTCGTCGCGGACCTCGGCCCGCCCGAGGCCGATCCGGTCGTCGAGGTGCAGCAGCGTCAGCTCCGCCGTGACGGCCGTCGCCGCCGGCGACGCCGGGCCGACCTGGTCGATCCGCAGGTCCACGGTCGGCGCCCCCGCGACGAGCTTCGCGGCCGAGAACACCAGGTACCCGATCCCGGAGTCGGCGAGCATCGCCACCAGCAGCGGGACGACCCGGCCGGTGGCGTCCCGGGTGCCGGGGGTCAGCGGGGCACGCAGCGCGATACCGGCGTCGTCGACGCGGACCGGGCGCATACCCAGCCCGCTCTCCACCGGTGCGTGCCGCATCCGGTCCGAGACCGACGGTCGGCGGGGGCTGTCCTGGTCGGTGGTGGCGGCCATCGGATCATCGTCCGACACGGCCACCACACGTGGGCGACCGGGCACTGTGCCGTGTCTCACCGGCCGTCCCCGGGCCCACCCGGCAGGACGCAGCCTGCCCGGTAGGACGCAGCCTGCCCGGCAGGAACCTGGGTCCGTCCTCAGGCCGGGACCGTCTCCTGCGGGCAGCGGAACGTCGTCCGGTAGTCGGCCGGGGACACGCCCACGGCGCGGCGGAAGTGGTGGCGCAGCAGCGCCGCGCCGCCGAACCCGGCGCGGTGCGCGACCGCGTCCATCGGAAGGTCGGTCTCCTCCAGCAGGTGCCGGGCGTGCAGGACGCGCTGGCGGGAGAGCCAGCGGTGCGGGGTCGTGCCGGTCTCGGCGGTGAACCGGCGGGCGAACGTGCGCTGCGACATCGCCGCCCGCCGCGCCAGGTCCGCGACCGTGTGCTCGACCTGCAGGTTCTCGTTCATCCAGTCCAGGACCGCGGACAGCGAGTCCGACGTGCACTCCGGGACCGGCTGCTCGATGAACTGGCGCTGCCCGCCCTCGCGCTGCGGCGGGACGACCATCCGCCGGGCGATGCCGTTGACCACGGCGCTGCCCAGCTCGCGTCGCACCAGGTGCAGGCAGGCGTCGATCCCGGCCGCGGTACCCGCGCTGGTGACCAGGTTGCCGTCGTCGACGAACAGCCGGTCCTCCTCGACGACCGCCTGCGGGTACAGCCGGCGCAGCTCGTCGGCCTCGTGCCAGTGCACGGTGCAGCGGCGCCCGTCGAGCAGCCCGGCGGCGCCGAGCACGAACACCCCGCTGCACACCGAGAGCACGGTCGCGCCGTTGCGGGCCGCCGCGCGCAGCGCGTCGAGCACCTCCGGCGGGTACTCCCTCAGATGTGTCGCCCCCACGGCGACCAGGTCGGCCCCGGCGAGCCCCTCGAGCCCGTGGCGCGGCACGATCTGGGCGCCGGAGGTCGTCTCCAGCGGCACACCGGCCTGCGGCCCGCAGACCCGGAAGTCGAGCACCGGCAGCCCGTCGTCGGAGCGGTCGAGCCCGAAGACCTCGGTGAGCACGCCGAACTCGAACACCGCGAGCTCGGGCAGGACGAGGGCGGCGACGCTTCTGAGCACGGGCCGACGGTACGTGGCAGGAATTTGTCTGTCCATGACGCTCCTGCCACTTCTGGCGGGATCGCGACGGGCGCAGCATTTCTGCCATGACCATCGCAGCCTGCACCAGTCCCTCCGCCGCCCCTACCCCGTCCGCCACGGGCACCCGGGTGACGTCGCTCGCCCGCGCGGCCTGGAGCCGGTGGCGGGAGCGCCGCGACGTCCTGGCTCCGGTCGGTCCGGAGCCGGCCGGGCCGTGGGCCGGGGCGGACCGTCCCGACCGGGACCGCGCCAGGTTGCTGGCCGAGCTGCTCGCCGCACGGCCATGATCATGTGCCTACCCACCAGGCCCGTAGCCGCTCGGCCTCCTCGTCGACCGCCCGCCGGTCGCGGGGCGCGAGGTCGGTGAACGGCTCCCAGGCGATCCGCCCGTCGCGGTGCGCCCACGTCCCGGCCACCCGGCCGTCGACGAGGAACGTCGGCGTGGAGCGCGGCATCGTCGTGGCGAACACCCGGGACCGGAACGGCGCAGGCACGATCCGCGTCCGCGCCGCGTGCCCGAGCAGCAGCACCGCGTCGAACGGGCCGAGGAACCGCACCGGCGCCGGGGACGCGGCGTCCGGCAGCGGCGCACGCGGGACGTCGAGCAGCTCGGCGCCGCGTTCGTCGTGGAAGCGGCGCAGCTCCAGCCCGGCCAGCGCCGTCCGGGCCGTGCCGACCCCGAACCCGGCGAACCGTGCGACGTCCTGCGCCGTGGCCGGCCCGAACGCCCGCAGGTACCGGCGGACCAGCTCGGTGCGGGCCGCATCGGGATCGGTCGCCGTACCGGCGCCTGCTGTCTCCGCGCCGGCGGGTGGTCGCGGCGCGAGACCGTACACGTGCGCCCGCGGCGTCTCCCACGTACCCGCCGGGGGCACCCGCACCAGATCCACCCAGTGCTGCAGACCGGGGAACGCGTCCGCGCGCAGGCCGTCGGACCCGAGCCGGGCGGTGATCTCGGCCTGGCGCAGCGGGCCGTCGGCGAGGTGCCCGCGCACGGCCTCGGCCGCGGCGGACATGTCCTCGCCGGTCGGCCCCGTCCGCGCGCGCAGCCAGGCCACTCGCTGCCCGTCCCGGACGGCGTCGGCGAACACCGGACGGTCCCGCGCGGCGAGCATGTGGATCGTGCTGCGCATCGCCCAGGCCTGCACCGCCCGGCCCCGGGTCAGCGCCGCGGTGAGGTCGGCCCGCTCGAAGCCCTCCACCCGCGCGTGCAGGCCCAGGTACCCCGACGGCGCGTGCTGGGTCTGCAGCCCGCACACCCGTTCCAGCGCCCGGACCGGCGTCAGCGTGGACCGCTCCAGCAGCAGCTGTCGCGCCAGCAGCGCGCGCAGGCACGCGTCGTCGGTCAGTACCCGCTCGCGTCCCGGCACCGGCGCAGTCTGACGCACCACTCCACCGGTCGTGCGCGGATATCGTCGCCGGGGCGGCCATGTCCGCGCACGGGCCGTCAGGCCGAGCGTCGGGAGTCGGCGACCTCCGCCGTCGTCGGGCGGCGCAGGCCGAGGTGGTCGCGCAGGGTGGTGCCGGCGTAGGCGCTGCGGTAGGCGCCGCGGTCCTGCAGCTCCGGGATCACGGTGTCGACGAACTCGTCGAGCCCGCCCGGCACCAGGTGCGGGATCAGGATGAACCCGTCCGAGGCGTCGGCCTGCACGGCGTCGTCGATCTGGGCGGCGACCTGCGCGGGCGTCCCGACGAACGACTGCCGCGCCGTCGTCTCGATGATCAGCTCGCGGATGGTGAGCCCGCCGCCGGGCGCGCTGCCCTTCGTCGACGCGGCCAGGTCCCGCCAGTCGTTCGCGACCTGCAGGGTGTCCTTCTCGTGCCGGACCCGCCCGCGGGTGATCGACGCGGCGTCCGGGTCCGGGTCGACGTCGGGCAGCGGGCCGTCCGGGTCGTAGGCCGACAGGTCCCGGCCCCAGACCTGCTCCAGGAACGCGATCGCGGTCTGCGGCGAGACCTGCGCGCGGCGCACGTGCTCGGCGCGCTCCTCGGCGTCGGCCTCGGTGTCGCCGACGACGAACGTGGCCGCGGGCAGGATCGTCAGGTCGGCCTCGGCGCGTTCGTACCGGGGCAGCCGGTCCTTCATGTCGCGGTAGAACCGCTGCCCCGCCTCGATCGTCGAGTGCCGGGAGAAGATGGCGTCGGCGGTGGCGGCGCCGAACTCGCGGCCCTGCTCGGAGTCCCCGGACTGGATCAGCACCGGGTGTCCCTGCGGGGTCGGCGGCAGCGTGAACCGCCCGTGGAAGTCGAACTGGGCGCTGCGGTGCCGTACCTCGGGCACGTCGTCGCCGTCCCACGAGAGCCACAGCTCCGTGGCCGCGGCCAGGATGTCGCCGGCCCGCTGGTAGCGGTCCGAGGGGTCCAGGAAGCCGCCCCGGCGGAAGTTCTCGCCGGTGAACGCGTCCGAGCTGGTCACCAGGTTCCACGCCGCTCGGCCACCGGAGAGGTGGTCCAGCGACGCGAACTGCCGGGCCAGCTCGTAGGGCTCGTTGAACGTGGTGTTGATCGTCCCGCCGAGCCCGAGGTGCGTGGTGACCGCGGCGATCGCGTTCAGCACGGTGAACGTGTCCGGGCGCCCCACGACGTCGAGGTCGTGGATCCGTCCGCGGTGCTCGCGCAGCCGCAGTCCCTCGGCCAGGAACAGGAAGTCGAACAGCCCGCGCTCGGCGGTCTGCGCGAAGTGCACGAACGAGGAGAAGTCGGTCTGGCTGCCCGAGGCCGGGTCGCTCCAGACCGTGGTGTTGTTGACGCCCGGGAAGTGCGCCGCGAGGTGCACCTGCTTCTTCGTCATCACCGGGCTCCCTCGTGCCGAGGCTCGCTCCGCGAGCTCCGCTCGTACCTGTTCGCCGGCCGCGCGAGACCGAGTCGCTCCCGCAGGGTTCCCTCCGGGGCCGGGGTCCATGCGTCGCCGAGTGCGGGCAGCACCTCGTCGACGATCCGGTCCAGCCCGGACGGCAACGCCAGCGGCACCAGGGTGAACCCGTCCGCGGCGTCGCGCGCCTCACGCAGCAGGGCGGCGAGCCCGGCCGCGTCCCCGACGTGGCGCAGCCCGCGCGGGCCGGTGTCCGCTCCGGCCGGGGCGAGCGCGTCGAGCTGCGCCAGGTCCCCACCGACGAGGGTCTCGACGTCGAGCAGCACCGTCACCGCGGCCGGGTCCCGCCCGGCGTCGGCGACGGCGGTGCGCACCTGGTCGCGCAGCTCCGCCGCCGCGGCGACGGTCGGCGCCGCGATCCGGACGACGTCGGCCCACCGCGCGGCGACCGGCACCGCGGACGGCTCGTCACCGCGCAGCACGATCGGCGGGTGCGCCTGCGGCGAGCGCGGGGTGATCGAGGGTCCCTTGACGGAGAAGAACTCGCCGTCGAAGTCGACGTAGTGCAGCTTGTCCCGGTCGACGAAACGCCCGGTCGGCTCGTCCCGGATCACCGCGTCGTCCTCCCAGGAGTCCCAGAGTCGGACGACGACGTCGATCACCTCCGAGGCCTCCCGCCAGAGGACCTCCGGGTCGGCGGCGTCCTTGCGACCGAACAGCTCCGCCTCGGACGGCGTGCGCGACACCGCGGGCTCCCATCCTGCGCGCCCCGTGGACACCAGGTCCAGCGTGGCGATCGCCTTGGACAGGTGGAACGGCTCCGTGTGGGTCACGGTGGCGGTCGGCACCAGGCCGATCCCGGGCACCACCGGCGCGACCCGCGCGGCGATCGCGACCGCGTCCAGCGACCCGCGCAGCGCGTCCGGGTCGTCCCCCGGCGGGACGAACGAGTCGGTGAGCGCGACGAGGTCGAGCCCGCCGCGTGCCGCCGTGCGCACCAGCGACAGGTGGTGCTCGGCCGTGAACAGGTTCTCGGCGTCGGCGCCGGGCAGTCGCCAGGCTCCGGGATGGCGCCCGGCCCCGCCCAGCTCGACGGCCAGATGCATGCGTCCGCTCACCGTGCCTCCGATCCCCGCGTGTGCTGGTCTCCCCCGGGGAACGCGCCCCGGTCGCGGGGTTGTTCCCCAGCTGCCATGTTCCCCAGCTGCCATGTTCCCCAGCTGCCATGTTCCCCAGCTGCCATGTTCCCCAGCTGCCATGTTCCCCAGCCGCGGCGCTCCCCGGCCGCGGCGCTCCCCGGCTGCGGCCGCTCCCCGGCTGCGGCCGCTCCCCGGCTGCGGCGTTCCCGGCTGCGCGCTCCCCGGAGGCAGGGCGACGGACCGCACGCGAGATGCGCCTGGTTGCGCTCCGCCGGCTCACGCGGAGCGATGGAGCGCACCTCGCGTGCGGTGGGCCGGGCCCTGCCGGGTTCAGCCGGACGGTCGGTGCACCGAGCTGTGCTCCGCGCCGGGGGCCGAGTAGCCGCGGCCGGGATAGTCGAACGCGTCGAGCTCGGTGGTGTGCTCGCGCTGCTGGTAGTAGGAGCGGATCTCCCGGATCAGGCCGCCCTCGACGGTGAACCACTCGGCCCCGCGCGTCGCGACCCGCGCGTCGGACCCGGGCGGGCGCCAGAACATCGTCCACTCGATGACGGCCTCCCCCTCGTCCGAGGTGCCGCCGTCCGAGGTGCCGCCCCCCGGGGAACCGCCGCCCGGAGATCCACCGACCAGGGCGTGGTCGACGACCCACCGAGCCTCGATCCGGGCCTGCACCTTGCGCCAGTACCGGGCCAGGTGCTCGGCGCCCACCACCGGGGCGGACCCGACGTTCGGCGCCAGGAAGTAGTGCACGACGTCCGGGTGCAGCGTCGCCGTCATGGCCTCGACGTCGCCGGTGCTGCAGCCGTCGTAGTAGCGCGTGATCAGGGGCAGTACGTCCATGGCACCCATCCTCGACCGGTGGTCAACGGGCGGGGTCAACGGCCGGCGGTGGCGCGCAGGTCCGCCTCGATGGCGGCCGCACACACCCGCAGCTCGGGGAGCACGTCCCCGCGCAGGCTCTCGACCGTGCCGCGCGAGGCGTGCGTGGACACGTTCGCCGCGGCCACCACCGTGCCGGAACGGTCGTGCACCGGCACCGCCAGCGAGCGCAGCCCCGCCTCCAGCTCCTGGTCGACGACGCAGAACCCGTCGGCCCGGACCCGGTCCAGCTCCGCGCGCAACGCCACCGGGTCGGCCAGCGTGCGGTCGGTCAGCGCATCGGGACGAAGGTGCGCCAGGTACGCGTCGAGCTCGGGCCCGGGAAGCGCCGCGAGCAGCACCCGCCCCATCGACGTCGCGTACGCGGGGAAGCGGGTGCCGATCGTGATCGTCACCGTCATGATCCGCGACGTCGGGACCCGGGCCACGTAGACGACGTCGTAATCGCCGGCAGGGGCGTCCGGCGCCCCGTCGAGCACCGACACCGACGCCGACTCCCGCACCCGCCCGACCAGCGCCTCCAGGTGCGGCGCCGCGATCTCGGGCAGCCCCATCGACGACAGGTAGGAGTGGCCCAGCTCCAGCACGCGCGGGGTGAGCGCGAACCGCCGTCCGTCGGTGCGCACGTAGCCGAGGTCGACGAGCGTGAGCAGGAACCGCCGCGCCGCGGCGCGGGTCAGGTCGGTGGCGCGGGCGACGTCGGACAGCGTCTGCTCCGGGTGCTCGGCGTCGAACGCGCGGATCACCGCGAGCCCGCGCACGAGCGACTGCACGTGGTCCGGGTGCGGCCCGCCCCCGCCGCCGGTCACTGCGACCTCTGGGCCAGCACCCGGTCCACCAGGTCCCCCGCGTGGTGCGGCCCGTCGTGCTCACCCGCGGCCAGGGCGAGGTTGCGCGCCATCGCGGCCGGGTGCGCCGAGAGGCCCTGCAGGCAGGTCCGCAGCCGCGATGCCGCACCCGCGCCGGCCCGCAGCAGCTCCGACAGCGTCACCCACTCCGTGTGCCAGGGCCCGGCCGCGCGCTGGTGCTCGTGGTCCATCGACGCCAGCAGCGTCGCGACCAGCCCGGGCGCACGCCGCGCCGACGCCCGCGCGGTCACCGCGGCCACCGGGTTGCGCTTGTGCGGCATCGACGACGAGTCCCCCGGCGCGGCCTCGGACACCTCCCCCAGCTCGGTCGCCGAGAGCAGCACGACGTCGGTCGCGGGCTTCGCGCACGCCCCCGCCGCGACGCCGAGCGCTCCGGCGAGCTCGCCGATCCGGGTCCGCTCGGTGTGCCACGGCACGCCCTGGCGGGCCAGCCCGAGCCGGGCGGCGAGCCCGTCGGCGACGGCCGGGCCGTGCGGGTAGGAGGCGGCGAGCGTCCCGGCGGCGCCACCGAACTGCACCGGCAGTGCGTCGAGCACCTCGGCCAGCCGATCGGCGGCCCGGTCCAGCCCGGCGCACCAGGACGCGGCGACCGCGCCGAACGTCGTCGGCAGGGCCTGCTGGCCCAGGGTGCGCGCGGCGCACGGGGTGTCGCGGTGCGCGGCGGCCAGGTCGGCCGCGGCGTCGGCGGCGGCCCGCAGGTCCTCGACGACCCGCGACCCGGCGCGGCGGGTGAGCAGCACCAGCGCGGTGTCCATCACGTCCTGGCTGGTGGCGCCGGGGTGCACCGCCCGGCCGGCGCCGGTATGGACGTCCTCCACGGCCGAGCGCAGGCGGCGGACCAGCGGGATCACCGGGTTGCCGCCCTCGGCGGCCTCGGCGCCCAGCTCCGCCGGGCCGACCCGGATCGCCCCGAGCGCCGGCTCGACGGCGTCCGCGTCGCGCTCGTCGACCAGCCCCGCCTCGGCGGCGGCGTTGGTCAGCGCCAGCTCGACCTCGAGCAGGGCCGCGATCCACGCACCGCCGTCCAGCACGGTCGCCACCCGGTCCACCCCGTAGAGCGGGTCGAACAACTCGTTCGGCATGCGTACGAGCGTACGGCAGGCGTCCGGGGGCATCAGGAATGATGGACGCCGTGCTGACCCACATCCTGCTCGACCTCGACGGCACCCTCGTCGACTCCGCCCCCGGCATCCTCGGTTCGCTGCGCCGCGCGTTCGACGAGGTCGGCGCCGACTACGATCCGGCCACCCTCGACGAACGCCTGCTCGGTCCGCCGCTCTACGACTCGCTGCCCCCGATCGTCGGCGTCGAGACCGCGGCCGCGGTGATGCCGGTCTACCGCCGGATCTACTCCGAGGAGGGCGGGCTGGACGCCTCCACCCCTTACCCCGGCGTGGAGGACCTGCTGCGCGCGCTGTCCGGGGCCGGCGTGGTGATGGCGCTGGCCACCAGCAAGGCCGAACACGCGGCCCGCAAGATCCTGGCCAACCAGGGCTGGACCGACCTGTTCACCGAGATCGTCGGCGACACCCGCGACGCGCAGCGCCCGACCAAGGCCGCCGTCGTCGGCGAGGCGCTGCGCCTGCTCGGCCACCCGTCCGGCGCGGACGCCCCGCTGATGGTCGGCGACCGCAGCCACGACGTGGTCGGGTCCCGCGCGCACGGCCTGGACTGCCACGGCGCCGGGTGGGGGTACGCGCAACCGGGTGAACTCGTCGAGGCCGGGGCCCTCGCCGTCCACGCATCCGCGGCCGATCTGCAGGCGGCCCTCCTCAGCTGAGGACCGGCCGTCACGCCCCCTCCGATCGGCCCGTGTCCGGGGCGATCCGCGGACGATATACACAGGTCATGACGGTCGTCGCGCTCTTCCGGTACCCGGTCAAGTCGATGCTCGGGGAGTCCATCCCCCGGGCCACCATCACCGAACGCGGGATCCTCGGGGACCGCGCCTACGCGATCCTCGACACCGAGACCGGCGTCATCGCCAGCGCCAAGGTCCCGAAGCGCTGGAAGGACCTGCTGAGCTTCTCCGCGCGGTTCGTCGCCGAGCCGGTGCACGGGGACGCGGCGCCGCCGGTGGAGATCACCTTCCCGGACGGCTCGACACTGCGCAGCGACGACGAGGGCATCGACAAGGCGCTGTCGACGGCGCTGGGCCGCGACGTCACGCTGATCTCGGTCCCGCCGGAGGGCAGCTACTTCGAGGAGCTGTGGCCCGACATCGAGGGGCTGACCCCGCAGCAGCTCGCCCCGCGTCAGCTGATCGAGGACACCACGATCCGGCACGAGGACTCCGGCGAGGTGATCAGCAAGTTCGACATCTCCGCGTTCGGCGCGCCGGGCACGTTCTTCGACCTGTCCTCGCTGCACGTGCTCACCGAGTCCACCCTCGACCGCCTCCGCGAGCTGACCCCGGACGCGACCTACGACCCGCTCCGGTACCGGCCGAACATCGTGCTCGGTGGGGACCAGGCCGGGTTCGTGGAGAACGACTGGCCGGGGTCGACCAGCACCATCGGCGACACGGCCGCGATCACGTTCTCGTTCGCGACCATGCGCTGCGTGATGACCACCCTCGGGCAGGGCGACCTGCCCGACGACGCGGACACGCTGCGTGGGATCGCGAAGCACAACCGGATCGAGATCCCGCAGATCGGCGGGACGTGGGCCTGCGCCGGGGTGTACGCCGAGATCGCCGAGCAGGGCGAGATCGCCGTCGGCGACCCGCACTCGACCCCGGTCGCCGCCGCCGGCTGAGTAGCCCGGCACACCACGGCCCCCGCGGTTGTGGTGGTCCGTCCAGCTGTCCTACGTTTGGCTCATGAGCGCAGGACTCGAGGGGCTGCACCGCAACGTCCCCCTCTCGACGCAGCTCGCGGAGGGGATGCGCGACCGCATCGACTCCGGCGACTGGCCGGTCGGCATGCGGATCCCGTCGGAGAGCGCGCTGGTCGCGGAGCTGGGCGTGAGCCGCAACAGCGTGCGCGAGGCGCTGCGCTCGCTCGTGCACGCCGGCCTGCTCGACGCCCGCCCCGGAGACGGCACCTACGTGCGCGCGAGCAGCGAGCTGCGCGCCGTCCTGGAGCGGCGGGCGCGCCGCGGCGGCCCGGGCGACGCCGCGGAGGTCCGGTCGATGCTGGAGTGCCAGGGCGCCCGGCTCGCCTCGACCCGGGCCACCCCGTCCGAGCTCGACACGATCGGCGCGGCGCTGCGCGAGCGCGACCACGCCGCCGACGCGCGGGCGTTCGCGGCCGCGGACCTGGCCTTCCACCGGGCCGTCGTCGCCGCGTCGGGCAACGCGCTGCTCGCCGAGCTGCACGAGAACCTCGAGGGCCTGGCCGAACACATCGAGGCCGTGTCGGCGACGCCGGACTTCGCCACGTTCCTCGCCCGCAACCGCGAGCTCAACGCCTGCCACAGCGACCTGCTCGACGCGATCGCCGCGGGCGACCCGGACCGCGCGGAGTCCCTCGCCGCGCAGATCGTGCGCCGCTCGCACCGGACCGGGGCACCGTGACCGCGGCACCCGGCACGGCGACGCCGCGGGGCACGCGGGCGTCGCTGCTGCTGGTCGGGTTGTTGCTGATCGGGGCGAACCTGCGGGCGGGCATCACCGCGGTCGGCCCGGTGCTCGAGAACCTGCGCACCGACCTCGGACTGGCGAGCTCGACGGCGTCCGCGCTGATCAGCGTGCCGCTGGTCGCGTTCGCACTGCTCTCGCCGGTCGCGCCCGCGGTGGCCCGGCGGTTCGGCGTCGAACGTGTGCTGGGCGCGTCCCTGGCCCTGCTGGCGGTCGCGATCGTGGTGCGGTCCGCGCCGTGGGGCGTCGCGGCGCTGTGGGCGGGGACGGCCGGGCTCGGCATCGCGGTCGCGTTCCTCAACGTCGTGCTGCCGGTGCTCGTCAAGCGCGACCACCCGGACCGCATCGGGGCGATGACCGGGCTCTACTCGTCGGTGCAGAGCGCCGCCGCCGCGGTCGCGGCGGGCCTGGCCGTCCCGATCGCCGGGACGGTCCAGGAGGGCTGGCGGCTCTCGCTCGGGATCTGGGCCGGGCTCGCGCTGGTCGGTCTCGCGGTGTTCTGGCCACGGATGCGGCACCGCGCCGCCGTCGCGCCACCACTCCCGGTGGCGGGCTCGGCCGGCGCAGCCGTCCGGCCGATCTGGCGCTCGGCGCTGGCATGGCAGGTGACGGTGTTCATGGGCCTGCAGTCGACGGTCTACTACACGCTGATCACGTTCCTGCCCTCGATCGAGCAGGCCGTCGGCACGAGCGCGGCGGCCGCCGGATGGCACCAGTTCGTGATGCAGATCCTGAGCATCGGCGGGGCTCTCTCGGCCGCTGCCCTGATACAGCGCCTGCCCGACCAGCGGCCGCTCGCCGCCGCCTACGCGGTGCTGTGCGGGCTGGGCGTCGCCGGGATCCTGGCGGTGCCGTCGCTGGCGGTGCTGTGGGTGGCGACGATCGGGATCGGCGTCGGGGGCGGGGTCGTGTTCGCGCTGTCGCTGTTCGGGCTGCGCACCCGCGACCACCACCGGGCCGGGACGTTGTCCGGCATGGCCCAGTGCGTGGGCTACCTGGTGGCCGCGGCCGGACCCCCGGCGATCGGGGCGCTGCACGACGCCACCGGCTCCTGGACGCCGCCGCTGCTGGTCGTGCTCGCCATGCTGGCCGTCGCCCTCGTCGCGGGGATGCTCGCGGGGCGCAACCGCACCGTCGTCTGACCTGCGCTCGACCAGCAGCGTTCGCCCGAGTGTTCGCATAGCGCACGACTGTCCGTTCCTCGCACAATGCGGTAGCCTCACGCTCCATGAGGACGTGGTCGGACGCGAGGGAGCCCCGGTGATGGACAAGGTGGTGGCCTCCGCGTCGGAGGCCGTGGCGGACATCGGGGACGGGGCCTCGCTCGCCGTCGGCGGGTTCGGCATGTCCGGAGTGCCGACGGTGCTGATCGAGGCCCTCATCGCCCAGGGCGCGACCGACCTGGAGACGATCTCGAACAACCTCGGCGTGGACGGGTTCGGGCTGGGCAACCTGCTCGCCGCCGGCCGGATCCGGCGCACGATCGGCTCCTACGTCGGCAACAACAAGGAGTTCGCCCGCCAGTACCTGGCCGGCGAGCTCGAGCTGGAGCTCACGCCGCAGGGCACGATGGCCGAACGGCTGCGCGCCGGCGGCAACGGCATCCCGGCGTTCTACACCCCGGCCGGCGTCGGCACGATGGTCGCCGAGGGCGGCCTGCCGTGGCGCTACCACGCCGACGGCTCGGTCGCGGTGACCTCACCCGCGAAGGAGGTCCGCGAGTTCGACGGCGTGGGATACGTCCTCGAGCGCGCGCTGACCCCGGACTACGCGCTGGTGCACGCCTACACCGGCGACCGGCACGGCAACCTCGTCTACCGCCGCAGCTCGCGCAACTTCAACCCGGACTGCGCGGCCGCCGGGCGGATCACGATCGCGCAGGTCGAACACCTGGTGGAGCCGGGCGAGATCGACCCGGACGACGTGCACACCCCCGGCATCTTCGTGCAGCGCGTGGTGCACGTGCCGGACGTGGAGAAGAAGGTCGAGTTCAGGACGGTGCGGGAGTCATGAGCAACGCGGTCGAGCAGGACACGGTCCAGGGTCTGAGCAAGGACGAGATCGCGGCGCGGGTCGCGCAGGAGCTGCCCGACGGCTCCTACGTCAACCTCGGGATCGGCATGCCGACGCTGGTCCCCGGGTTCATCCCGGACGGCCGCACGGTGGTGCTGCACTCCGAGAACGGCATCCTCGGTGTCGGCCCCTACCCGACCGACGACGAGGTCGACCCGGACCTGATCAACGCCGGCAAGGAGACCGTCACGACGCTGCCCGGCAGCAGCTACTTCGCCTCCTCGGACAGCTTCGGGATGATCCGCGGCGTGCACCTCGACGTCGCCGTGCTGGGTGCGATGGAGGTCAGCGTGGCCGGTGACCTGGCCAGCTGGGCCATCCCCGGCAAGATGATCAAGGGCATGGGCGGGGCGATGGACCTGGTCCACGGCGCCCGTCGCGTGATCGTGATGATGGAGCACACGACCAGGGACGGGTCCCCGAAGATCCTCGAGAGGTGCGCCCTGCCGATCACCGGCCTGGCCTGCGTGGACCGGATCGTCACCGACCTGGCCGTCATCGACGTCACCGACAACGGCCTGACCCTGGTCGA
>NZ_JADQDD010000249.1 GCF_019263595.1 Pseudonocardia sp. KRD291 | reverse complement strand
GGCGGACCCGGACGAGCCGAATCTGGCCGACGCGTTGGTCGGTAGCTATACCGGGCCGGTTGAAGACCTGATCCGGCACCGTCGCCCGCACACCAGCGGCGGGCAGCTGGACGTAATCCCGACGTCGGTGTCGATGTTCCTGGTGGTGCGCAAGCTCTACTCGGGGCGGGCTCCGGAATCGAAGCTGGCCCGGCTGCTGGAGCGGCTGCCGGAAGGCCTCTACGACCACGTGCTGATCGACTGCCCGCCCTCGCTGGACATCCTCACCGACACCGCGCTCGTCGCGGCGGACGGGCTGGTGGTGCCGGTGCAGCCGAACAACACGTCGCTGCGGGCGCTGCGGCTGCTGATCGAGCAGGTCGCGGTGGTGGAAGAGGAGCTGCAGCTGCCTCGCCGCGAGCTCTACGGGCTGGTGCCGGGGATCTACAGGCGGCCGCTGTCGGGGATCGCGAAATACAAGATGGCGCAGCTCGAGCAGTACGGAGCCCCGGAAGATCCTGGGGTGCCGGCGTTGCCGGTGCTGGCGCACCTGCCGCTGGCGGCGGTGGTGGAGGAGGCGTGGCTCAGTGGGGAGACCGTGGTCGACTACAAGCCCACGGCGCCGATCGCGCAGGCCTACCGTCGGATCGCACTGCGCCTCGACGTCGCCGCGGGCCTGAGCCCGGAACAGGCGTGGATCGGGCTGCCGGATCTGGAGCCGTTGACCGCGGAGCCGCAGCTCACCTCGGCCGGGGGTGAGTGATCGTGGCGAAGAAGGACTTCGCGGCGATGGAGTCGCGGCGCCCGTCCGGGACCTCGGCTGCGCGGGACGCGTTGCGGAGCCGGATGGCGCACCCGACGAGCCTGCGCCTCGACGAGGCGCAGGCGAACCCGCAGAACCCGCGCTATGAGCACGACGACCCGGAGGTCAAAGAGCTCGCGGAGACCTTGTCCCGGGTCGGGCAGCTGCAGCCGGCGGTGGTCGTGGCCCGCGAGCAGTACCTGCAGGTGTTCCCCGAGCAGACCGGGCATCTCGGGCCGGCGCCGTGGGTGGTGATCGTCGGGAACCGGCGACTCGCCGCGGCGCGGGTGGCAGGACGGTCCGCGCTCGAGGTGCGGGTGGCCGCGGATCTGGATACCCCGGAGGCGTTCGAGGACCGGATCCTGATCGAGAACCTCCAGCGCAAGGACCTGCCGCCGCTGTTGGAGGCCGAGCACCTGCGGCGGCGTCTGGCCCGGGAGGGGGAGACATTCCGTTCGGTCGGTGAGGCGATCGGGAAGTCGCACACCTACGTGCAGCAGCGGGTGGAACTGCTCAAGCTGATCCCGGAGTTCCAGGCGTTGTTGCGCGATGGCTACCTCCCCATCAAGACCGGACGCCGGCTCGGCGGGCTGCCGGACGAGGATCAGCGGGCCCGGCTCGCCGCGGGTCCGCCGTACCTCGAGACGCAGGAACCGGCCGCGACTGGAGCCGCGCGTGGCAACCCGGTTGCCACGCCGACGCCGCAGCCTGGGCCCGCTGAGTCTGGCAACCAGGTTGCCAACGAGCCGGCCACCCCGGTCCGCGCCACCGGCGCCGGGCGTGCGGCGCGGACACCGGCGCCGGTCGATCCGGAGCAGCGGTTGGCTACGACGACGCTTGACGTGCTCGGCTACGTCGACAATGCGCTAGGAGCGTTGGACCGGGTCCTTCCCGACGGCGGCGACGGGCACCTGGGTCAGGTTCTGGCTGAGAGCCAGCGCCATCTCAGCGCCGCCCGTGAGGTCCTGGCCCGAGGATCCCGGCCGGCCTGACCGCACCGCGTGGCACCCGGTTGCCACCGAGCGCTGGCCCGCGCGGCGGGCGTCATGTGCGCCGGAGCCGAAGCTGCGCGAGGTGCTCGGCCAGAGCGGCCTGCGCGGCAACGCGGGTCGCTGCCGTACTAGGGGCTGGCTCCATGACCATGGGGGTGGCTCCGGCCGGGCCACTCGCGGTGGGCTGCCGGGTTCGCTCAGTCCAGTTCCCACGAAGGCCGGTGACCGGGGCCGGGAGTTCGCGTACGCGTCCGCGCCACGGCGCGAGCCGGTGGCCCAGCACGCGTAGCGGGTCCCGGGCGCCGCGCAACGCGTCGCCCCGGTCGCGGTCGGGACGGTCTGGGTGGTGGTCGATAGCCCAGAGCAGTCCGGCGGGGCTGCCGCCGGCGTGCCACCACCAGCACAGCAGGGCGCGGGCCCGCCAGAGTGGGATCGGGCACCGCCCGCCTGGCTGCAGCCCGAGACGGTGCAGGACCCGCCGGGTTGCTTCGGTCCGCTCTGGACCGTGTTTGGGGATCTGGAACAGAGGCCAGTGGTGCTTGCTGGTGTCCGGGTGCTCTAGCCGTCTGCCGTTCAAGGGGTTGTTCTCAACAAGAGATTTGGGGAGGTCGCCATTTTCATCCACAAGTATCTTGAGCTGCGCGGATGTCGACTCGGAACCCTGCGCCGCGCCAGCCGATGGGGCTGGGAGGGGACGGCCGGTAACCAACGCGTAGGTCGGGGTCCGGCCGTGGTCAGTGCCGAGGAACTCGGCTGAGGCGGCGTGCTCGACGACGACGACCAAGCCCGCCTCGCGGGCCCAGGCCATCACGCGGGAGACGGTGCGGGGAGCGCGGTCCCCGGCCGCGCCGAGCCGGTCCGCGGTGACCGCGGTGACGAGGCCCGTCTCCCAGTCCATCGCGCACACCAGCTGAAAGAGGATCGCTGTCCAGGCGCGGCGCTTGTCGACGCGCCATTCCTCGGCATCGACAAGCTCAGCAACGGCGGCACGGGCCTCGACCTGCTCTGTGAGCACCCTCCATCCGGCCTCGATGAAGTGCCGCCACCCCGGGTGGGGTGCCCAGCCGCCGCAGCGGAGGCGGTGCCGGGCTCGCTGCAGCCCGCGCGCCATCGCCCGGTCAGTGGCCCGCTGCCGAGCCCGCGGCCGCGGGGGCCGGCCCGGGCCCGTGGTCGGGCCACCGCGCTCGATGGTGCGGGCGGCGCGGCCGCGCGGGGCACGCCGGGGCCCGGCGCCGGCGCGGATGCCGTAGCCGCGCGGGTCTGGCGGCTGGTGTTGGAGCAGTGCACCGTGCATGACACAGCTGGTGTTGTCGGGGCCGGATGCGAGGGTGAACGCGCCCTGCTCGTAGCAGGGCAGGCACCACCCGGTTCCCGGACTCGTGCCCGGGCATGACGAGGTGGCCCCGTGTCGTGGTCGCGCTGCATCCGGCCCAGGATGTATCCTGGACACGCGAAAGCGCCCCTTCTTGGTTGGGGGGAAATCGCTCCGGCCCGCCGGAGCAACGGCGTCAACTCGGTTGCAGGACCGAAGACGCGAGAGCGAACCGAGGCGGCCCCTCGCTACAGGGGCCGCCTCGTTCTCGTTACGAGGCCTTCGTCAGCGGCAACTCCTGCTGCTGTTGGGTGGCCGGGTAGCAGTAGGCCGGCGCCGGGATCCCAAGACCCTCGGCGACGATCCTTGTGATGACATCCCCGAGCGGGAGGCCTTCGCGCTCAGCGATCGCCTCGGCGGCCTTGCGCAGCTCCACAGGGAGCGAGACGAAGGTTCCGACACGCTCGCCCTTGGGGGGACGACCGCGACGGGCCTTCGGCTTCGGTGCTGGGGACGTCTGCTGCATGCGGGATTTCTACCGGAGATCACCCCTGATGCCGCGGCGACACGCCGCCTATCCCATAGAGAAAGACTCGGTTCAGCCGGATTGGGGGAGGTCTCGGTAACCGCCGGCGATGCTGCGGAGGATCTCACGCGCCTCCCAGTACGTACGGAGGTTGTCTGGCGAGCGGAACCGGGAGGCGAGCACCACCCGTTCTCGCGGCTACGCCTTCGCACGACCGAGTGTCTCGATGTGGTCGGCGGCGATCCGATAGCAGGCCTCTGCGGTGCCGGGGACGGTGCGGGCGGTGTGTGGGCTGATCAGGGCGCCGTCGAGCTGCCACAGCGGGTGGTCGGTGGGCAGTGGCTCGGGGTCAGTGACGTCGAGGGCGGCCTGGAGCCGTCCTGCCTGGATGGCGGTGACTAGCGCAGTCGTGTCGACGATGGGGCCGCGGCCTGCGTTGATGAGGATCGCCTGGTCGGGCAGCGCGGCGAGGGCCTGGGCGTCGATGAGACCGCGGGTGTGCTCAGTCAGCGGTGCGGCGACGACGACGACGTCGTGGCGGGACAGCAGTTCGTGCAGCTCGTCGGCCCCGTGCACGCCGTCGCGGCGGGTCCGGCCGACTAGGGTGGCGCTCGCCTGGAAAGCGGCGAGCTTGGTCGCGGTGGCGCGGGCGATGTGTCCGGCCCCGACGATCAGAACCCGCTTGCCTGCAAGGGTGTCGGCCTGGACGAGGTCGTGCGCCCAGACGCTGGCGTCCTGGTGACGGAGCAGGGCGGGCCAGCGCCGCAACAGGATGAGCAGGGCGGACAGGATCCATTCGGAGACCGGGCTGGCATGCGCACCGGCGGCGGTGGTGAGCCCGGCACCGGCCGGGAGGTGTGGTTCCCAGCGGTCGGCGCCGGCGGAGAGCAGCTGGACGTGCTGCAGCTCGGGTTGGTGTTCGAACAGGGTGAGGGCTCGGCGGCTGCGGTGGTACGGCGGGATCAGGACGTTCCCGCGCGGCGCGGTGGCGGGCCGGTCGGGGTCGTAGAGCAGGACGTCGACGCCGTGGAGTTCGCGCAGCAGGGCGACGCCAATCGCGTCGGCGGGTTCGTCGCTGACCAGGACTCTCACCGTGGCCGCGCGACCGCGCTCGAGGCGGCGATCGCCGCGGCGGCCTGCTCGGGGGTCAGCGCCGCGGTGTCTACGCGCTGGTCGACGTGCTCGAGTGCCTGGAAAGCGTCGTACGCGGCCAGGCGGGCAGCTGCGTCGCCGGTGGCGCGGGCGCGGATGCGCTGTTCCGCGACGTCGCGTGGACAGCTGAGCAAGACTACGTGCCAGGCGATGTCCGGGAACCGGACCGCGAGCTCGTCGAGCGCGGCGGGCTCGGCCAAGTGCAGGATGGGCACCCGTCCGCGGTCGAGGATTGCAGCGAGCCCGTGCACATCGACGACGTACTGGGCCCCGTACCGGCGGGTGGTCCAGACGACGCCATCGCGGGCGCGGAGCCGGTCGAGGTCTCGCGGGTTGCTCATCCGGTATCCGCTGGTGCGCCCCGGACCGGCCTTTAGCGGCTGGAAGTGCTCGTGTCTCGGGTCGAGCGTGGTGAGCGCGGCGGTGACGGTGTCCTTGCCCGCCGCGGGCGGTCCGAACAGCACGAGGCCCCGCCCGTCCGACTGCCAGCCGGGCACAGGATCAGCCCTCGCTCGCGGACCCGGTGAGCGTGCGGAGCAGCTGGTGGGCCTGGGCCTGCAGGGGCGGGCCGCCCTGGCTGTTGTCGATGACGGTGTGGTCGCCGAGCGGGCGCCGGTCGAGGTCGATACCCTGGAGGTAGCCCGCCCAGCCGGCGAGCTTGGCGGCGTCGCGGGCGGCGCCGCGACGCCGCAGGTAGGTCAGCATCGAGTCCTCGTCGCAGTAGACCCAGACCAGGCGGGTGCTCGCGCCGAGGCCCTCGGTGGTGGCAGTGAGCCGGTCGAGCCAGGCCTGGTTGGCGAACTCGCGCAGGAACGGCGCGGTGGCGATGACCGACACCCCGCACTCGAGGTTCTCGGTGATCGCGGCGACCAGGGCCTCGTACTCCGCGGGCCGCACGGTGCTCAGGTAGGTCTCTGACTCACGCACGTGCGTGGGTTCGTTCAGTGCGGCCAGGGCGACCTCGACGACCGGGCGGGTCAGCGTGTCCTTATCCAGGATCGGCCAGCCGGTGGCGCGGGCGAGGATCCGGCCAAGCTCGCTCTTCCCGGAGCCGGCGTAGCCGCCGATCAGCACGACCCGCGGCGTGCCGTGGCGGGGGAGCCCGATCTGGTGTGGGGCGGTGACGACGCTCCCGGCGCGGTCTCGGGTGGCGATCAGCCCGTCCTCGGTCAGCTGGGCCAGGGCTTGGCTGACCGTGTAGTTGCTGACGCCCCACTCCTGGGCCAGGGCTCGGGTGGAGGGCAGGGCCTGGCCGTCGCGCAGCACCCCGGCGTCGATCTCCGCGCGCAGCTGGCGCGCGATCTGCAGGTGCTTGGCCTCAGCGGCCAGCGCGCGGCGGGTGGCCGGCATCGATGCGTCTCCCAGCTACTGGGTTCATCAGGTCGCCGACGACGCTACCAGCGGCGGACAGAACCAACCAGATGCAAGGAGTACTGAGCTGCGCGTTCACAATCGCAAACAAACAGTTGACCGATGTTTCGGACAACTGTTAGCTTCTAGGTGTGGCTGAGGCCACAACCACAGATGGCCGTCAGGCCGCGATGACCGAGGAGCGAACGTCATGGACGTAGTTGCGGCACTGATCGTGTTCTCGCTGATCGGGACGGTCATCTGCGCGAAGGCTCGGGCGGCGTTGCCGGCGTTGTTCTTCGGCGTCGTCGGCGTCGTCCTGTTCTGCACGACTCCGCTGGGCGCCGGCCTTCCCGGCGCTGTGGCCGAGGTCGCCGGCTGGCTCGGCGACCAGGGCGGCTCCGTAGTGCAGGCCTCGGCTAAGTAGCTCGACCCGCGGCGGTCCCGCCGCTGCGGCGAACGAACCTGCGGCCCGTCCCGGATCGGTTCCGGGGTGGCCTCGGCGGGGATTAGGGCCCCGCCGAGGCCTGGGCCGTACTCATCCCATTGCGAGGGAGACGACCCATGACCAGGTTCCCAGCCGCCGCCTCGGCGGCATCGACCAGCCGAGTGTTGTGCGCGGCCGACCCGGACCGCATGTTCCCGCTCGAGGAGTCCGTGCGCCCCGGGCAGGCGCCGACGGCGGGGGAGCGGGCCGCCCTGGCGGTGTGCGGGCGCTGCTCGCTGCTGCAGGCCTGCCGAGCCGAGGTCCTGGAGATGGCACTGCCCTACGGGGTGGCCGGCGGGCTGACCGCTGCACAGCGCCGCGAAATCCGGGCCGAGCGGGCCCGCCCGGCCCGGACCGAGCCGACAGGGGCAGTGGCGTGAGCGGGCCGCGGCGACGCCGAGGCCTCGACACCGACCGGTGGAGTTTCCAGCCCCTGGCTTGGGAGCAGAACGGGCTCCCCACCTGGCGCTACGGGCACGCCCCGGCCGGGCTGCTCACCCGCCGCCAGATGCGCGCCGCCGACCTCGCCCCCGGGGGCGCCGCGCCGGTGGCGCAGGTGGTGTGGCGCCACCGCCGCCACGAAGTCCGGGCGCTGCTCTGGGACCGCGCCGAGCTGGTCGCCAAGCGGGTCCCGACCCCGGCCCAGCTGGTCGCGGTCGGGCTCGCGCTTGCCGCCCGCCGTTGGTGCCCGGCCTGTGCCCGCGACGTCGGCTACTGCCTGCAGACCTCGCTCGGGGTGTGCGTCGACTGCGCCTTCCCCGAGCTCGCCGCCGCGACGGTGGAGGTGCGCGATGCAGCCGCCTGAGCAGCCCGGCCAGGACAACGGGCCGGCGCAGCGGCTGGCCGTCGAGGCCGCCCGGGCCGCGCGGGTGCGGGCGCTGTCCACCGACCCGGACGTGATCGCCCTACGGGTGGAGCGGGTCCGGATGCAGGTGGACCGGCTGATGTGGTCGGGGATCGTGCTCGGACTCGGGTTCACCATGACCAACGTCCAGACCTTCGCCGCCGCCGGAGCCCCGCCCTGGTCGACACCGTGGGTGGCGGCGTGGGCACTGGACCCGATGGTGTCGCTGGTCCTGATCGCGGTCCTGCGCGCCGAGCAGGTCACCGCCCGCTGGCAGGTCCGCACCGGCCCGTGGGTCCGCCGCGCCCGCTGGGGCACCCTCGCCGCGACCTACATCATGAACACCTGGTCAGCGTGGGCACACGGGATCCCGTCGCAGGTGGTGCTGCACTCGGTACCGCCGCTGGTGGTGTTCGTCGCCGCTGAGGCCGTGACCGGGCTCCGGGAGGCCCTCAGCGACGCCGTGCACGCCGCCGCCGGGCGAGGGCAGCAGGCGGGTTCCACCGCGGCCGACAGGCCCTCGGGGGGTGAGGTCGCGGCTGCGGTGGAACCTGGCGAGATCCGGGCCGAGCCGCCGCCCGCCGAGGTCAACACGACCGGCCCGAATGCCCCGCACGCTAGCCCCCGACCAGAGCACACCACGCCCCGGCCCGTCACCGACGAGAACCGAGCCAGCACCGCCGGTCACCCCGACACGCGGGTGATGGAGCTGGCCGAGCTCCTGGCCAGCGGCGCGCCGGTCACCGGCGCTCAGGCCGCGGCGCTCTACCGCTGCTCACCGCGCAACGGACGCCGGCTCCTCGCCGCCGCTCAAACCACTCTTGCTGCCTCCACCGCGACGTCGCCCGCCGAACTGGACGAGCCGACCGGCGGGGCGATGGTGCTGGCCCTGCCGGCGCGGGCGGGGTGGTCCTGATGCGTGCAATCGGCTTCAACGACGGGCCATCGGCCCGCGGCGGGTTGCGCCGGCTCCGAGCTCCCGCGCTGGTCCTCATCGCGGTCGCGGTTGCGGCGCTGCTGGTCCCTGCCGTGCACGCCGTTCTGACCGTCCTGATCTGGACGTCGTGGTCGCTGGTCGCGGCCCTGGCCCTGCGGGCGGTCGGGCTCCGGGTGCCGACCCGAGTCCGCGAGCTGGGCCCGGTGCTGCACGGGCAGCTCGACCGAATCCACCACCAGGTCCGCGCCTTCCTGCCCGGGGAGACGGCCCGCGACCGGTCGGGGGCACGACGGACGCAGACCGCCTCCACCAGCTGACCTACTCACACCCGCCGCCCGCCGATATCGACAGACTCAGGGAGAGCACGCCGATGCATACCGAGCACGAAGTCCGCTCCACCCAGGCCAAGGCTGGCGGCCTCGGCCTGGCCGCCACCGCCGGTTCCGCGCTGCTGGCCGGGACGAGCACCTGGCCGCTGCTGGATTCCCTCGCCCTGGCCGGCGCGGCCGCGGGATCGGTGGCCACCGCGGCCGCGGCCGCGCATCACCGCTTCTACTTCGAACCGCGGCGCCGGTTCCGGCGCGAGCTCGGCGGCCCTACCGGCTGGCTCGACGCCCAGGACCTCGCCGCGGCCGCTAGCGCGGAAGCCGTCCGCAAGCACGCCGCGGGGACCTGGGCCGACCGGGACCCGTGGCGGCACCCGGTGAACGTGTCCGGGTGGGAGGCCGGCCGGCTGGTGTCCGGGCCCCGGCACCTGCGCCGCCGCCCCGTCTACAGCCCGTGGGCGCGCGGGATCGGGATCCTCGGCCCGCAGGGCTCCGGCAAGACCCAATACCTGATCCGGCTCCTGCTCGACGCCCCGGGCGCGGTCGTCGCACCGTCAACGAAGCCGGAGCTGGCCGAGGCCACCATGGCGCTGCGTGCCCGGCAGGGCCCGGTGTACGTGTTCAACCCGACCGGGCTCGGGACCCTGGCCAACACGTTCAGCTGGGACCCGATCTCCGGGTGCGCCGATCAGGCCGTGGCCGACCGGCGGGCGTGGGCGTTGGTCCGCGGCGGTGGCGCCGCGTCCGGGACCGACCGGGCCCAGTTCTGGGCGCAGAAGGCCCAGGAGATCATCCGCTGCTACCTGA
>NZ_JADQDD010000248.1 GCF_019263595.1 Pseudonocardia sp. KRD291 | reverse complement strand
TGGCTCCACGACGCGGAGGGGTGCGGCGCACTGTGGGCCTGGCCTCAAGGGTGGCCGGAGTTACCTATGGGTAGTGCCTGGATGGCAGGATCACGCGCGATCGGACGTCGAACATGGAGGTTTGCAGCGTGGCACGCGAGTTCCGGACGGTCGGGGTTGTCGGCCTGGGCACCATGGGTGCGGGGATCGTGGAGGTCTTCGCGCGGAGCGGCCTGCCGGTCGTCGCGGTGGAGGTCGACGCGGCCGCGGGCGAGCGGGGCCGCGCGCACCTGGAGGCGTCCACCTCCCGTGCGGTCACGCGGGGGAAGCTGACCCAGGAGCAGGCCGACGAGCTGATCGGGCGGATCACCGTCTCGACCTCGCTGGCCGACCTGGCGAGCGCCGACCTGGTGGTCGAGGCGATCCCGGAGAGCCTCGACGCCAAGGCGGAGCTGTTCGCCGAGGTCGACAAGGTGGTCGGCGAGGACACGATCCTCTGCTCGAACACCTCGTCGCTCTCGGTCACCGAGCTGGCCGTGCGTACCGGCCGACCGGGCAAGGTCGTCGGGATGCACTTCTTCAACCCGGCGCCGGTGCAGAAGCTCGTCGAGCTGGTGCGCACCGTGGTCACCGAGCCGGACGTGGTCGACGACGTGAAGGCGTTCGCCGAGTCGCTGGACAAGGTCGCCGTCGTGATCGGCGACCGCGCCGGTTTCATCGCGAACGCGCTGCTGTTCGGCTACCTCAACCACGCCGCGCGGATGTACGAGGAGTCCTACGCCAGCCGCGAGGACCTCGACGCCGGCATGCGCTACGGCTGCGGCTACCCGATGGGCCCGCTGGCGCTGCTCGACCTGATCGGCCTGGACACCGCCTACGAGATCCTCGAGACGATGTACGCGCAGTCGCGCAACCTGCTGCACGCGCCGGCCCCGGTGTTCAAGCAGATGATCACGGCTGGCCTGCTCGGGCGGAAGTCCGGGCGCGGCTTCTACACCTACGAGGCCGCGCACTCCTCCTCGGTGGTGGCGGACAAGCTGACCCCGTCCGCGACGATCCCCGAGGACGCGACCGTGCGCGAGGTCGGCCGGGTCGGGGTCGTCGGCACCGGCACCATGGCCAGCGGCATCGTCGAGGTGTTCGCCAAGGCCGGCTACGACGTGCTGGTCCGCGGGCGCAGCGACTCCAAGGTCGAGGGCTCGATCGGCACCGTGCGCAAGTCGCTGGACAAGTCGGTCGCCCGCGGCCGGCTCGAGGAGGCCGACCGGGACGCGATCCTGGCCCGGATCTCCGGCACCACCGCGCTCGAGGACTTCGCCGACGTCGACCTGGTGGTCGAGGCCGTCGCCGAGGAGCTCGACGTCAAGCGGGCGATGTTCGGCGCCCTGGACGAGATCTGCAAGCCGGGCGCGATCCTGGCCACCACGACGTCGTCGCTGCCGGTCGTCGAGTGCGCCGCGGCCACCTCGCGGCCCGGTGACGTGATCGGCATGCACTTCTTCAACCCGGCGCCGGCGATGAAGCTGGTCGAGGTGGTCTCCACGATCGGCACCTCGCGCGACGCCGCGGCGACCGTCCTCGACGTCTGCCAGAAGCTCAAGAAGGTGCCGGTGAGCTGCGGGGACCGCGCCGGGTTCATCGTCAACGCGCTGCTGTTCCCGTACCTCAACGACGCGGTGAAGATGCTCGAGGCGCACTACGCCACCGCCGACGACATCGACGCGGCCATGAAGACCGGCTGCGCGCTGCCGATGGGGCCCTTCGAGCTGCTCGACGTCGTCGGCCTGGACGTGTCGCTGGCCATCGAGCGCTCGCTCTACTCCGAGTTCCGCCAGTCCGGGTTCGCCCCGGCGCCGCTGCTCGAGCACCTGGTCACCGCCGGACGCCTGGGCCGCAAGACGGGCCACGGGTTCCGGGACTACGCCCGGAAGTAGCGCGATGGCACGCGGACGACGGCCCCGCCCCGCCGAGCGCGGGCGGGGCCGACCCGTGCCGCCGCCGCTCGGCGGGGCGATGGTCACCCGGCGCGAGTCGGGCCGCGACGGCGAGTGGAACGTCCGGCACGTGCCGGGCGGGTCGTCGGTCAAGGACTACCGCTGCCCGGGGTGCGAGCAGCTCGTGGCAGCGGGCACCGGGCACGTGGTCGCCTGGCCGGCCGACGGGTACGGCGGCGTCGAGGACCGCAGGCACTGGCACCTGCCCTGCTGGAACGCCCGGGAGCGCCGACGGCCGGGGTTCCGCAGGCGCTGAGCCCGGGAGCCTTGGGGCCGGGGTGTCAGCTCCCGACGCGAGCGGTCGAACGCGGGGCCGGGGACGGCCGTGCGGGCCGCCCGTCCTGCTCCGGGACGGCGCCGTCGGCAGCGGTCCCGTTCGCGTTCCCGTTCTCCGTGGCCCCCTCGGCCGCGGACGCACCGGCGGCGACGTCGGCATGCCGGGCCCCGGCCGGCCCGCCCAGCACGCCCAGCTCGGCGTCGATGGTGGCCCGGCTGCGGCGCAGCTGGTCGGCGACCTGCCCGCGCAGGGCGGTCAGCTCCTCGACCTTGCGCTGCGCGGCCTCGACGATCTGGGTGGCCGTGCCCTCGGCGTCGGCCTGGGTGCGACGGGCCTGCTCCTCGGCCTCGCTGCGGGTGCGCTGCGCCTGTTCGGCCGCGACGCGGCGGGAGCGCTCGTTCTCCTCGGCCAGCGTGTCCCGCTCGGCGAACAGGGCGCCGAGAGCCTCCTGACGGCGCTGGTCCATCGCGATCTCGAAGTCGCCCTCGACGGTGACCCGGTTCGTCTCGGAATCCGCGTCCAGCCGGGTGCGCTCGGCCTCCGAGGCGCTCTCGGCCTCCCGGATCCGCCGCGCGCTCTCCGACTCGCGCTCCGCGACCTCCCGCTCGACGGTCTCCCGGAGCTCGGTGGTCTCCCGTTCGGTCCGCTCCCGCAGCTCGGCGAGCTCGCGCTCGGTGCTCTCGCGGTGCTCGGCGAGCTCGCGCTCGGTGGTGCTGCGCAGCTCGCCGACCGCGGCCCGCTCGGCCACCAGCTCGGACGCCGACCGCTCGGAGTCGGCCGCGGCGTCGGCGATGAGGCGCTGGGCCTCGGCGCGGGCGTCGGTCACGACCTGGCGGGCGTGCTCCTCGCCCGCGCGGCGCTGCTCGGCGATCTCCGAGTCCGCGCGGGCGTGCATCTCGGCGACCTCGTCCTCGGCCAGCCGGAGCATCGACCGCAGGCGTTCGCTCATGCCCTGGATGCTCTGCGGAGGCCCGGCGAGACGGTTCACCTGCTGCTGCAGAGCCTCCGCGCGGGTCCGGGCGTCGTCGAGTTCGCGTCCCAGTCTCGCGTTCTGCGCGACGGCCGCGTCGCGGTCCGCCGCGAGCATCCGCACCTCGGCGTCGAGCCGGCGCAGATGGCTGTCCACCTGGAGCTGGTCATAACCCCGCCGGGTGATCGTGAATCCGGTCCGGGGAACGGGAGCGTGCTGGTCACCGGCCATGTGCCCCACCGTACCGTCGTCGTGTGTCATTGCGGTGTGTACGCGGCCGGACGCGGTGTGGTTCATACCGAACACAGGCGAGGGCCCCCTCCGGGTGAGCGGAGGGGGCCCTCGCGGTGTCGGCGGAAGCCGGTTCTCAGACGCCGCGGAAGCGGTTGATCGCCTGTAGGTGCTGCTCGCGCAGCTCCGGGTTCGTCACGCCCAGGCCCTCCTCCGGGGACAGGGCCAGCACGCCGACCTTGCCCTGGTGCAGGTTCTGGTGCACGTCGTTGGCCGCCTGGCCGGTCTCGGCCAGCGGGTACACCCGCGACAGCGTGGGGTGGATCATGCCCTTGGCGATCAGCCGGTTGGCCTCCCACGCCTCGCGGTAGTTCGCGAAGTGCGAGCCGACGATCCGCTTGAGGTTCATCCACAGGTAGCGGTTGTCGAACTCGTGCATGTAGCCCGAGGTGGACGCGCAGGTCGCGATCGTGCCGCCCTTGCGGGCGACGTAGACGCTCGCCCCGAACGTCTCGCGGCCCGGGTGCTCGAACACGATGTCCGGGTCGTCGCCGCCGGTCAGCTCACGGATCTTGGCCCCGAAGCGCTTCCACTCCTTGGGGTCCTGCGTGCTCTCGTCGGACCAGAACTTGTAGCCCTCGGCGTTGCGGTCGATGACCAGCTCGGCGCCCATCTTGCGGCAGATCTCGGCCTTCTCCGGCGAGGAGACGACACAGATCGGCGTGGCGCCGCCGTTGAGCGCGAACTGGGTGGCGTAGGAGCCCAGGCCACCGGAGGCGCCCCAGATCAGGACGGTGTCGCCCTGCTTCATGTCCGAGCCGTTGCGCGAGACCAGCTGCCGGTAGGCGGTGGAGTTCACCAGCCCGGGGGCGGCCGCCTCCTCCCAGCTCAGGTGCTCCGGCTTGGGCATCAGCTGGTTGGACTTGACCAGCGCCAGCTCGGCGAGCCCGCCGAAGTTGGTCTCGAAGCCCCAGATCCGCTGCTCCGGGTCCATCATCGTGTCGGAGTGCCCGTCCGGGCTCTCCAGCTCGACCGAGAGGCAGTGCGCGACGACCCGGTCGCCCGCCTTCCACGTGTTCACGCCGGGCCCGGTGCGCACGACGACGCCGGCCAGGTCCGAGCCCACCACGTGGTAGGGCAGGTCGTGCCGCTTGGCCAGCGGCGACATCTTGCCGTAGCGACGCAGGAAGCTGAACGTCGAGACCGGCTCGAAGATCGAGGTCCACACGGTGTTGTAGTTGATGGCGCTGGCCATCACCGCGACCAGTGCCTCTCCCGGGCCGAGCTCGGGGGTCGCGACCTCCTCGAGCCGCAGGCTCTTGCGGGGGTCCTTGTCCCGGGCGGCGAGGCCGGAGAACATCTCGGCGTCCTCGGCCCGCACCGTGACCCCGTTGTAGTGGTCGGGCACGTCGAGCTTGCCGACGCTGTCGAACTCCTCGGCGAGGATGGCGTCGCGGATGTCCTTCACGGCTGGCCTCCGATGGGCAACATTGCTGGGAGTCGGCGGTCGTTTGCTTGGGATACCACAAGTTACTGCGCAGTATGGTACCCGGTGAGGATACGAGGGTAGGGACCAGCGGTCATCGTGATGGATGCCACCGACCCCTGCCACCGTCGTTCGGGCAGGTCCGGGCCGGTCTACCCGTGCGTGGCGCCGGCCGGTTCCACCAGCTCGACGAGCACGCCGCCGGCGTCCTTGGGGTGCACGAAGTTCACCTTCGAGTCCGACGTGCCGCGCCGCGGCTGCTCGTAGAGCATCCGCAGGCCCTTGGCGCGCAGCGCGTCGCCGGCCGCGGCGACGTCGCGGACGCGGTACGCGACCTGCTGGATCCCGGGGCCGTTGCGGCCGATGAACTTCGCGATCGTCGAGTTCTCGTCCAGCGGTGCGAGCAGCTGGACCATCGTGTCGGAGCCGCCCGGCGGGGCGAGCATCGCCTCGCGGACGCCCTGCTCGGTGTTCGTCTCCTCGTGGGTCGAGACCAGCCCGAAGGTGTCGGCGTAGAAGCGGATCGCCTCGTCCAGGTCGGGAACCGCGATCCCGACGTGGTCCACGGCCACGACCAGGGACGTCAACTCGTCAGTGGGTGCCATGAGGGCAGAATGTAGCGTGCCTACTCGTGGGTAGCCGCGTGGAGCGGGCCCTGCGTACCGTGTGTGCGGCTGCTCACCCCCGCCTTTCGACCCGTCTGCAGGGCCGGATCGGTGGGTATCGTGTCCGCACATTCTTCGCCATCGATGCTGCTGGAGGACGCCGTGTCCGGAACCGTGATCGTCGCCGGGGCCCGTACCCCGATGGGCCGGCTGCTCGGCTCGCTGAAGGGCTTCTCGGGCGCCCAGCTCGGTGGGGTCGCCATCAAGGCCGCGCTCGAGCGCGCAGGTGTGGCCCCCGAGCAGGTCGAGTACACGATCATGGGGCAGGTGCTCACCGCCGGTGCGGGCCAGATCCCGGCGCGCCAGGCCGCGGTCAACGCCGGCATCCCGATGGACGTCCCGGCCCTGACCATCAACAAGGTCTGCCTCTCCGGCATCGACGCGATCGCGCTCGCCGACCAGCTGATCCGCGCCGGCGAGTTCGAGATCGTGGTGGCCGGCGGCCAGGAGTCGATGACCCAGGCCCCGCACATGCTCACCAAGTCCCGCGAGGGCACCAAGTTCGGCGACACCACGCTGACCGACCACATGTCCTACGACGGCCTGTTCTGCGCGTTCGACCAGGTCGCGATGGGTGCCTCGACCGAGAAGCACAACGCCAAGTACGACATCACCCGCGAGGACCAGGACGCGTTCTCCGCCCGCTCGCACCAGCGCGCCGCGAAGGCCGCCGGGAACGGCGTGTTCGACGAGGAGATCGCCCCGGTCGAGATCCCGCAGCGCAAGGGCGACCCGGTCACCTTCAGCGCCGACGAGGGCATCCGCGGCGACACCACGGCCGAGGGCCTGGGCAAGCTCAAGCCGGCCTTCTCCTCGGACGGCACGATCACCGCGGGCTCGTCCTCGCAGATCTCCGACGGCGCCGCCGCGGTCGTGGTGATGAGCAAGGCCAAGGCGGAGGAGCTCGGCTTGAGCTGGCTGGCCGAGATCGGCGCGCACGGCGTGGTGGCCGGCCCGGACGCCAGCCTGCAGGAGCAGCCGGCCAACGCGATCGCCAAGGCCTGCGAGAAGGAGGGCATCTCGCCCTCGGACCTCGACCTGGTCGAGATCAACGAGGCGTTCGCCGCGGTCGGGGTCGTCTCCACCCGCAAGCTGGGGATCGACGAGGAGAAGGTCAACGTCGACGGCGGCGCGATCGCGCTCGGACACCCGATCGGCATGTCCGGCGCCCGGATCGCACTGCACCTGGCCCTGAGCCTGCGCCGTCAGGGCGGCGGCGTCGGTGCGGCCGCACTGTGCGGCGGCGGCGGTCAGGGCGACGCGCTGATCGTGCGCGTGCCGAAGGCCTGACCCGACCCCGGCCCACCGGACCGACGACGCTGGAGACGCTCACGTGCCCGCTGCCCAGGACCCGCAGGAACTGGTCACGCGGGCGCGTGAGGGCCAGCAGCGGGCGGTCGCGAAGCTGATCTCGCTGGTGGAGAACGCCAGCCCGCAGCTACGTGAGGTGGCCGCGGCGCTGGCCCCGCACGCGGGTCACGCCCAGATCGTCGGGCTGACCGGAGCGCCGGGGGTGGGCAAGTCGACCACCACCTCGGCGCTGGTCACCGAGCTGCGAGGCCGTGACCTGCGGGTCGGGGTGCTGGCCGTGGACCCGTCGTCGCCGTTCAGCGGCGGTGCCCTGCTCGGCGACCGGGTGCGGATGGGCGAGCACGCGACCGACGACGGCGTGTTCATCCGGTCGATGGCCACCCGGGGGCACCTGGGCGGCCTGGCCTGGGCCACCCCGCAGGCGCTGCGGGTGCTCGACGCGGCCGGCTGCGACGTGGTGCTGGTCGAGACGGTCGGGGTCGGCCAGTCCGAGGTCGACGTCGCGCGGCTGGCCGACACCACCGTGGTCCTGCTGGCACCGGGGATGGGTGACGGCGTGCAGGCGGCCAAGGCCGGGATCCTGGAGATCGGCGACGTGTTCGCGGTGAACAAGGCCGACCGCGACGGAGCCCGGCAGACCGTGCGCGAGCTGAAGAACATGCTGCACCTGCGGGAGGGCGTCGCGGCGTCGGACCACGCCACCGGTACCGAGCCGTGGACGCCCCGGGTGCTGTCCATGGTGGCGGCGCGCACCGAGGGGGTCGACGGCCTCGCCGACGCGGTCACCGAGCACCGGGCCTGGAGCGAGGGCTCCGGCGCGCTGCGCGAACGTCGCAGGCGGCGGGCGCAGAGCGAGATCGAGGCGATCAGCCTGGAGCAGGTGCGTTCCCGGATGGAGGGCCTGCGCGGCGGCGCCGCACTGCCGGCCCTGGCCGACCGGGTCCTGGCCGGTGAGCTCGACCCCTACTCCGCCGCCGACGAGCTGCGGGCCGGCGCGACCGATCTCTGAGCCCCGCGGCCGGGTGAGCCGTCCGAGGTGAGGTCGGCCGACGCCGGGTCGGGGGTGGCTGCTTCGAGGGCGGCGTCGGCGAGGGCGGTGTCGGCCAGGGCGGTGATCCGCGGGGCGCCGATCCGCATGGCCAGCAGCTGCGCGCGGCGTGCGTGCACGGCCGCGTCGGCCGGGCGGCCGTCCCGCAGCAGCGCGGCGGCGAGTGCGGCCGACGCCTCGGCGCGTGCCCGGACCGGGCGGTCCTCGTCGGTGGTGGTGCGCTCCAGCGAGACACGGGCCCGGGCGTCGCCGGCCGCGGCGCGGGTCAGGGTCCGCCGGTGTGCGAGCACGTCGACGTCGAGCGCGATGGCGGGGCGGACCGCGTCGACCGTCCGCCGCTGCTCGGGCCGGATGTCGGACCCGTCCGCGACGCCGGACCCGTCGGGAGCCGCCGAGCCCGGCGCCGGGCCCGGCGGCGCCGCACCGGGGGCCCGGAGCGCGGCCTCGGCGCGCACGAGATCCGACCACTCGTCGGCCGCGTCGCCCAGGAGCGTCCGGGCCCGGTCCGGCTCCCCGGCGTCGAGGAGCAGCCGGGCCCTCGCCGCCCGTGCCCGCGCGGCGAGGTCCGGCCGGCCGGCCTCGTGCGCGGCCGCGCGGGCCGTCCCGTAGCGGGCCCAGGCCCCGCCGGCCCGTGCCCGGTCGCGTTCCAGGTCCCCGGCCAGGAGCGCGGCCTCGGCCAGCACCGTGCAGACGTCGCGGCGGATCTCCTCGGGCAGGACGTGGTCGGCCAGCGCGACCAGGCGCTCGACCTGGGCCGCCAGGACGTCTGCGGCGCCGGCCGGTCCGAGCCGGTGATCGAGGCGGACGGTGGCCTCGAGCTGCTCGCGTAGCAGCGCGAGCGCGGTCGGGTCCAGGGCCCCGGCCTCGGCGAGGGCGCCGGGCAGTGATTCCGGCAGTGATCCCGGCCGAGATCCCGGCGGCTCCGCGAGGTCGGCGGCGGGGCCGCCGGGGACGAGGCCGAGGCCGGCCGCGTCGCGGTCGTAGAGGGCGCCGAGCAGCGTGCGGTACTCCGGCTCGGGTGCGGCGTGGGCGTTCTCCCAGCGGGAGAGCTGCGTCTTCAGGCTCGCCGGCCCGGCGACGGCGACGCCCGTGCGTTCCGCCAGGGCGGACAGCTCACGGGCGGCGTCGGCCTGGGACCAGCCGCGCTCGTGACGGGCGGCTCGCAGCAGCGGCCGGCCGCCGACCGGCGGAGGGCGCCCGCCTGCCCGGCCGGAGCCTGCCCGGCCGGAGCCTGCCCGGCCGGAGCCTGCCCGGCCGGGGCCCGGGGTCGTCGCCGGGCCGGATCGGGGGCTCGGCGACGTCACGCGCCGAATTCTGTCGGTGGCCCCACCTACTGTCAACGCGGGCGACGCAACAGGTCGTCAACGGGGTCGGGAGGACGGCATGGACGTGACGTCGTACGTGGGGTGCGCGCTGCTGGCCGCGGCCGCCGGGGGAGCGGCCGGGTGGTGCACGGTCCGGCGGATGCTCGGTGGCGCCCGGCGCTTCTCCGGCCGGAACCACGGTGCGGGAACCATGCGCGGGTGGCCCGGTCCGGGCCGCGCGCACGGGGACCGGACGCACGGGGACCGGACGC
>NZ_JADQDD010000247.1 GCF_019263595.1 Pseudonocardia sp. KRD291 | reverse complement strand
GTGGTGCCCTGCGCGACGACCGGGACCGCGGAGAGCTCACCGGCGCGCTTGCCGACCCGGTGCACCTGGATGTGGTCCGGGTGCCCGTACCCGCCGTTGTCGTCGTAGGTGGTCAGGACGTCGGGCTCCTCCTCGTCCAGGATCACCGCGAGGCGCTTGGCCGCGTGCTCGACCCCGGCCTGCCAGAAGCAGTAGGGGGCGTCGTTGGAGGGCTCGCCCATCATCCCGGAGTCGACGTAGCCGAGGAACTCCACCCGCGCGGCACCGATCGCCTTCGCGGACTCGTGACACTCCGCCGAGCGCCGGACGGCGAGCTGCTCGCCCTCGGCCAGCACGCCCGGCACCGGCTCGCCCAGCTCGCCGCGGGTGGCGAACACGAGCACGACGCGGTGCCCGGCGGCCGCGGCCTTGGCGAGCGTGCCGGCCGAGCCGATCGACTCGTCGTCGGGATGGGCGTGAAAGCTGACGATGGTCCCCATGGGACCCGAGCCTAGGCAGCCGTGTCCTACCCCAGGATGCGGGTCAGTGCCGGTCCGACGTCACCGAGACGGGACACGGTCTGGCACAGCCCTCCCCCGCGCGCGGCCAGCGCCGCGCTCGCCCGCACCGCCTCCGGGTCCGGCTCGCCGGGCTGGGGCAGCAGCACGTGCACCCGGTCGATCCCGCCGAGCGCGGTGACCGGGTCGTCCCCTGCGGTGTGCAGGCAGTCCGAGAGCAGCACCACCGTGCGCTCCTGGGCCGGGGCCGCGGCCAGCTGTACCGAGGCCTCGCGCAGTGCCGCGGACAGGTCGGTGGTGCCGTGCCCGCGCAGCGCGACCAGCTCCGAGACCAGCGCCTCCGGCGACCGCCCGACACCCTGGCGCTGCAGGGTCCGCACCCCGGACCCGAACGCCAGCACACCCGGCTGCAGGCGGGTCCCGCTGTTCTCCGAGGCCAGCACGACCCCGGCCGCCGACACCGCGGCCAACGCGACCGCGAGCCCCTGCATCGACCCGGAGATGTCGACCAGCAGGCAGAGCGCGCGGCGGTGCGCCGTCCAGTCCCGGGTGACGATGTCGTCCACACCGGGGCGCGAGGAGTGCGCCGGCTGCCAGGTGTCCAGCGTCCGGTCGAGGTCCAGGTCGCCGTCCCCGCCGCGGCGGGGCCCGAGCTTGCGGGTGCCTCGGGCCTTCGCCGGCCCGACCCGTCCGAGGCGGATGAACACCCGCCCGGCCAGCCGCCGGGCCCGGGCGCGCAGCGCGGCGTCGGTGGCGACCGCGAGGTCGGCCAGCAGCGCGGCCGCCGCCTCCGGGTCCTGCGCCATCGCGGCGTCGAACGCGGCGTCGTCGAGCTCCCCGAGCTCCGGGGACACGTCGTCGAAGCTGTCGTGGCGCGACCCCAGCTCCGCGCGGCCCAGCGTGCGCTCGTTACGTCCGGACTGCGCGCGGTCCTTGCCCGGGTTCTTGCCCTGCTCCTGGCCCGGCGCCCCGGAGGGCGGCGGGCCGTCAGCTTTTCCCGACTCGTCCTCCGAGGTCTCGGTCGGCTCGTCGGCGTCCGGTGGCCAGAACGTGTCGAGGAGCTCGTCGAGCACCGACTCCGGGGTGCGGTCCACGCCGTCGGCGATCCGGATCCGGCCGGACAGCGCCGCGTAGGTGGCGTCGCGGGCGGTCTCGCGGCCGAACGGCTCCTCGCCGCGCAGCCCGGCCAGGCCGGTCAGCACGTGCGCCAGGTCGATCGCGCCGCGGACCGACGAGCCCATCCGCACGTCGCGGTGCTCGCGGGTGGCCCGGGCGAGCCCGACGGCCAGGTCGGTGGCCCGGCCGGTGACCCCGCTGACCGCGCTGGTGATCGTGCGTTCGGCCGGCTCGTCCTGGTAGCCGAGCACGACCCGGCACATCCGGTCGGCGATGGCCTGGCTGACCCGGGCGGTGCCGATCGCGTCGAACGGGTTCATCGCGGCGATCAGCCGGAACCCCGGCCCGGCCGGGACCGTCCCCAGGCGCGGGACCGTGATCTCGCCCTCGGTGAGCACCGTGATCAGGACGTTGAGCGTCTCCTCGGGGATCCGGTTCATCTCCTCCAGGTAGAGCAGACCCCCGGTACCGGACTCGTCGCCGCGCATCGCGGTGAGCAGCGGCCCGTCGGTGAACGCGTCCGGGCGGTAGCCCTCGGCCAGCACCTGCGACGGGTCGAACGTGCCGATCAGGCGCGCCGGGGTGAGCTCGGCGTTGCCCTCCACGAACACCATCCGCTGCCCGCCCTCGCGGGCGATCGCGTGCAGCAGCGTCGACTTGCCGGTTCCGGGCGGGCCCTCCAGGACGACGTGCCGCCCGGTCGCGAGCGCGACCGTGAGCACCTCCCGCTCCCGCCGCAGGCCGACGATCGCGACCGGTCCGCCGCTCGCGGACGAGGGCCGCGCCTGGGGTGTTGCCTGGGGTGCTGACAGCACTGTCACCTCCGAGATCCTCAGCGCATGTCATCACATTCCGGGCACTCGGCGCACCGCCTGTGACCCAGACACCGAGACCGTCCACGATCCGTTGACGCGCCGGTGTCCGTGTGTAGCATCACACACCCCGAACGGCACAGGAGCCACCCACCATGGCCGAACTCTTCAACGCCGCGGAGTACCTGACCCGGACCCGCGTGGACGCCGGGGACGGCGACCGGATCGCCGTCCGCCATCCCCGCGGCCTGCTGACCTACGCCCAGCTCACCGACGAGGTCCGCCGCGTCGCAGGCGGGCTGCGCGCGATCGGGGTGCGGCCCGAGCAGCGGGTGCTGCTGGTGATGACCGACGACGTGGAGCTGTTCACCGCGATCCTGGCCGCGATGTGGATCGGCGCCGTGCCCGTCCCGTCGTCGACGATGCTGACCGGTCGCGAGCTGTCGGTGCTGGTCCGTGACTCGCGCGCGACCGCGCTGATCGGGAGCCCGGAGTTCGCCGAGAACCTCGCCGTGGCCGCGGCCGGCGCTCCCGACCTGACCCGGGTCGTGCTGACCGGGGAGCACCCGCTGGGCCCGGACGGGCTCGTCGACGGCGTCGCGTCGCTGACCTGGGACGAGATGCTCGCCGGGAGCAGCGACGGCGGATCGGGCATCGGCACGACGCCGGTGCAGGACCCCTACCCCACCTGGGACGAGTCGCACGCGCTCTGGCTCTACACCTCGGGCACGACCGGCAAGCCCAAGGGCGCGATGCACCGCCACACCGACATCCGCCACGTCGCCGAGACCTACGGCACGCAGGTGCTCGGCATCGACCGCGACGACGTCTGCCTCTCGGTGGCCAAGCTGTTCTTCGCCTACGGCATCGGCAACTCGATGTTCTTCCCGCTCGCGGTCGGTGCGAGCGTCGTGCTCGAACCGTCGCGGCCCAACCCCGACCTCTACTCCCGGCTCTGCGCCGAGCACGCCGCAACGCTGTTCTTCGCCGTGCCCAGCTTCTGGGGCCCGCTGCTCGCCGCGGAGGTCGACCCGGCGCGGTTCGCCACCGTGCGCCGCGGGGCCTCGGCGGGCGAGGCGCTGCCGGCGCGGATGTTCCACGGCGTGCGCGAGCGGTACGGCTTCGAGGTGCTCGACGGCATCGGCTCCACCGAGGCGCTGCACATCTTCATCTCCAACGTGCCCGGGCGGGTCGTCCCGGGCAGCTCCGGGTTCCCGGTGCCCGGCTACCGGGCCGAGCTGCGCCGCACCGACGGCACCGTGATCGACGGAGCGGGCGAGTCCGGGATGCTCTACATCTCCGGCGAGTCGATCTGCACCGGCTACTGGTGCCGCACCGAGGTGAACCGGCTGGTCTTCCACGGCGAGTGGATGCGCACCGGCGACCAGTACGTCCGCGGTGAGGACGGCTCCTACACCTGCCTGGGACGCGCGGACGACGTGCTCAAGGTCGGCGGGCTGTGGGTGAGCCCGAGCGAGGTCGAGGTCCGGTTGCTCGAGCACCCCGGTCTGGCCGAGGCCGTCGTCGTCGGCGTCCCGGACGACGACGGACTGGACAAGCCGGTCGCGTTCGTCGTGCCCCGCCCCGGTCAGAACCCGGACGCCGACGAGCTGATCGCGTTCTGCCGGGCCGGCCTGGCCGCGTTCAAGCGCCCGCGCGCGGTGGTCACGGTGGACGAGCTGCCCAAGACCGCCACCGGCAAGATCCAGCGTTTCCGGCTGCGCGAGCAGGCCGCGCTGATCCCGACGGCCCCGCCCCCCGGCGTCCCGACCTGACCGGCGTGCGACCCGTTCAGGCGCCGGGCCCGTTCGCGACGACGGTCTCGGCGACCCGGCGCGCGGCGTCGCAGCCGTCGGTGCCGATCACGGCCACCGCGGCCGAGCCGGACACGTCCACGACGAGGGTGCAGATGACGTCACCGCCCTCGAACTGCGCCGCCGTGCGCCCCGCGATCTCGGTGTCGACGCGCGGCACGGTCTGGCCCTGCTCCATGTTCGTCACCACCTGGGCGAAGCCGGCACCGACGATGACCTGGGTCCCCACCGATAGCCCGGCCGCGGACCGGGTCGCGGCGGGGAACCGGCAGCTCGGTGCCGGGCCGCCGATCGGCGTCGCCCGCGCGCCCAGGCCGAGGCCGGCCCGGGAGCCCTCGGGCACCAGCGAGCACGGGTCGACACCGGACCAGTCGGCGGAGCTCGCCGCGGCGGCCGGGGACGCGCCCGGACCGGACGGGGTCGAGGAACCGCACCCGCCGAGGGCGAGCGCGACGACCGGGAGCAGGGACAGGGACACGATTCGTTTCCGCACGCCCGGGACGGTGACAGCGCGGCCGTCGTCCCCGAGGACGATCGGGAACGACCCCGTCACGGACGCGAATCCGAACACTCCACAAACTTTCGGCGCGACGTGCGCACGTTGTAGACTGAGACCGACCCGAGCCCGAGGAGCGTCCCACCCATGACCGACGCCGGCACCACCACGCAGGCGCAGCCGAGCAGCGGCGCCGAGACGACCCCGGCGGTCGACTTCGACCGGGAACCGGGCAGCTACAAGCACTGGAAGCTCGACGTCGACGACGCCGCGGGGCTGGCCTACGTGCGTCTCGACATCGCCGAGGACGGCGGGATCGTGCCCGGCTACGAGCTCAAGATGAACTCCTACGACCTCGGCGTCGACATCGAGCTCTACGACATCACCCAGCGCCTGCGCTTCTCCCATCCGAACGTCCGCGCGGTCGTGCTGACCAGCGGCAAGGACAAGAACTTCTGCGCCGGCGCGAACATCCGGATGCTCGCCCAGAGCCCGCACTCGTGGAAGGTGAACTTCTGCAAGTTCACCAACGAGACCCGCAACGGCATCGAGGACGCGACCGCGCACTCCGGCCAGACCTGGATCGCGGCCGTCAACGGCACCGCGGCCGGCGGCGGCTACGAGATGGCGCTGGCATGCGATCAGATCCTGCTGATCGACGACAACTCCTCCACCGTGGCGCTGCCCGAGGTCCCGCTGCTGGGCGTGCTGCCCGGCACCGGCGGCCTGACCCGGGTCACCGACAAGCGCCGGGTCCGCAAGGACCGCGCCGACGTGTTCGCCACCAAGTCCGAGGGGATCCGGGGCAAGCAGGCCGTGGAGTGGAAGCTCGTCGACGAGGTGATCCCGAAACGCACCTGGGACGAGACGGTGCGCGAGCGCGCCGAGGCTGCGGCCGCCGCGTCGTCGCGCCCGACCGGCGGCACCGGCATCGAGCTGCCGCCGCTGCAGCGCACCGAGTCGGTCGAGGGCATCGACTACCAGCACGTGCACGCCACGTTCGACCGCGACCGGGGCCTGGTGGAGATCACCGTGGACGGCCCCGACGGCGGCGTCCCGGAGTCGTTGGAGCGGGTGCACGAGCTGGGCGCGCAGTTCTGGCCGCTGGCCATGACCCGCGAGCTCGACGACCTCATCCTGCGGCTGCGCGCGAACGAGCTGGAGCTGGGCACCTGGATCATCCGCACCCGCGGCGACGTCGAGGACGCGCTGGCGATGGAGCGGGTGATCGAGACCCACAGCAAGGACGACTGGCTGGTCAACGAGGTCCGGCACTACTTCAAGCGCGTGCTCAAGCGCCTCGACGTGACCTCGCGCTCGCTGATCGCGCTGATCGCGCCGGGCTCGTGTTTCGCCGGCGCGCTGCTGGAGCTGGCCCTGGCGTGCGACCGGCAGTACATGCTCGACGGCACCCTGGACGAGGACGATTCGGAGCAGGGCGACGAGGCCCAGATCATGCTCTCGGAGTCCAACTTCGGCACGTTCCCCATGAGCAACGGCCTGTCCCGGCTGGGCTCGCGCTTCTACGGCCCCGGAGCCGACGGGGACGACCACATCGCGAAGATGCGCCAGGAGACCGGACGCCGGATCCAGGCCGTCGAGGCGATGGAGATGGGCCTGGTCACCGACGCCCCGGACGACATCGACTGGGACGACGAGGTCCGGATCATGCTCGAGGAGCGGGCCTCGCTCTCGCCGGACGCGCTGACCGGCATGGAGGCCAACCACCGCTTCGTCGGGCCGGAGACGATGGAGTCGCGGATCTTCTCCCGGCTCACCGCGTGGCAGAACTGGATCTTCGTGCGTCCGAACGCCTCCGGGCCGGACGGCGCACTGCGCAAGTACGGCACGGGACGCAAGGCCGAATTCGACCGCAGGCGGGTGTGAGGCAGACATGAGTATCGACTACAGCGAGAAGATCCCCAACAACGTCGACCTGGCCGGGGACCGGAAGCTGCAGCGGGCCCTGGAGTCCTGGCAGCCGAACTTCCTCAACTGGTGGGTCACGATGGGCCCGGCCGTCCCGACCCAGGACGTCTACCTGCGCACCGCCGTCGACGTCGGCAAGGAGGGCTGGGCACAGTTCGGCCACGTCGCGATGGAGGAGTACCGCTGGGGCGTGTTCCTCGCCGAGCGCGGCGACGACCGGCGGATCGCGTTCGGTGAGCAGAAGGGCGAGCCGGTCTGGCAGCAGGTCCCCGGCGAGTACCGCGCCGATCTGCAGCGCCTGATCGTCATCCAGGGCGACACCGAGCCCGCGTCGGTCGAGCAGCAGCGCCGCCTCGGCGAGACCGCGCCGAGCCTCTACGACCTGCGCAACCTGTTCCAGGTCAACGTGGAGGAGGGCCGTCACCTCTGGGCGATGGTCTACCTGCTGCACGCCTACTTCGGCCGCAACGGCCGCGAGGAGGCCGAGGCGCTGCTGCAGCGCAACTCCGGCGACCTCGACTCGCCCCGGATCCTCGGCGCGTTCAACGAGGAGACCCCGGACTGGCTCTCCTTCTTCATGTTCACCTACTTCACCGACCGGGACGGCAAGTACCAGCTCGGCACGCTGAAGGAGTCCGCCTTCGACCCGCTCTCGCGCACCTGCGAGTTCATGTTGAAGGAGGAGGCCCACCACATGTTCGTGGGCACCACCGGGATCGACCGGGTGATCACCCGGACCTGCGAGCTGATGCGCGAGCACGACACCACCGACATCGCCCCGCACGGCGGCATCGCGCTGAACGTGATCCAGAAGTACATCAACTTCCACTACTCGGTCTCGCTCGACCTGTTCGGCTCCGAGCAGTCCACGAACGCGGCCAACTACTTCACCGCGGGCCTGAAGGGCCGCTGGCAGGAGGAGCGCCGCCGCGACGACCACCTGCTCACCGAGGCCGGGTTCTCGATCGACCTGGTGCGCGACGGGCAGATGACCCAGGACGAGGTGCCCGCCCTGCTGGCGCTGAACCTGGACCTGCGCAACGAGTACGTCAAGGACTGCCAGTCCGGCCTCAAGCGCTGGAACAAGATCCTGGAGAAGCACGGCTTCGACGAGCGCGTCTACCTGCCGCACGTCGGGTTCAACCGCCACGTCGGCCTGTTCCGCGAGCACCAGGTCACCCCGAAGGGCGACCTGATCTCCGCCGACGTCTGGGCGCAGAAGGTGGACGACTGGCTGCCCAGCGAGGCGGACAAGACCCACGTCCAGTCCCTGATGCGCCCGGTCTACGAGGCCGGCAAGATCGCCGGCTGGATCGCCCCGCCGTCGAACGGCATCAACGGCAAGCCCTTCGACTACGAGTACGTCCACCTGGCCTGACCCGCCTCCGTCGTCCGGACGGCTCCGGCACCCGGATCCGCACCCCTACCGTCTGTTCGCACCCCCTGCAGGAGGTGCGAATGGCCGATAGGGGTGCGGATCCGCACCCGGCGACGGTCACTCCGCGGCGGTTCAGCTCCCGCCGGGCGCCGTCGGGTCCGGTTGCGGAAGCGGCTCGCACCGGGCGTCGGAGCGGTTGCCGGCGACCCGTGCCGGGAGCTTCCCGGTGGCCAGATAGTCGGCGATCTTGTCGTCGGTGCAGGCCACCCCGGACAGCGACGCCGAGTGCGTCGTCCCGCCGACGCCCTCGATCAGGCGCGAGTTCGGGAACAGCGCCCGGGCGTGCAGAGCGCCCGCGTACGGGGTGGCGCCGTCGTTGGTCTCGGAGAGCAGCAGCGGGCCCCCGGCGACCTTGCTGCCGTCGACCTCCGGTGCCGGACCCGGCTTGACCGGCCAGGACAGGCAGGGCGCGTTGTACCAGGCGTTGCCCCAGGTCTCGAACGGCGCGACCTTGTCGACGCGCGTGTTGTCGGCCTGCCAGGTCTTCCAGTTCGTCGGGAACGGCGCGTCCGAGCACTGGGTGGCGAGGTAGACGGCGTAGTTGTTGTCGTCGGTCGGCGAGCCGGCACTGTCGTAGGCGGCGGTGAGCGCCGCGGAGTCCTGCTTGATCGCGCCGGCGACGAACGCCTGGGCGGTGGCCGGCCACTCGCCGACGTTGTAGCCCGCGCGCAGGAAGATGTCGGTCCACTCCGAGGAACCGATCTTGCCGCCGGCCGGGGCCTTGCGGAGCTTCTCCCGCTCGTCGTAGAAGCGCTTCTCCACCGCGTCGCCGGAGTTGCCCAGGTGATAGACCGCGTCGTACTTGGCGACCCAGTCGAAGAACACCTGAATATTGCGCTCGAACGCGACGTCCTGGTTGAGGTTGGCCTGGTACCACCAGTCACGGCTGTCCAGGACGCCGTCGAGCACCATCCGGCGGACCTTGTCCGGGAACATCGTGCCGTAGACCTGACCGAGGAACGTGCCGTAGGAGAAGCCGTAGAAGTTGATCTGCTTCTGTGCCAGAGCCTGCCGGATCTGGTCCATGTCGCGGACCGTGTCCTCGGTCCGCAGGTTCTCCAGCAGCTTCCCGCCCTTGGCCTTGCAGGCCGCGGCGTAGGCCTTGGTCCTCGGCAGCCAGGCCTTCTCGGCGCCGTTGGCCGGCTCGTAGTCGGGGCGGTTGTATCCGCCGTAGTCCGGGTCGCAGCTCAGCGCGGGCTTGCTGGTGCCGACACCGCGCGGGTCGAAGCCGATCCAGTCGTAGGCGGCGCCGGCGCCCTTGGGCACCGCCGAGCCGAGCCGCGACAGCGAGAGCCCGGGACCGCCGGGGCCGCCCGGGTTGACGAGCATGACGCCCTGGTAGCGGCTCTCGGGCACGGTGTGGCGGACCCGCGAGACCGCGATCTGGATCTTCTTCCCGGCCGGGTCCGCGTAGTCCATCGGGACCGTGACGAACC
>NZ_JADQDD010000246.1 GCF_019263595.1 Pseudonocardia sp. KRD291 | reverse complement strand
GAGCGTCGCGAACGACCGCGCGACCTCCGGCGCGTGCACGAGCAGTCCGGCGAGCAGCACCAGTGCCCCGGACAGCAGGAGCCCGGCGGCGGCGACCCGGGCCCCGGCCAGACCGGCCGCGGGCCAGCCCTGCAGTCGTTCCCGCCAGGCCGCGGGCGGTCCGCACGCCCGCAGCACACCGACCCCGGCCGCGGAACCGGCGACCAGGCCCGCCCCGACCATCGACGCCCACGGCGCGGTCACCGCCATGTCCCGCGGCAGCAGCGCACCTCCGAGCACCGCGACCGCGGCGGCCGCCCCGGCCTGGGAGGCGACGACGGCACCCGCGTCGTGCCGGACGCGGCCGCCGAGGCGACGTACCGACCAGCCGGAGGCGACCATCACGATGCCGAACACCGCGGCCGTGGGCAGCAGCGGCAGCACGCCGAGCGGCTGACCGTCGAGCACCAACGGGATCTGCTGGGCGGCCAGCCACAACGGGACGGCGGTCGCCAGGGCGTCGTCCGGAGAGACGCCCTCGCCGCCGGACGCGGTGAGCGCGGCGGCCAGCGGGACCATGACCGTGTAGCCGGCGAGGATCGCGCCCATCGTCCCAACCAGCAGGACGCGCAGCCGTTCCAGGCCGTCGCGGCGCGGGGGCACGGCCTTCGGGTCGCGGACCGGACGGCCGGGGCGGCGCGCCGGCCGGGCACGCGCGGCTCCGTCCGTGCCGGGGCGGCGCTCGGACGAGGTCGGGGCCGTGGTGCTCACCCGGTCAGGGTCGCAGCGCCGGGCCGCAGCGCCGGGCAGGCACGCCGGGGACGGTCGCGGTCACACCCCGGCGACCCCGGCGGGCGACCCCGGACGGGCGACCCCGGACGGTCCCGCCGGGACCGTCCCCGAGGGCGGGGTCAGCCCGCGGAGCCCTTCCCGTCGCCGTCCTGGCGGAACGAGTGGGTCCGATCGTCGTCGGCGCCCTCGACCGCGGTGTCCGGGCGCTTGTCCTGGGTCCCCTGCCCCGCGGCCGGGACGGCGCTCGTCGCCTCCGAGCCCTCCCAGGACGCGGCCGATCCGGGCTGACCGGCGCCGACACCCGGCTGGCCCTGGCCCTGCTGAGCCTGGCCCTGCTGAGCCTGGCCCGGCTGGCCCTGCGCCGGAGCAGCCTGGCCCGGGGCCGGTGCGGCCGTCGGCGCCGCCCCGTAGGGGGCCTGGGGCGCGGAGGCACCGGGGGCCGCGAACAGCGAGCCGCCCGCCTGCTGACCTGCCTGCTGGCCCTGCTGCTCCCGGCCCGGCGCCGGGGCGCCCGGGTAGGGACCGGAGCCCGGGTACGGCTGACCGCCGGGCTGGCCCGGCTGCACGGCCCCGTACCCGGAGACCCCGTACGCGCCCTGGCCCGGTCCCTGACCGGGCCCGTAGCCCTGCGGGGCGTACCCGCCGTAACCGGGCTGCTGGCCGTAGCCCTGCTGACCGTAACCCTGCGGGCCGTAGCCCGGGACCTGGCCGAACGCGCCGGCCTGGCCGGGATAACCCTCGCCGTAGCCGGGCTGCTGCTGCGGGTACCCGCCCGGACCGCCCTGGCCGTAGCCGGGCTGGCCCGGCGCCGGCCCGTAGCCGGGCTGGGCCCATGCGCCCTGGGGCCCGGCGTTGCGGTCCTGCGCCGGCTTCGGGGCCGGCATGGTGACCAGCCCGATGTCGAGCAGCAGCGCACCGACCAGCGCGGCCGTGCTGAGCAGGGCGAACGCGACCGCGACCCAGCCCACGGCCCCCGGGTCGGCGGCCTCCGGGACGCTCGTGCGCGCCAGGAGCAGGAACAGGAAGCCGCTGACCGAGAGCGCCACCGCTGCCGGCAGCACGCGCCCGACGCCGGGCAGCAGCGCCAGCAGGCCGAGCACCCCGCCGGCGACGATCAGGACGATCGGGACCGAGAGGGCCGCCGCGCCGAAGAAGCCGCACAGGTAGGCGAGCAGCGCCAGCACGGCCCCGACCAGCACCACCATCCGGGCCGGTCCGGGTGCGAGCGGCGGTACCGCGGTGACGGCACCGTCGGGACCCGCGCTCTGCCTCGCCCCGGAGGGCGAGGTCTCCGATGAATGGCCTGTCGTCATGTCGGACATCTCCCCGCGGGCCGCGACCGGCGCGGCGTCGGCAATTCGGTTCGGTCCGGGCACGCTAACCCATCCGGGTCATTCCACCGCACCGGCGGCGAGCGAGCCCCACAGAAACAACGCGCGGCCCCCGGGAGTGTTCCCGGGGGCCGCGCGTCGGGTACTACCGGGCTCAGTTCGAGCCGATGATCTCCTTCATCAGCGCGGCGGTCTCCGACGGCGTCTTGCCGACCTTGACCCCGGCGGCCTCGAGGGCCTCCTTCTTCGCCTGCGCGGTGCCGGCCGAGCCGGACACGATGGCGCCGGCGTGGCCCATCGTCTTGCCCTCCGGCGCGGTGAAGCCCGCGACGTAGCCGGCGACCGGCTTGGTGACGTTGGCCTTGATGAAGTCCGCGGCGCGCTCCTCGGCGTCGCCACCGATCTCACCGATCATCACGATGGCCTCGGTCTCCGGGTCCGCCTCGAACGCCTCGAGGGCGTCGATGTGGGTGGTCCCGATGACCGGGTCGCCGCCGATGCCGATGGCGGTGGAGAAGCCGATCTCGCGCAGCTCGTACATCATCTGGTAGGTCAGCGTGCCGGACTTCGACACCAGACCGATCTTGCCCGGGCCCGCGATGTTGGCCGGGATGATGCCGGCGTTCGACTTGCCGGGCGAGATGATGCCGGGGCAGTTCGGCCCGATGATCCGGGTCCGGTTGCCCTTGGCGGAAGCGTGCGCCCAGAAGTAGGCGCTGTCGTGCACCGGGATGCCCTCGGTGATGACGACGGCGAGCCCGATCTGGGCGTCGACGGCCTCGATCACGGCGTCCTTGGCGAACTTCGGCGGGACGAACAGGACCGAGACGTCCGCCCCGGTCTCCTTCATCGCCTCCTCGACCGTGCCGTACACCGTGACGTCCTGGCCGCCGATGGCGACGCTGGTCCCGGCCTTGCGGGCGTTCACGCCGCCCACGATGTTCGTGCCGGAGGCCAGCATCTTGGTGGCGTGCTTGGTGCCCTCGCCGCCCGTGATGCCCTGGACGATGACCTTGCTGTTCTCGTTGAGGAAGATCGACATTCTCAGGCTCCAGCCGCAAGCTCGGCGGCCTTGTCGGCCGCGTCGTCCATCGTGCCCACCACCGTGACGAGCGGGTGGTTCGCGTCGGCGAGGATCTGGCGCCCCTCCTCGACGTTGTTCCCGTCCAGGCGCACGACCAGCGGCTTCGTGGCCCCGTCGCCCAGGATCTTCAGCGCCTCGACGATGCCGTTGGCCACCGCGTCACAGGAGGTGATGCCGCCGAAGACGTTGACGAACACACTCTTGACGTCGTCGTCGCCCAGGATGACGTCGAGGCCCGCGGCCATGATGTCGGCCGAGGCGCCGCCGCCGATGTCGAGGAAGTTCGCCGGCTTGACCTTGCCGTGCTTCTCCCCGGCGTAGGCCACGACGTCGAGCGTGCTCATGACCAGGCCCGCACCGTTGCCGATGATCCCGACCTGGCCGTCGTCGAGCTTGACGTAGTTGAGGCCCTTGGCCTTCGCCTTGGCCTCGAGCGGGTTCTCGGTGCGCTCGTCGACGAGACCCTTGTGCGCCTCGTGGCGGAACTCGGCGTTCTCGTCGAGGGTGACCTTGCCGTCCAGGGCGATGACCTTGCCCTCGGGGTCACGGACCAGCGGGTTCACCTCGACCAGCGTCGCGTCCTCGGCGACGAAGGTGTCCCACAGCTTCACGATGACCTGCGCGGCCTCGTCGGCCACCGCGGCCGGAATCTTTCCCGCGGCCACGATCTCGTCGGCCTTGGCCTTGTCCACGCCGGCGATCGGGTCGATCGGGATCCGGGCCAGCGCCTCCGGGCGCTCGACGGCCAGCTCCTCGATCTCCATGCCGCCCTCGGCCGAGCACATGGCCAGGAACGTGCGGTTGGACCGGTCCAGCAGGAACGAGAAGTAGTACTCCTCGGCGATGTCGCTGGCCTCGGTGACCAGCACCCGGTGCACGGTGTGGCCCTTGATGTCGAGGCCGAGGATCGCCTCGGCCTTCTGCTCGGCCTCGTCCGGGGTCTGGGCCAGCTTGACGCCGCCCGCCTTGCCCCGGCCGCCGGTCTTCACCTGCGCCTTGACGACGACGGCGGTGCCCAGCTCGGACGCCACCACCTTGGCGTCGGCGGCGGTCTCCACCGTCCGGCCCGGAAGCACCGGGACTCCGTGCGCGGCGAAGAGATCCTTCGCCTGGTACTCGTAGAGGTCCACTCGGCTCTCCCGCTCCACTTCGCTCTCGCCGCGAACTCGGCGGCCCCGGGGCGCGGGCGAGAAGAAGATGCCCGGCGCGGGCGGCAGCGTTCGCGGACGTCGGTCGTGCTGCTCGGGGGAGCCTAGCCACGACCGTCGCACCGTTCCTGACCTGGGCCGGTGACCGCTGTCACCCCGGCGCGGGCGAGCGCCTGTCGGCCGTCACCCGACCAGGTGGGCCGCACCCTCCGGCCAGGTCACGGGTGGCCGGAGAGTGATCTGTCGCATACCGTTTCACCATGGCGATGGCGCTCGCGGGGTTGCGGCGCCTGCGGGCCCTCGCGGACGACGTCACGACCGTGGCCGGCGAGGTCGGGCAGGCGGCGGACTACGCGGTGCGCACGTTCGCCTCCCCCGCCGGGATCCGCGGGATGGCGCTGGAGTGGGCCGCGATGGCCGCCCACGTCGCGATGTACCCGGTCGGGCTGGCCGAGGAGACGATCCGGCCGCACGACGTCTACCGCACCGACAGCCTGCCCCCGGCCCGGCGCAGCCTCGTCGTCGCCGACCCGGCCGCGGCCGGCACGCCGATCCTGCTGGTGCACGGGATCATGGACAACCGCTCGGTGTTCTCGGTGTTCGGCAACGCCCTGCGACGGCGCGGGTTCGGCGTGGTGCACGCGATCAACTACAGCGTGCTCACCGGCGACCTGCGCAGCGCCGCGCACGAGCTGCGCGGGCACGTCGAGCGGCTGCGCGAGCTGACCGGCTCGGACAAGGTGCACATCGTCGGGCACTCCCTCGGCGGCATGATCGCCCGCTACTACGTGCAGCGGATGGGCGGCTCGGAGGCCGTCGACACCCTGGTCACGCTCGGCAGCCCGCACACCGGCAGCAACGCCGCCTACCTGCTGCCGACCCCGCTGGCCCGTCAGCTGCGGCCCGGGTCCCAGGTCCTCACCGAGCTCGCCGAGCCCGCGGCGGACTGCCCGACCCGCTTCCTTGTGGTTTGGAGCCGGCTCGACGAGATGATCGTCCCGCAGCGCAACGCCCGCCTGCGCCACCCCGACCTCGACGTCTCCGAGCTCGAGCTGCGCGACGTCGGGCACCTGTCGCTGCCGATCGACCCGCGCGCGGTGCACTGGGTCGCCAGCGAGCTGGCCCGCGGCGAGGCCGACCGGCGCGGGGAGCACGAACGGATCCGGCACCGCCGCATCCGCGGCGGGCACCTGCGGGTCCCCGGGCCGCCCGCCGAGCGCGGCGCCCCGGCGTCCTGACGCGGAATGCCACCGGCCGACCACGCTGCGAACACGCGGTGCCCGTTCGGCGCAACGACGGCTTACCGTTCTCACTCGACCGGTCGCCGATGACCGGGTGCCGTCCGCGCCCGTCCGTGCCCCCTGCCGTTGCTCCGCTAGGGCGCGCGGGTTAACTTTCCTCAGTCCACGTCACGGACCGGTCACAGCGATCGGCGCCAGCCCCGAACGGCGCCACTCCCCGACGGAGTCCCCAGCTCCGAGATCGCCGCCCCGGGCCGGACGACCTGAACACCAGAAGGGCAGGTCTTGGCGCGCCACCGCTCCCCCAGCGGCGCCCGACCGGAGTCCCGGCCCGACACGTCCCCCGGCGTGCCGTACGCCACGACCGGATCCCGGCTCCCGGCGCCACCGGCACGTCCGCTGTGCGCCCGCGCGACCGTCGTGGCCGCCGCGGGTGGCGCCCTCGTCGCGGCCGGCCAGACCGTGGCCAGCGCGTTCGGGATGTCCGCGGCCCCCACCGCGGAGGAGTCCTACGCCCGGATCGCCGCCTCGGCGATGCTGCCGGTGAGCGAGATGCGCACCGGTGACCCGACCGCCCCCGCCGTCACCTCGGCGATCGGTGGCGAGCAGCTCAGCTCGACCGGTTCGGTCCCGTCGCTGGACCCGGGCGCCGAGGTCGACGTCGCCAACCTGACGAAGGCCGCCCGCCTCGGCGAGGAGGCGGCGAAGGTGGACGAGGAGAAGGATGCGGCGCTGGCCAAGGGCGCCCCGCAGGCCGTCGTCTACGACGGCATCCCCTACACCCTGCCCACCCGCGGCCAGTTCACCTCCGGGTTCGGCGGACGCTGGGGCGTCACGCACTACGGGATCGACCTTGCCGCGCCGATCGGCACCCCGATCTACGCACTGACCGACGGCGTGGTGGAGAAGGCGGGCCCGGCCAGCGGGTTCGGCATGTGGGTGGTGCTCAAGCACACCGACGGCACCAGCTCGGTCTACGGCCACATCAACCGCGCACTCGTCGAGGTCGGCCAGGAGGTCAAGGCCGGCGACGAGATCGCCGAGGTCGGCAACCGCGGCCAGTCCACCGGCCCGCACCTGCACCTCGAGGTGTGGGAGCCGGACGGCTCGAAGGTCAACCCGCTGCCGTGGCTGTCCGAGCGCGGCATCAACGTCACCGGCCCGGCGAAGGCCGAGGCCGAGAGCGAGGTCGACAGCGGCTCCTCCGGCTCCGAGGACTCCAGCCGGGCCTGAGGCCGCCGCCCCGGGCGTGGCCCGGCGGCACGCGCGTCCCCTCACGGGCGCGGCCCCGACCCGGCCGGAGCCTCAGAGCTTCGTGAGCGGGACGCCGCCGATCAGCATCAGGCGCACCGTCCCGGAGCTGCCGAAGTCGATCGTGACGGTCGCCCGCTGGCCGACCCCGTCCGAGGCGACGACCGTGCCCAGGCCGTACTTGTCGTGGTTGACCCGGTCGCCGACGTCGAGCGAGATCGTGGCGTTCATCGTGCGCTCGGGCACCTTCCAGTCCCCGCGGTCGCCGCTGCCACGCCGCTGCCCGAAGCCGAACCGGCCGACCGGGGCGGACGGGCGTTCGGGCTCGGTGCGCCGCCAGTCCACGAGCTCGGGCGGCACCTCGTCGAGGAACCGCGACGCCGGGTTCGTCGACGGCTGCCCGAACGCCGAGCGGACGATCGCCCGGGACAGGAACAGCCGCTCCCGGGCCCGGGTGATCCCGACGTAGGCCAGGCGGCGCTCCTCGGCCAGCTCCTTCGGGTCCCCCAGCGTGCGCAGGTGCGGGAAGATCCCGTCCTCCCAGCCGGTGAGGAACACGACCGGGAACTCCAGGCCCTTCGCCGTGTGCAGCGTCATCAGCGTGACCATCCCGGAGTCGTCGTCCGGGATGGAGTCGGCGTCGGCGACGAGCGCGACCCGCTCCAGGAACGCGGCCAGCGAGCCCGGGGCGGGCGCGCCCGCGTCGGCGTCGTCGTCCTCCGCGGTGCCCGCGGCCCCCGCCGCCTGCGTCTCCTGCTCGGCCGCACGGTCCGCGGCCGCCCGCGTGGAGGCCCCCGCGGCGACATCGGGATCGGCGCCGGTGCTCGTTCCGCTGTCGCTGCTCTCGGTGCTCAGCGCGGCGAGGTCGGCCACCGCGGCGTCACCGGCGAACTCGCGGGCCACCGTGACGAGTTCGGCCAGGTTGTCCATCCGGGTCCCGTCCTGCGGGTCCTCGCTGGCCTGCAGCTCCTCGACGTAGCCGGTGCGGGCGTAGATCGCCTCCAGGATCTCGGCCGTCTCGTCGCCGCGCTCTACCATCTCCCGCAGGTCGTCGATCATCCGGACGAACCCGGCGATGTTGCGCTGCGACCGGGTGGCCAGCGCGGTCGCGCGGTCGGGCTCCTCGGCCGCGATCCGCAGCGCCGCGGCGAACGAGATCCGCTCCCGCTCCGCCAGGTCGGCGACGACCGACTCCGCCCGGTCCCCGATCCCGCGCTTGGGGACGTTCAGGATTCGGCGCAGGCTCACCGTGTCGTCGGCGTTGGACAGGACCCGCAGGTAGGCCAGCGCGTCCCGGATCTCGCGGCGCTCGTAGAACCGGACGCCGCCGACGACCTTGTAGGGCATCCCGACGCGCAGGAACACGTCCTCGAACACCCGGGACTGGGCGTTGGTGCGGTAGAAGATGGCGATGTCGGAGTTACGGTACTCGCCGGAGTCGACCAGCCGGTCGATCTCGGAGGCGACGAACGAGGCCTCGTCGTGCTCGTTGTCGGCGACGTAGCCGACCATCTTCTCGCCGTCACCCTGGTCCGACCAGAGCCGCTTGTCCCGTCGCTCGGTGTTCCGCGCGATCACCGCGTTCGCCGCGGTCAGGATCGTCTGGGTGGAGCGGTAGTTCTGCTCCAGCAGGATCGTGCGCGCGTCCGGGAAGTCCTGCTCGAACTCCACGATGTTGCGGATGCTGGCCCCGCGGAACGCGTAGATCGACTGGTCGGAGTCGCCGACTACGCACAGCTCGGCCGGCTGCGCCCGCTCGTTCGCCGGGGCGACGAGCGCGCGGACCAGCTCGTACTGGGCGTGGTTGGTGTCCTGGTACTCGTCGACCAGGACGTGGCGGAACCGGCGGCGGTAGTACTCGGCCACGGCCGGCATCCGCTGCAGCAGCGACACCGTCTCCATGATCAGGTCGTCGAAGTCGAACGCGTTCGCCTGGCGCAGGCGGGACTGGTAGACGCCGTAGACCTCGGCGATCCGGCGCTCGTGCTCGGTGCCGGCGCGCTCGGACGCGTCGTCCGGGGAGAGCAGCTCGTTCTTCAGGTTCGAGATCTGCGCGGCCAGCGCGCGCGGCGCGAACTTCTTCGGGTCCAGCTCCAGGTCCCGGCCCACGATCCCGATCAGGCGGCGCGAGTCGTCCGCGTCGTAGACCGAGAACGCGCTGCGCACGCCCAGGTGCTTGGCCTCGCGGCGCAGGATCCGCACGCACATGGAGTGGAACGTGGAGACCCACATCGCGGCCGAGCGGCGGCCGACCAGCGCGTCCACCCGCTCCTTCATCTCCGCGGCGGCCTTGTTCGTGAACGTGATCGACATGATCTCGCCCGGGTGCACCCCGCGTTCGGCCAGCAGCCAGCCGATCCGGTGCGTGAGCACCCGCGTCTTGCCCGACCCCGCCCCGGCCACGATCAGCAGCGGCGCACCGGCGTGGGTGACGGCCTCGCACTGGCGCGGGTTGAGGCCCTCCAGCAGCGCGCGGCCACGAGAGGTCCTCGGCTCGGCACCGGGCGAGGGGGAGGCCACATCGGCCTCCTGGGCGGGGAGTTCGAACAGCGCACTCATCGTGTCGAACACGGTACCGCCGGGCACCGACAACGCTCACGCCCGCCGCGCGTGACCCACGGTCGCCGGCACGTGTGGCAGACTCGCTGCCGTGCACACCGCCAGGCGATTTCACTACGGGGACCGGAGTCCGGCACCCGTCGTCTGAGTGAGCAGGACCGACGCCCCGGAGTCCA
>NZ_JADQDD010000245.1 GCF_019263595.1 Pseudonocardia sp. KRD291 | reverse complement strand
TCACGGGCCATCCCCGTCACCTTGTCGATCTGCTCGTCGTGACCGGCGTACTTCTTCTTCGCCGCGTCGCCGACCTTGTTCAGTCCCTGATCGACCTTGTCGTCGTGCTGGCCGAGCAGTTCCTTGGCCTTGTCCAGGAAACCCATGCGAGCCATAGTGGACCCCTTGTCAATGCCTCGCACGCTCTGGCGTTCCCCCGTTCGGTCGAAGGTGTGCGTGCTGCGGGCGTAGGTCGTCGACCTTCGTGACCCCGATCAGCTGCATCGTCCGCTCGATCTCGGCGGTGAGGATGTCGACGCTGCGGCGTACCCCGAGCTGCCCGCCTGCCATCAGCCCGTAGAGGTAGGCACGCCCGACCAGGGCGGCCCGGGCACCGAGCGCAACGGCGGCCACGACGTCGCCGCCATGCATGATCCCGGTGTCGACGAGCACCTCGGCGTCGTCACCGAGCTCCTGCACGACGGGCTCGATCAGCTCCGCGGGCACCGGTGCCCGGTCCAGCTGGCGCCCGCCGTGGTTGGACAGCAGCACGGCGTCCGCGCCGGCGTCGGTGACCCGGCGGGCGTCGGCCACGCTCTGGATGCCCTTGACGACGAGCTTTCCGGGCCAGGTGTCGCGCAGCCAGGTCACGTCGTCCAGGGTCAGCGCCGGGTCGAACACCCGGTTGATCAGGTCGGCGACGGTGCCGTCGCTGGTCTCCAGGCTGGCGAAGGTCAGCGGCTCGGTGGTGAGCAGGTCGAACCACCAGTGCGGGTGCCGTGCGCCGTCGAGGAACGTCTTCAGGCTCAGTGCGGGCGGCACGGACAGCCCGTTGTGCACGTCGCGGCGCCGGTTGCCGCCGACCGGGGTGTCGACGGTGAGCATCAGCGTGTCGTAGCCGGCCGCCTCGGCGCGGGCCACCAGGTCCTTGGCCACGCTGCGGTCGCGCCAGAGGTAGAGCTGGAACCAGTGCCGCCCGTCCGGCGCGGCGGCGGCGGTGTCCTCGATCGTCGTCGTCCCCATCGTGGACAGCGCGTAGGGGATCCCGGCGTCGCGGGCGACCGGGGCCACCGCGCGCTCGCCCCCGGTCCCCATCATCCGGGTGAAACCGGTGGGGGCCAGCGCGAACGGCAGCGCCGAGCACTTCCCGAGGATGTCGCGGGTCAGGTCCACCGACGACACGTCGCGCAGCACGGACGGGGTGAACTCGACCGTGCCCCACACCTCGCGGGCGCGGTTCAGGCTGCGCTCGTCCTCCGCCGCGCCGTCGGTGTAGTCGAACACCGCGCGCGGGGTGCGCCGGCGGGCGATCTCGCGCAGGTCGTGGATGCTGGTCGCCCGGGCCAGCCGGCGCTCCGTGGCGTCGCGGAGGAACGGGGCCGGCCGCAGCAGCGGGGCCAGCTCGGACGGGCGGGGGAACCTGCGCTGCACCATGCCCCCACCCTAGGTCGGCGACGCGGCGCTGCCGACCCGTCGAACCCGGGCGGCCGCCGTCAGCGGCGGCGCAGGAGCTCGTAGGCCGCGACCGCGCCCGCGCTCGCCACGTTGAGGCTCTCCACCCCGCCGAACATCGGGATGGACAGGATGCCGTCGCACTGCGCGGCGACGGCGGCGGAGAGGCCGTCGGTCTCGTTGCCGAGCACGAGGGCCACCCGGTGCGGTAGTTCGGCGTCCATCAGCGACTCGCCGCCCGCGGCGAGGCCGAAGACGGTGAACCCGGCCTCGCGCAGCGCCGACACCCCCTGCTCGGCGGTCGCCGCCCGCAGCACCGGCGCGCCGAACGCGACCCCGGCCGAGGCCTTCACCACCAGCGGGTCGATCGCCGGGACGCCGTGGCGCGGGAGCAGCACCCCGTCCAGGCCGGCCGCGGTCGCACTGCGCAGCAGCATCCCGACGTTCGAGGGGTTGGTCACCCCGTCGAGCACCAGCACCGACGCACCGCGACGGGTCCCGAGGTCGGACAGGAACACCGGCAGCGGCGCCATCCGCGGCGCGACGACGTCGGCGAGCACGCCCTGGTCGTGGCGCCCGTTGCCGGCCAGGACCTTCACCCGGTGCGCGCTGGCACGCTGCAGCTCGACCCCGTGGGCGCGGCAGGCGTCCTGGATCTCGCGGGCCGACCCGCCGCGGACGGTGTCGGCCAGGATCACCTTGTCCACCTCCAGATCCGGGTCCGCCAGCGCCTCGAGCACCGGCTTGCGCCCGTAGACGGTCACGAAGCGGTCCTTCGGCGAGGTCGGGGGAGGTCCGGAGGGTTCTGCCACGCGGAGCAGCCTCGCACGCCGACCGACGATCTCCGACGCCGCACGTAGGATCACGGCCATGCCGTCCCGGCTCTCCGCGCTCGACGCCTCGTTCCTCTACCTGGAGGAGGCCACGACCCCGATGCACGTCGGCGGGGTCTCCATCTTCCGACGCCCGAAGTCCGGCTTCGACTACGACCGGCTCGTCGAGCTGATCGAGCAGCGGATCGCCCTCGTGCCGCGCTACCGGCAGAAGGTCCGGGGCGTCCCGGGCAACCTGGCCCGCCCGGTATGGGTGGACGACACCGAGTTCGACATCGCCTACCACGTGCGTCGCTCCGCGTTGCCGCACCCGGGGAGCGAGGACCAGCTGACCGAGCTGGTCGCGCGCCTGATGTCGCGCCCGCTCGACCACACCCGCCCGCTGTGGGAGATGTACCTGATCGAGAACCTGGAGCCGTCGGGGAGAGGGAAGACCGGCCGGATCGCGGTGCTCACCAAGACCCACCAGGCGATGGTCGACGGGATCTCCGCGATCGACATCGGCCAGGTGATCCTGGACGTCTCCGCGCAGCCCCGCGACGTCCCGGAGGAGCTGTGGATGCCGCGACCGGAGCCCTCGGACGGGCAGCTCGTGCTCGACGCGCTCGGCGAGGCCGTCACCCGCCCCGGCGAGGTGGTGGACAACGTCCGTGCCGCCGCCGGCGACGCCATGGCCACCGCGACGAAGGTCGCCGGGGCCGCCGGGAAGATCTTCACCATGGCGCGCACCGCCAGCCGTCGCGCGCCCGGGCTGCCGTTGAACGCCGAGATCACCACCCAGCGCCGGTTCGCGATCGCGCGCACCGACCTGGAGGACTACCGCAAGGTCCGCACCGCCTACGGCTGCGACGTCAACGACGTCGTGCTCGCGGTGATCTCCGGTGCGCTGCGCACCTGGCTGCTCTCCCGCGGCGAGCCGGTCGTCGGGTCGTCCTCGGTGCGGGCGATGGTGCCGCTGTCGGTGCGCGGCGAGGGTGACGTCCCCAGCTCCGCGGCCGGGGGTTCGCTCGGCAACCGGGTCGCCTCGTTCCTGGTCGACCTGCCGGTCGGCGAGCCGAGCCCGCTGGTGCGCCTGCACCAGGTCACGCACGCGATGCGCGAGCACACCGACACCGGGCGCTCGGTCGGCGCGGACACGCTGGTGCGGATCGGCGGGTTCGCCCCGCCGACGCTGCACGCGCTCGGCGCCCGGGCGGCCAGCGTGATGTCGCGGCACATCTTCAACCTCGTCGTGACGAACGTGCCCGGCCCGCAGTTCCCGCTCTACGCCGCGGGCGCGCAGATGCTCGAGATGTTCCCGGTCGTCCCGCTGGCCAAGGGACAGGCCGTCGCGATCGGCCTGACCAGCTACGACGGCGGCGTCTACTATGGCCTGAACGGGGACCGGGACGCGATGCCGGACCTGGACGTCCTGGCCGGGATGGTGCAGGAGTCGCTCGACGAGCTGCTCGGCACGCTCCGTACCTGAGCGCAGTACCTGGGCGCACACCCGACGAACCTGGAGTACCCGTTGAGGATCTACCTTCCGGCCACCTGGCCGATGCTCGCGAGGATGGTGTCGACCGGGAAGTTCGAGCCGCTCGGTGGCACCGCGTTCGCGCTGACCCCGAAGCTGCGCGAGTCCTACGTCGCCGGTGACGACGAGGAGCTCGAGTACGCGGCGATGAGCGAGGCCGCGCGGGCGTCGCTGCGGCTGCTCTCGGTGGAGTTCGGCCTGGGCGAGGACGACACCCCCGCGCGACGGGTCGTCGTCGCCGCCGACACCGAGGTCACGCTGCGCCCCGATCTCGACGACGGCGCGGTGCGGGTCACCGGCGCGATCGGGATGGAGCAGATCGCCGCCGTGCACGTGGACCTGCCCGAGGCCGAGCACGCCGTGCGCGAGGCGGCGGGCGCGGTGGACAAGGCCGACCTCGGGGACCTGGACGCGGAGTTCCTGGTCGGCGAGGCCGAGGACCACGACCTGGCCTGGTACGCCCCCGGCGAGGTCGCGTTCCTGGTCCAGCTGGGCTGATCGACCGGCGCCCTACGGGCGCACCTCGTAGACCGCGTTGAACGGGGTCTCGGCGGCCCGGCGGAAGCGGGTGAACCCGGCGTCGGTCATCACCTGCCGCATCGCGGCCTCCCCGGCCTGCGCGCCGAGGGAGTACCCGCCGGGCTGGGACAGCCCGTTCGGTACGCAGAGGAAGCTGGAGAACCCGTAGTAGAGCCGCCCGACCGGGTTGAGGTTGCCCTCGACGGTGTCGGCGGCGATCGGTTCGACGACCAGCCAGGTGCCGTCCGGGGCCAGCGCGTCGCGGACGTGCCGGGCCGCCCCGAGCGGGTCGCCCATGTCGTGCAGGCAGTCGAAGCTGGTCACCAGGTCGAGGCCGGTGCCGCTGAACGTCTGTGCGGAGGCGACCTCGAACGTGGCCCGGGTGGCGACGCCCGCGTCGGCGGCACGCTTGCGGGCCAGCTCGATCGACCCCTCGTGGTAGTCCGAGCCGACGATCCTGGACTGCGGGAAGGCGCCGGCCATGATCACCGTGGACGCGCCGAGCCCGCAGCCGACGTCGGCGACCGCCGCCCCGGCGGTCAGCTTGGTCTCCAGCCCGTCCATGGCCGGGATCCAGCTGGTGGTGAGGTTCGCGAGGTAACCGGGGCGGAAGAACGCCTCGCAACCGATGAACACGTCCTCGTCGTGCTCGTGCCAGCCCATCCCCTCGCCGGTGCGGAACGCCTCGGCGATCCGTGGCTCGGCACGCAGGGCGCCGAGCGCGAGCACGAACGCGCCGGGCAGGTACACCGGCCCGGCCGCGTCGGCCAGGCAGAACGCCTGCTCATCGTTCATCGAGAACTCGCCGGTGTCGGCCTCGTAGTCGACGTAGCCGCCGGCGGCCTGACCGCGCAGCCATTCGGTGACGTAGCGGGGGTGGCACTCGGTCCGTTCGGCGAGCCCCTCCGGCGTGGCCGGGCCCTGCGCGAGCGCACGGTAGAGCCCGAGCCGGTGCCCGACGACGACGTTGCCTGCCGCCGCGGTGGCGCCGAGGTCCCCGACGAACTTCCCGAGGAACTCCATCAGCCTGCCGTCGTCCACAGCCATCGCTCAGACCCCGGTCTCGGGGATGCAGATGGCCGGGTGCGCGTCCCTGGACTCGACGTCAGCGATCCGGGTGGTGGTATCGGTCATGGTCGGCACGGTCGCTCCGGAGGATCGTCGTGGTGGGGCGACCAGCGTGCTGCGGGCTGGGCTCCGGCCGACAGGGTCGGGAAGTGCGTACGTTGCGGGGACGGACCCCGGGGAGCAGCCCGATCGACTGTGCCCGGAACACCGCGCCCATCCGGTCGGCGGCGCCGAGCTTGGTGTAGACCCGCTGCAGGTGCTTGTGCACCGTGCGTTCCGCGACGCCGAGCTTGCGGGCGATCGCGGCCGCGGTGAGACTCCGGGCGAGCAGCTCCAGGACCGCGAGCTCGCGGGGCGTGAGCCGCACCGCCTCGGCGGTGTCGAACGCGTCCGGTCCGGTCCGCGCCGACCAGGACGAGAACACGCCGATCTGCCGGTCCAGGCCTGCGAGCAGGCGCTGCAGACGACGCATCAGGGCCATCTCCTGCGCGGTGTAGACGTCGGTGCGTCCGATGACGAACGACCGCCGTCCGCCCGGCTCCCACAGCACGGGGATCGAGGCCTGCGCCTGCACCCCGCCCCACCGGCGCCCGCGTGCACGCCAGTCGTTCACCATCCGGCGGTCGGCGATCCCGGAGGGGACGTCCTCGATCTGCAGGCAGGTGCCCAGCCCGGTCGAGAGGTGATAGCGCAGCAGGGGGTGGCGCAGCGGTGCCTCGTGGCGTGTCCAGTGCACCGCCTCGTCCAGGTAGGGGATGAAGTGCTCGACCGGATGGAAAGTGGTGAACGTGAGCCCGTCGGAGTCGGAGTGGGAGTGGGTCACGCAGCCGCCGGCGTCGAACGTGTCGACGAGCAGGCGCGACACCCGGTCCTCCGGCCAGACCGTGAGCGGGGACGAGATCAGGTCGGCGACGAGGTCGAGCCACTCGCCGTCGCGACCCCGGGGAAGTGTGTCCATCGTCGGCCCTCCGGCGAGCCATCCTCCGCGCCCTGCCACCCGCCCGTCGTCACCAGTATTGACGAGGTCGGGCGGCACGAAGGAGCGCCTGCCGGACCGTTGATCAGCCGGGGCCGTCGATCAGCAGGGGCCGCCGATCAGCCGGGGTCGGTGAACTCCGGGGCGCGCTGCTCGAAGCGGGCGGTGACGGCCTCGACCTGGTTCGGGCTGCCGATCAGCGCGCCGATCTCGTCCTGCTCGGCGGCGAAGCCGGTGCGCAGGTCCTGGCGCCCGGCGCCGTCGAGCAGGCGCTTGGCCGCGCGCACGGCGTGCGGGTTGAACCCGGCGATCTCGGCGGCCATCGCCAGTGCCGCGGCCCGCGGGTCGTTCTCGACGCGGGTGCCCAGGCCGAGCGCGACGGCCTCGGTGCCGCTCACCCGCCGCCCGGTCAGCGTGAGCTCCTTGGCGACGTCGCGGCCGACGAGCTCGGGCAGCAGCTGCGAGCCCGTCATGTCCGGGATCAGTCCCCAGCGGATCTCCAGCACCGACAGCACCGCCTCCGGGTGCACCAGCCGGATGTCGGCGCCGAGCGCGATCTGCAGCCCGCCGCCGAGCGCGTTGCCGTGCACCGCGGCGATCACCGGCACCGGAACTCCGGCCCAGGCGTGCGCGGCGCGCTGGCCGGTGGCCCTCGCCGGGCCGTCGGAGGGCGGGAGCTCGACCGAGGCCGACATCCGCTCTCCGGTACGCATCGCCGCGAACGCGCCGAAGTCGAGTCCGGCGCAGAAGTCCGGGCCGTCCCCGGAGAGCACCACGGCCCGCACGCCGGGAGCGGTGCGCAGCGCCTCGCCGGTGCGCACGATCGCGGCGAACATGGCGGCGTCGAGCGCGTTGCGCTTGTCCGGGCGGGAGAGCCGGACGTCGGCGACGCCGTCGGTGATCGTGGTGCTGACCCGGGTCGGGTCGATGTCGGGAAAGGCCGTGTCGGGCATCGGGCTCTTCTCCTCCTCGGCTGCGTCACAGTTCTCGCTGTCGCCGGAGCCGCCCCGCGCGCGCCGAGACGATCACCGATGCATGCTAACCCCGCACGAGCGCACCGAACTGCCGCCGACGCCGCGAGGGAGCGACGCATGACCGAGACGCCCGTCCTGCACGAGGTCACCCGCGGCCTGCGGTTCCCGGAGGGCCCGGTCGCGATGGCCGACGGCTCGGTGCTGCTGGTCGAGATCCGCCGCGGGACCCTGTCGAGGGTCCACCCGGACGGCCGGACCGAGGTCGTCGCCGAGACCGGTGGTGGCCCGAACGGCGCCGCGATCGGCCCCGACGGCGCGGCGTATGTCTGCAACAACGGCGGCTTCACCTGGGCCGACCGCGAGGACGGGATCACCGCTCCCGGCGCGCAGCCGCCGGACTACATCGGCGGCCGGATCCAGCGCGTCGAGCTGACCGGTCCGCGGGCCGGCACCGTCACCGACCTCTACACCGCCTGCGACGGCCGTCCGCTGCGCGGTCCGAACGACATCGTCTTCGACACCGACGGCGGCTTCTGGTTCACCGACCTGGGCAAGCGCCGCGAGCGCGAGACCGACACCGGCGCGCTGTACCACGCGCGCGCCGACGGGTCCTCGATCACCGAGGTCGTGCACCCGCTGACGACCCCGAACGGGGTCGGGCTGTCCCCGGACGGGAGCCGGCTCTACGTCGCCGAGACCGCGACCGGGCGGGTCTGGTGCTGGGACGTCGACGGGCCGGGCAGGCTCTCCCGGCCGGCCGGGATCGACGGGCCGGCCGGGCCCGGCGACGCCGGGCTGCTGCACGGCTTCGCCGGCTACCAGTCCCTGGACTCGCTCGCCGTGGACGGCGCCGGCAACGTGTGCGTCGCGACGCTCGTCACGGGCGCGGTCAGCGTGCTCGCACCGGACGGACGGCTGCTGACCCAGGTCGCGCCACCCGAGCCGGACCCGTACGTCACCAACATCTGTTTCGCCGGAGCCGGGTCGCACACCGCATGGGTCACCTCGTCCGGGCGCGGCGTGCTCTACCGGTGCGAGTGGCCCGAGCAGGGCCTGGACCTCGCGTTCTCCGGCTGATGCCCGCCCCGGTGTGCGCGATGGTGTCCCGATGAGTGTGTTCGCCTCCGTCGCGGTCACCGCCGCGGAGACACGGGAGCCCCGCCCGGGCGACGAGCTGGTGACGCCGGCCGACGTGGTGATGGACCGCGGCGTCACCGTCGACGCCCGCCCGGAGGCCGTGTGGCCGTGGATCGTCCAGCTCGGCAAGCGCCGGGCGGGGTGGTACCTGCCCCGCCGGGTGGAGCGGTTCCTGCCGCCGGCCCGTCGGGCGTCGTGGACGGTCGAGCACCGCTGGCAGCACCTCGTCCCCGGCGACGTCGTCCCCGACTACGGCGGCCGTCACGCGACCTTCACCGTGGACTCGGTCGAGCCGCCCGCCGTGCTGGTGTACCGCTCGCGCCGCGGGCGGATGGACGTGAGCTGGTCGATCGTCCTGCGCCCGGACGGGGACCGGACCCGGGTACTGCTGCGCCTGCGGCTGGGCCCGGTGCGCCGGGTGTGGCTGGCCGGCACGGCCGGTGAGCTGTTCGACCTGCTCACCGTGGCGGGGATGGCCGCGGGCCTGCGGGAACGCCTCGCCTACCCGGTCGCGGGCGGCGGGTCGACCCGCACCGGAGCGCCCCAGGACCGGTAGCCCGCGACCAGGTCCAGCGTCCCGGCGCCGGGCAGTACCTGGCGCACGTGGGTGCGGACCGGGCGCTGGTCGGCGTCGACCCACACCAGCGCGCTGATCCGGGTCAGCCCGCCGCGGATCTGGTTCGCCAGCTGGGCGCGCATCGCCGGGTCGGTCTCCGCGGCCGCGGCCCGGACCAGGTCCACCACGATCGTGTAGCGCACGGTCCGCACGCCGCCGGTGTCCTCGTCGACGGCGTCCGAGACGAGGCTCGCGTCGGCGTAGCGCGCGACCCCGGCCAGCGGGTCGGCCGTCCCGGCGAGGTTCGCGGCCAGGGTCGCGTCGGCCCGGGCCGCGGGCGGGACCTCGTCCACGCCCAGCTCCAGCCACCGGCCGGGGGGCGGTTCCGGCACCCGGACCCACGTCCTGTTCCCGGTGCGGACCAGGCCGGTCGTGCGCGGGGTGGCGCCCGGCGCCCCGACCCGCTGGTCGAAGCGGGTCGACACGGCGTCGCCGTCGAACCGGACGGCCCCGTCGCCGGTCACGGCCGTGCGCCCGGACGGCCCGTCGAGGGTGCCGTCGAACGTGGTCAGGGCACCGCCGTCGGAACGCTGCCGGGCGGAGACGGCGGCGAGCAGCG
>NZ_JADQDD010000244.1 GCF_019263595.1 Pseudonocardia sp. KRD291 | reverse complement strand
CAGCGACTCCCCGGTGATCTCGCGGAGTGCCCGCACGGTCACCCCCGGGCCGGTCAGGTCCACGACCATCGCGGTGATGCCCTTGTGCTTCGTCGCGCCGGCGTCCGTCCGCACCGTGGCGATGCCCCGCTGGCAGTTCTGTGCGTTCGACGTCCACACCTTCTGTCCGGTGAGGCGCCATCCATCGTCGACCCGCACCCCCCTCGTCGCGACGGCGGCCGCGTCGGAGCCGGCCCCCGCCTCGCTGAACAGCTGGCACCAGGCCTGCTCACCGCGCAGGCCGGGGCCGATCCAGCGCTCGATCTGCTCGGCGCTCGCGGTCTGTACCAGGGTGAGCAACACCCAGCCCCCGATGCGCAGATCCGGCAGGTCCAGTCCGGCCAGCTCGTCCTCGATCACCAGCTGCTCGGTCGGCCCGGCACCGCGGCCCCACGGTGAGGTCGCGCGCCACCCCCCGCCGCGTGGACTCGGCCACCTCGTCTGCGGCCCCGTCGAGGGGACCCGCGAAGGCCGCCAGGGCCGTCGCCCGGCGCAAGAACAGCTGCGCGTCGTGCTCCCAGGTGAACCCGATGCCACCGTGCAGCTGGATGTTCATCCGGGCGTTGTCCAGGTAGGCATCCAGCGCGGTGACGGCCGCGGTCGCTGCCGCGAGATCGGCGTCGGGTCCCGGGGAGGCCCGACAGCGTCCCAGGCGACGGCCACCGCGAGCTCGCTGCGGACGAGCATCATCGCCAGGTGATGCTTGACCGCCTGGAAGCTACCGATCGGGCGACCGAACTGCTCGCGGACCTTCGCGTAGGCCAACGCGGCGTCCAGCGTCGAGCGCGCACCGCCCGCCGCCTCCGCGGCGGCCGCGACACGCAGCAGCCGGGTGAGGGCCGGACCGGCACCGGCCAGCGTCTCGCCCGCGCCCGTCGGGACGACGACCCCGGCGCCCAGGCCGGGGTCGAGCCCCTCGACCGGCTCGACTGTCGCGGTGGCGTGCACGACGACGTCGTCATCCGAGCGCACGAGGTGGACACCGGCCCCACCGCGCCCCGAGCGGCCCCCTGCAGCGACGCAACCGAAGCGCGGACCGTGCCGCCGACCAGGCCGGGCAGGAGCGCGGACCGTTGCCCGAAACCCACGTGCGCTCCTTCCGCCAGCCCGAACATTGCGACTACTCTATCCACCTTGCCGTGGCTTGCCGTCAGCGCTGACGTCCGGATCAGCCGACGGGCGCAGCTCCTCCCCGCCGCCCGTGAGGTGACGGATATGATCCTGGGCGGCTTCCTCGGAGCCGAGTACCTCCATACCGGCCAGGCGAGCTGTGGATGCCGCGGGGAATCCGGCGTACCCGGCGGAGTGGTACACGATCTCTTCCAGCTCTTCGCGGGTCACGCCGTTGACGAGTGCGACCGGGAAGTGGACCTTCAGCTCTTCGGTGGAGCCCAACGCGATCAGGATGCCGATCGTCACGAGGCTGCGTGATCGGCGGTCGAGTCCCGGGCGGGACCACAGTGCTCCGAACACGTTGTCCAGGCTCATATCCCCGAGTTCGCTGGCGAATCCCGACGCCAGCACCTGCTGGCCGTCCCCGCTGAGCATGTCGGGAATCATTTCCTGGAGCAGTTCCAGCGCTTTCGCGCGGTTGTCGCTCATCACCATTCCTCCTTGATTCTCGAGCACGGCCACCGAACCGACGGTGCCGCCTGGCGGGACGGCACCTTCCCCCGGTCGGCGTCGGTCAGGGGGCTGATCCGGCCCGGAGCGTGAATCCTCCGTCGACCGGCAGCACGGTTCCGGTGATGAACGCGGAATCGTCCGAGGCGTAGAACAGCGCGGCCTTGGCGACGTCGTCGCTGGTTCCCTGGTGCCCCATCGGGACCATCGACGCACGCTTGGCGGCGATGGCCTCGCGGTCGGCTCCGGTGTCGCGGGCGACGGAATCGACGCCCATCGGGGTGTCCATCATGCCGGGAGCGATGCAGTTGATCCGCACGCCGTGCGGCGCGTACTCGATGGCTACGGCCGAACTCTCACCGGCGAGACGATTCGCGGCCATCGCACACGGCTACTGCCAGTTCGCGCAGGAGAACCCTGTCGGATTTCGCCTGATCTTCACGGTATCCCCGGAGTCGCTGGACGACGAGGGCCCCGAACGACCGACGTGGCCGCACGGTGGCACACCGCGGTGACCCGACTGTCGGCCGACGGCATGCGCATGACGCAGTCACCGCAGGACGGCGCCATGTCCCTGTGGTCGGCCGTGCACGGCCGATTGATGCTCGACATGTCGGTGCGCACCGTATGGCCGCAGGGCGGAGTGCACGACTTCATCGAGGAACTCACCCGGTCCGTGACCACCATCGACTAGGACCATGCCCGGCCACCGATGACGACCTGTTGCCGGCTGACCCGCAGCGAGCCGACGCATCCTCGAGGACACGGCTCGACGGACCGAGCGCCGTGACGACGACATCCGGGCGGTGCTCCTGGACCAGTTCGAGCTCGGCGGCGAAACGCTCGTAGCTGTGGTGCACGATCATGCTGACTGCCCACGACGGTCGCGTCAGGTCCGCCACCCCGTCCCGGATCCGGTCGAACCAACTCACGAGGTCGTCGAAGGTCCGGGCGTTCTGGGTGGGAAAGGAACCGATGAGTCCCGCCCGGCAGGACTCGATCACGAGTTCCGGTCCCGAGACCGGAAACATCGGCGCGACGATCACCGGGGCGCGAGGAGCGTCCTGGGCCGGGCACCTGCTGCCCGCCGCCGGCACCGTCGCTCGGGCACATCAGCGTCATACCGGATGCGTACAGCTGCCCGGACAGCAGTCCCACTATTTTCGCGCGAGGACGTTTCGCAACGGCGGTCACCGTACGGCCATATGGACTGACCATTGCTTTGGGCGATCGATCCGGCTACGATTTTCGACAGTATGGGCCGGATCACACACCTCGCGCCCGGCGTGTCCGCCCCGCGGCGCGCCCAACCGGACGTACTTCGCAACGGAGCGGGAGACAGCCATGGTCACGGTCGAGCCCACGACCCTCTCGGTGAACGGTCGGTACGGAGTGGAGGCGGCGGCGGAGTTCCGTGCGCGCGGATGGTGGCGAGACGGCTCGGCCTCGGCGCTGTTGGACCGCTGGGCCGAGGAGACGCCGACCCGGAGGTTCGTCTCCGACGGCACCACGGAGATCGACTACGCAACGCTGCGGACGCGGGCGCTCAGCCTCGCCGCCACGCTGCGACGGAGGGGGGTCAAGTCGGGCGACCGGGTCGTGATGCAGCTGCCGAACTGGTCCGAGTTCGTGGTCGGTTATCTCGCGCTGGCCCGGCTCGGCGCGGTCACGGTGCCGATCATGACGGTGTACCGCAGCAGCGAGGTCGCACACGTGCTGCGCAATTCCGGCGCGGTCGCCGCGATCACCACCGGCGTGTTCCGCGGATTCGACCACGCCGAGATGTTCCGCACGCTGCAGCGGGAGATTCCCGATCTCGGCACGCTCGTCATCGTGCGGGGCGAGGCCGGGGAGGGCGAGATCGTCTTCGACGACGCGGTCTCCGCCGAGGCGCCGGCCGACGACTTCGGGCCGCACCCGGACCCCGACGCCCCACACCTGATCGTCTACACCTCGGGGACCGAGTCCACCGCCAAGGGGTGCGTGCACACCTGGAACACGGTCAACTTCTCCGCGGTCGGCCTCGCCGAGGACGTCTTCCACACCAGCCAGGACGACGTGCTGTTCATGCCGTCACCGATCGCCCATGCGACCGGCTTCGTCGTCGGTCTGCTCGTCCCGCTCGTCGCCGGCGCCGAGTCGCATCTGATCGACCTCTGGGAGCCACACGAGGGGCTGCGCCGGATCGAGCGATACCGCTGCACCGCGACGGCCACCGCGACCCCGTTCGTCCGGATGGCGCTCGACGCGCAGAGGACCGACCAGCGCGACCTGTCGTCTATGCGGTTCTGGCTCTGCGCCGGCGCCCCGATCCCGGAGTCCCTGGCGATCGAGTTCGACGAGGCGTTCGACGGCGGTCTGCTCACGCCGCTCTACGGCTGCACCGAACTGCTGGCCGTCACCTGTTGCCACCACGGGGACTCACTGGAGAGGCGGGCGGGTTCCGACGGGTCGGCCGCGCTCGAGGGCGTCCAGGTGCGCCTTCTCGGTCCCGACGGCGGGCCCGCGCCGACCGGCGAGGAGGGCGAGATCTGCTACTACGGCCCGGGCGGGGTGCTCGGGTACTGGCTCGAGCCGGAGCGGACGGCGGCCACGATCGACTCCGACGGCTGGCACCACACCGGTGACCTGGGCCGGTTCGACGCCGAGGGCTTCCTGCGGGTGACGGGACGGCTCAAGGACATCATCATCCGCGGTGGCACCAACATCAGCGCGGGCGAGGTCGAGGGCTACGTCCGGGAGCACCCGGACGTCGCCCAGGTCGCCGTGGTCGCCTACCCCGACGAGCGGCTCGGCGAGAAGGCGTGCGCCATCGTCGTCCCCGCCCAGGACCGGACGCCGACCCTGGAATCGATCACCGGCTTCCTCAAGGAACGCAATATCGCCATGCAGAAGCTGCCGGAGCGACTCGTGCTCGTGGACGAACTGCCGACGACCGCGACCGGCAAGGTCCAGAAGTTCCGGTTGCGCGAACTGGCCGTCAACAGCGGCTGATCAGCATCGACGACGAACGGGGGGGGGGGCGGCCGGCTCGGCCGCATCCCCTGTTCGTCGTGTCGCCGGGGAGTCAGAGGGTCGGCCGGTACCGGTAGGCCGGCGACCGGGTCAGGGCGAACTCGAAGATGCCGGCGCCCGGCGTCCCGTTCCAGTCGAAGCGGGTCGAGCGGTCGGTGAGCGAGGAGTCCAGCGTGCGCTGGCTGATCGAGCCGTCGAGCGGATACACGTCGTGCTCGACGTGCTCACGACCGTGCCGCTCACCGTGGTGCCCTCCGTAGCCTCCGCCGGACATGAGCCCTCCTCGTGCCGAGGCGTCGGCTGCGATCGTGTACCGGGCACCGGACACCGTCTCCACGAGCACGGTGCCGGAGCGCAGGTCCAGATCATCGAACGTCAGGTCGTGGCGTACCTCGGTGATCGGGTCGAGGTCTCCGCTGGTGTGCATCACGGCGCCCTCCAGCAGCAGCCTGCTGCCATCGCGCGACTCGACCAGCAGAAACCCCACCGAGCGGTCCGGGAACTGGGCCTGGTACCAGATGTGCAGGCCCTGGCCACCGCTCATCGTGCGGACACCCCGGGAACGGTCTCGTTGTGAGTACCAGCCGTCGACGACGTGCTCGTCCTCGCCGATCCGTACCCGCCCCGAACACAGCCCGGACTGGAAGAGGTGGCTGAAGCGCGTCGTCTCACCTCCGGCGTTGACGACGTCGATGTCCCCCCACCAGTGCGGGGTGCGAGCGGTCCACGTCAGATCGAAGGACACCCCGGACGGGTTGTCGCCGAGTTCGATCCGCCAGGCCCGGTTCTGCTCCAGGACGGCGAACCGGAACGGACCGCAGGACTCGCGATCGGTCGCCGATAGCTCACCGGACCAGCGCAGGTTGCGCTGCTCGGTACCGGTCACCGCGATCGCGAAGCCGTCCACGGTGTCACGCCGCGGATGCAGACCGTGCCCGACCAGCACCGACGGCTCGGCGCGATCGACCGGGTGGAGGTTGAACACGAAACGGTCGAAGAAGCGCTCGGGAAGCCCGGCCTCCTCCGCTGCGGTGACGATCGGATCGTGGAACGTCTCGTGCGAACGGTTGCTCATGTGGCCTCCCGGACCGGACGGAATGGGGTCAGAGCCCGGCGGCGGCCCGGGCCGCGTCCAGGAACGACCGCACCAGGCCGGGGTCGGCGTAGTACGGGTCCCCGTGGCCGGTCACGGCCCGCCGGTGGCTGTACTCGTAGAGAACGGCGAGCTTCCAGAGCGCCATGGTCGTGTACCAGGGCAGGCCGGTGAGATCCCGGCCGGTGCGGTCGGTGTAGCGCGCCGAGAGCTCGGACCGGCCCGGCCAACCGGGCTCGAGGACCGCCGTCCCGAGCCGCCCGGTCGGGGTGAGCGGCTCACCGGGCGCCGGCCACGACGCCAGGAAGTAGCCCACGTCGAGCAGCGGGTCCCCCAGGGTCGCCAGCTCCCAGTCGAGGACGGCGGCCACCCGCCCGGGCGGTTCCGGCGCGAGGATCATGTTCCCGAACCGGAAGTCGTTGTGCAGGACGGTCGCCCCCGACTCCGCGGGGACGTTCGCCGCCAACCAGGCATCGACCTCGGCGAACTCCACGGGTACGGCGCCCTCGTCGGTGGCCACGAGCCGGCGCATCCGGGCCAGGTGCCGCGCGTTGAAACCCTGCGGGCGCCCGGCCCACTCCAGCCCGGCGGCGGCCGTGTCCACGCGGTGGATCGCCGCGAGAGTGTCCACCAACGACAGCGCGACGGCGCGCCGCTCGGACGGCGCGCCAAGCGCCTCGGGGGTGCGGGTCGTGACGACCAGGCCGGCCACGTGGGTCATCACGTAGAAGGGCTGCTCGGTCACCTCGCCGGCCTCGGCGACGGCGAGGACCTCCGGCACCGGGACACCGGTGCCGGCCAGGCCACGGAGCAGCCGGGCCTCGCGCAGCACGTCGTGCGCCCCGGGAGGGAGCGGCGGTGGTGGCGGGCAGCGGACGACGACCGAGCGGCTGCCGTCGGTGACCAGGTAGGTGAGGTTCGAGTGCCCGTCACCGATCGGCCGGGCCCGTACCGGGCCGCGCATGATCGCGTGGTCGGCGAGGAACGTCTCCAGGTCGGTGAGGGTGTCCGACGGCCACCCGGCGGTCGCCGTGTTCATCGGCCCGCGAACCGCGGCGCACGGAGTGCCGTGGCCGCCGCGAGCGCCTCGGCCATGTCGTCGGTCGTACTCAGCAACGCCTGCCCACGGTTCTCCAGCTCGAGCGCCGCGGCGTAGGAGGTGATCTCGGTGTTGCGCTGCACAGCGCGCTTGCTCAGCCGGATGCCGCCGGGCGAGTTCGCAGCGATCGCCCGCGCGAGCGTGTCCGCCTCGTCGAACAGGTCCTCCGCGGGCACGACCCGGTTCACCAGACCGATCCGTTCCGCCTCCTCGGCCTCGACCAGCCTTCCGGTGAACCCGATCTCGGCTGCGCGGCCGTAGCCGACGAGCCGGGTGAGCTGGTAGCTCGTCCCGAGCTCACCACAGGACAGACCGACACGGACGAACGCGCAGGACAGCTTCGCCGTGGGCGCGGCCAGCCGGACGTCGGCGGCCAGCGCGAGCGAGAACCCTCCGCCGACCGCCGGACCGTGCAACGCGGCGATCACCGGGAACGGGAGGTGCCGGATCGCGGACAGCCCACCGGTGGCCGCTTCCTGGAAGGCGAGGAACTCGCGCACGCTCATCGCCCGGATGACATCGATCTCGGCGATGTCGAAGCCCGCACTGAACGCCCGCTCCCCCGCTCCGCGCACGACCAGTGCGCGGGCTCCGGAGTCCCGCAGGGCGAGAGCGGCGTCGTTGAACTCGTGGAACATCGCGACGGTCTGGGAGTTGGCGCGTTCCGGCCGGTTCAGCGTGAGGACCGCGATGCCGTCATCCCGCAGCTCGACCAGCAGTGTCTCCAGCTCGGCCAGGGGCACCGGGGTGGTCGCGGTCATCAGCTGCCCCCGAACACCGGGTCGCGCCCGGTACGGAACGCCTCGAGCGCCTCGGCCATGTCGGCCGTGCGGGTGAGCAGCGCCTGGCCCCGGTTCTCCAGCTCCAGCGCGGCCGCGTAGGAGCCGATCTCCATGTTGGCGTGCAGGGCCCGCTTCGACAGCTGCACGCCACCGGGCGAGTTGCGTCGGATCTGACCGGCGAGCTCGAACGCGGCAGGAAGCAGCTCGTCCGCATCGACGACCCGGTTCAGCAGACCGTTGCGCTCGGCCTCGCGGGCCTCCATGGTGCGTCCGGTGTAGACGAACTCGGACGCGGCTGCCGGACCGATCAGGCGGGGCAGCAGCCAGGAGGTACCGAGATCGCCCGCCGACAGACCGATCGTGACGAACGAGGCCTTGAACCGCGCGCGAGACGACCCGATCCGGATGTCCGCGGCCAGGGCGAGGGAGAGTCCGCCGCCGGCGGCGGCCCCGTTCACGGCGGCGATCACCGGGACCCGGAGACCGCGTACCGCGGCGAGCGCGCGGGCCGCATGCTCCTGCAGGTCGAGCATGCCGAGTGCGCCGAGCTCCGGGAGCCGCTCGGCGTCGGCGAGGTCGTAGCCGGCGCAGAACGCCTTCCCTGCACCGGTGAGGACCACGACCCGCAGCCCCTCGCGCCGGTCGAGCACGCGCGACGTCTGCTCCAGTTCCTCGAACATGGTGACGGTCATGGCGTTCGACCGATCCGGACGGTCCAGCGTCAGGACCACCACGCCTTCGTCGTGTTCCTCCAGGCGCAGCGTCGTCGGCACACCGGGGTCGGGCATGGAGACTCCCTCGACATCGTGGCGAATCGATCTAGCTCCGGCGGTCTCGCCGACCCGGCGGAATTGGACCGACGATAGCAATGGACAGACCGCTTAGGAACGGATCGCCGTCAGCGCGTCGTCCACACCGGCTCCCGCTTCTCGCGGAACGCGTCGGCGACGGCGTTGATCTCAGGACACCCGAAGCGCACCCCGCGGCGGGCGATCACCATGTCGCAGCCAGCGCGAGCCGAACGCGCCGGCGAGCACGTCGCCGCCTGCCGCGCAGATCACCCGGCTCTCCGAGGCGCCGATCGCCGATCGTGCCTCCTCGACCGGTACTGCCGGCTCCCACCGCTGGGAGTTCCCGCAACTTCGGGCTGATGATATAAAGGTCAGGCCAAATATTCGCCACCCGGTCCCCCGTTCGGCCCGCCGCCCGCCGTCGGTGCCGATGCCCGGCCGGGGAGGCGACCACTCACCGTCGAGGAAGGGGCGTCATGAAGCCCGAGGAGTACACCGACATCACCTACGAGGTCGACAACGGCCTCGCCTGGATCACGATCAACCGCCCCGACCGCTACAACGCGTTCCGCGCGCGCACTGTCGACGAGCTGGTGCACGCGTTCAAGTCCGCCTGGGCGGACGACGGGGTCGGGGTCCTGGCCCTCACCGGTGCCGGCGAGAAGGCATTCTGCTCCGGGGGCGACCAGAAGCAGCGGATGGAGACCGGAGACTACGGCCCCTCGGAGACCGGCCTGTTCGAGGTCGAGGCCCTGCACCGGGTGATCCGCGACGTGCCCAAGCCGGTGATCGCCGCGGTGAACGGCATCGCTATCGGCGGCGGCCACGTCCTGCACGTGCTGGCCGACCTCACCATCGCCGCGGACACGGCGTCGTTCGGCCAGAACGGGCCGCGGGTCGGTTCCTTCGACGCCGGTCTCGGGTCGAGCTACCTCGCCCGGGTGGTGGGCGAGAAGCGGGCACGCGAAATCTGGTTCATGCTCCGCCGGATCACTCCCGAAGAGGCGCTGGACTGGGGGCTGGTCAACCGGGTGGTCCCGGCCGCCGAGCTCAAGGACGAGGTTCGCAAGTGGGCGGACACGATGCTCGACTACTCCCCGACGGCGCTGCAGGTGCTCAAGCAGTCGTTCAACACCGACACCGAGCACATGGTCAGTATCGGCAACATGGCCTTCTCGACGCTCAAGCTGTTCGGCGAGTCCGACGA
>NZ_JADQDD010000243.1 GCF_019263595.1 Pseudonocardia sp. KRD291 | reverse complement strand
CATGGACCAGAGCACGTCGCACTTGAACGACAGCGCGGCCACCGCGGCGTCGCCGTCCTGCGGGGTCCGGTAGTACTGGGTGACCACCTCGAGGGCGTGCTCGGAGTCCCGCGGGGCCTGGAACAGGCGGTTGCGGAAGTAGGTCAGCCCGTCCGTCTCGATCCAGGTGTAGTACTTCTCGAACGCGGCGAGCCGCTCGGCCATCAGGTCCGGTGCGAACAGCTCGGTCAGCGACGAGGCGACCGCCTCCACCCAGGGCCGCGTCCGGGCGAACGTCACGTAGGCGTCGACCGCGAAGCGCACCCCGGGAGCGAGGTGTCGGTGGTCGGTGATCTCCTCGCGGGTCAGGCCGCAGGCCTCGCCCAGACGCAGCCAGGCCTCGATGCCGCCCTCGCCGGGCGCGTCGCCATCGTGATCAGTGATCCGCCGGATCCAGCGCCTGCGCACCACCGGGTCGGGGCAGTTGGTGAGGATCGCCGCATCCTTGCGCGGGATCATCTCCTGGTAGTAGTACCGGTTCGCCACCCAGCCGCGGATCTGTTCCGGGCTCAGCACGCCCTCGTTCATCCGCAGATGGAACGGGTGCGCGCTGTGGTAGCTCTGCGAGTGCGCGCGCAGCCGCTCGACCAGGGCCTCGATCTCGGCCGAGTCCGCCGGACCCGTCCGCACCGCGGGTGTCACCGTCGTCGTCATCGTGTTCCGACCTCCACTTCGAGACCGTCGTGGGCAACTTCCATCCCACTCTCCTCGACCTCGCGCCGTTCCGGCGAGTCCTCGAGCAGGATCGGGTTGGTGTTGTTGATGTGGATGTAGATCTTGCGGGCGATCGGCAGCCGGGACAGCTGCTCCAGGCTGCCGCCGGGCCCGCCGAGCGAGAGGTGCCCCATGTCGCGAGCGGTCTTCTCGGCCAGGCCGAGGCGGATCAGCTCGTCGTCGTGCCAGCACGTGCCGTCGACGAGCAGGCAGTCGACGCCCTCGAGCTCGTCGAGCACGGCCGGGGTCAGCTCCTGCACGCCGGGCAGGTAGACCGCCACGGCGCCGGTGGCCTCGTCGGTCAGGCGGTAGCCCACGACCCGGCCCTGATCGGTGTCGATGCTCGTTCCGGCCGAGCTGCTCTCGTGAGCACCGGCGAACCGGTCGTGCTTGGCCGTGGGGACGTCGAAGGCCCGGTAGGTGATCCCGCCGAGCGAGGCGTCCCGGCCCGGGACGACGGGCGTCCACTCGACCGGGCAGTAGCGCTCCAGGGTGGGCAGCACGCCGGTGCCCGACCGCAGGGTCGCGTGGGTGGCCTCGGTGGCGTGCAGTCGGATCCCGCGGCCCTCGCGGAGCAGGAGCAGCCCCAGCGTGTGGTCGATCTCGGCGTCGGTCAGCAGCACCGCCTGCAGCGGGGTGGCCCGGTCGTCGCCGGGGTGCAGGCCTTCGAAGGCCTCGAACTGTGCCCGGATGTCGGGGGAGGCGTTGAACAGGAACCACCGCTCGCGGTCCGGGCTGACCGCGATCGAGGACTGTGTCCGCGCCCGCGCCGGCCGGGTGCCCTCGCGCACCGCCCGGCACGTCGGGCAGCTGCAGTTCCATTGCGGGTAGCCACCTCCGGCCGCCGATCCCAGTACCCGCAGCCACATACGTCGTCCCCCGTTCGTCGTGCCCGGACCGAGGTGGGCCCGGACGCCGGGGAGGGGCGCCGGAACGTGGTTCCGGCGCCCCTCCCCATTCACGTCGCTTCCGCTCAGGCCTCCGAGCGAGCGATGTACATCGTCACCTCGGGTGCACACCCGACCTCTTCGAAGTCAGGGGTCTCCCACTCGACGAGAGTCTCCATGTGCGCGTCACCTCCTTCCTGCTGTCGTGCGCGTCACTGCAGTGTGCGGCTGGTCTAGACCTCGGGCAGCGCGAAGACGAACAGCGCGTCGCCCGCGGCGGCCCCGAGCAGCCCGGGGAGGAAGCCCTCGATCCAGCCACCCCACCCGGTCGGGACGGCGATGTACTGCCGGCCGTCGATCTCGTAGGTGCTGGGGCTCGAGTGGTGCCCGCTGCCGCACTGGAACGACCACAGCTTCTCGCCGGTCTCCTCGTCGAGGGCGACGAACTCACCGGTGGGCGTGCCCTGGAACACGAGCCCGCCGGCCGTGCACAGGGTCGAGGCGCACATCGGGTACTCGTTGCGCCAGCGCCACTTCTCCTCGCCGGTCAGCGGGTCGACCGCGGCCACGTAGCCGTAGAAGTCCTCGATGTCCACGGCGACGCCCGCGCCCCAGTAGGGGATGGACTCCTTGAACTCGCGACGACGGCGGGTCGCCGTGGCCCCGACCTCCTGCACCGGGATGTACATCAGGCCGGTGTTGCGGGAGTAGGCCATGTGGGTCCACTCCTTGCCCCCGGCCGGCCCCGGCCAGAAGTGCACCGGGACGCCCTCCTCGTCGGGGTACACCTTGGGCGTGACCTTGCCGTCGGGCGTGATCTCACCCCACGTGATCCGGTCGACGAACGGGAACACCTTGACCAGCTCGCCGTTGGTCGCGTCGAGGGTGAAGAAGTACCCGTTCTTGTCCGCGTGCGAGACGTACTTGCGGCCGTCGCGCTCGAAGACGATGTTCTCCATCGTCGAGTCGTAGTCCCACAGGTCGTGCGGGGTGAACTGGTAGTGCCACCGGATCTCGCCGGTGTTCACGTCGATCGCGACGACGCTGTCGGTGTAGAGGTTGTCGCCCGGCCGGACGTCGCCGTCGAAGTCGGGCGCCGGGTTGCCGGTCCCCTGGAACAGCAGCTCGAGGTCCGGGTCGTAGGTCGGGGTGACCCAGCAGTTCGCCCCGCCGCGCTGCCACGCCTCCTGGGAGTCGTCGCCCCAGGTCTCCGAGCCCGGCTCGCCGGGCTTCGGGACCGTGTAGCGACGCCAGCGGCGCTCACCGGTCTGCGCGTCGAACGCGTCGATGTGTCCGCGGACGCCGAACTCGCCACCCGCGCTGCCGCAGATGACCATGTCCTTGACGATCAGCGGCGCGACCGAGCCGCTCTCCCCGGCCCGCACGTCACCGTTGGTGACGTCCCAGACCTTCTCGCCGGTCGTCGCGTCGAGCGCGATGAGGTGGGCGTTGAGCGTGTACATGTAGACCTTGCCGTGGCCCACGGCCAGGCCCCGGTTGACGTTGCCGCAGCACAGCGAGACGTCGTAGGGCGAGGCGTGCTTGTAGCGCCAGAGCTCCTGGCCGGTCTTGGCGTCGATCGCCCAGGCGCGGCCGTCCGGGCCGGAGACGTACATGACGCCCTCGACGACCAGCGGCGACGCCTCGAACGAGTAGGTCGACGCACCGGACTGCATGCCCACCGCGCCGGCCTGGAAGACCCACGCCGGGGACAGCCGCTTCACGGTGTCCTTGTTGATCTGGTTCAGGTCGCTGTAGCGCTGACCGTCGTAGGTCCCGTAGTAGGTGAGCCAGTTCGCCGGCTCCGAGCGGGCGTTGCGGATGCGGTCGTAGTCCACGTTCCCGGTGGCCGGGGCGCTTCCCTTGACGGCGCTGAGCTGTGCGTGCGGGATCGCTTCGCCCGCATCGACATAGTCGGTCATTCGGCGTCTCCTTGTCTCTGCGGGTCGATCACGGACGCGGCTGCGGCGGACGGTCCTGCTTCGCGTGGTCGGGGACCTCGCCGCCCATCACGAGCGCCCCGGTCAGGCCGCGGCCCTCGTCGTTGCCGCTGTTGGAGCTGTAGTAGTAGGTGCCCGGTCCGTCGAGGCTGATCTTCGCTGTGCCCTTGGAGTGGTTCACCAGCCAGATGAACTTCGGGTCCCCGTTGCTGGGGATCACCGCGCAGTGGGTGTTCTTGTCGTCGTTGATCAGCGTGAGCTCGATCTCGCCACCGTGCGGGAAGACGATGATCCCTGGGTCGTAGCGGAGCTCGTCCTCGGGGATCCGGATGGTGGCGCGCATGACGCCGTCGGATCCCTCCTCGGCATAGCCGACGGTGCCGGTCCCGAGCAGTCGACCGAGTGCGATCTTGTTCTGCCCGTCCAGGCCGGCGTCGGTCAGCTCAGCCGCCCGATCGCCTGAAGTAGTCGTCATTGACCCGTCCTCCCGAAACATGTGTTGCGGCCGGAGTACGTGATGACCTTCACACCGGGTCGGCCGACCGTCAACCCTGCCGGGGCGTCATTTCGAGAAATCGATCAACGGGCCCGCGCGTCGATGACCGATCGAGGGTGCGAACGGGCTTCTCGGGTGTTCTGTCCGAACGGTGCACGAACGGACGCGTGACCACGCCGACGTGGGGGACCACGCCGAAGGGCGCGCTGGCCTGGGTGTCCGTTCGCACCCGGACTGGCCCGCCGGCGGTCGGGTGCGGTCGCACTAACCGAATGGTCAGGACGGCTCCCGCGACCCGGCGAGCGCAGGCGAGCGCGACAGAAGTCGGCGCCGACGGCCGCGCCCGGAGAACGTGCGGCGCAGATCTTCGCCCGCGATTCACCATTCGGGCCCATGTGAATGGTCAATTTCGCAGAATGCCGTGAATCAACGACGGCATGTCACCCGCGACGGTTTCGTCGTGTGCGCCGCGCGGCGGTCGCGGAGCGTCGCGTGCCCGTGACGTGCGGTGTTCACGCCTGCCGGGCGCCCGTCGGTCGACAGGCGGTCCGGTGCGCTTACGTCGGCGAACGGCGCTCGGTCGTCCGCCGACGAGTGGCGACGCGCCGTTGTCGGACGCTCCGGCGAGGGCCCGGCGAGAATGAAACACGTGTTTCCCGCCGGGGTCGCACCGCTGTCCGGAACCGCTATGCGTCCGACCAGAACTTGATGCCGGTGGCCTTGAGCCGGCGACGGTGCTGCCTCATCGCGAGCTCGATCGCCTCGACCGTGATCAGGTCCCCCCACGCCTTCGTGGCGGCCTCCCCCCACGCGAGCAGCTCGTTCGCCTTCTCGTCGCCGATGTCGGCGTTCTGGATGACGCGCGACCCGAACCCGATGTGCCAGCGCTCATCCCGCAGGACCAGCTCCATGCCCTTGTGCACGCCCGGCAGCTTGACCGACAGCGCCTCGAGCGCCTCGAGCATCGCGTGCTGCCCGGCCAGCAGGACCACGCCCTCGATCACCATGTGGTAGAGACCGACGGCGTCGACCAGGCCCTCGTGGTCCTCGGCGAGGCGCCGCGCGGTGTCCGGCAGGCGGCCCTCGAACAGCTCGACGAGGTCGTCGGCGACCTGGGTGCGCAGGTGGTCCCGCCGCTGGGCGGCGTTCCCGCCGGGAACCCCGGCGACGTCCGCCGTGACGAGGTCGAAGAATCGCGCGTGGCGCGCCTCGTCACGGGCCTGGGCCCGGAACGCGGCCTCCATCGACGGCTCGGATCTCCCGGCCGCCGCCAACTCGTAGTTGCCGAGGTTCCCGGCCACCGCCGTCTCGGCGATGACGAATCCGGCGAGCAGCCCGAGAACCTTCTCCCGCTCGCCGTCCTCGAGCTTCGGCCAGGCCTCGCGGTCGACCGAGAGGTCGATGGACGTCTCGTCCCACTGCAGGGATCCGGCGAGCTGCACGAAGTGGTCGTATCCGGCGATCATGACTCGGCTACCTCACTATCCCTAGAAGTCTTCACCCGGCTCCATCTCGCGGAAGTCGGCCTTGCAGGCACCACAGATCGGGCACATCCAGTCGTCCGGGATGTCCTCGAACGCCGTCCCCGGTGCGATGCCGCTGTCCGGGTCGCCCTCCTCCGGGTCGTAGACCCACCCGCAGGCGACGCACATCCAGAGCGTGGCCGCGGGCTTCGTCCCGGTCCGTCCGCCGACGCTCATGCTCCGGCCCCTACCACCGGCAACGGCGACATCGATGTCCGGAACGTCGTCATGTATCTCCCCACGCCTGTGTCGGGATCCCGGGCGCCCTGTCCGCCCGGGAGAAACCCGGTGGCATCGGGCCGTCCGGGACCGGTGGCCGAGTGCGTCAACTCACGTCGGCATTCTCAGGAGGCCACACCGAGCCGGAGATCGCAAGCGCTCAGCACCGAGCGTTCGTTCCGCAAGCCCCGCGCCTATCCCGAAGGTGCGTTCCGCAAGCTCCTCCTCCGGCACCGAGGTTCGTTCCGCAAGCTCCTCCTCCGGCACCGAGGTTCGTTCCGCAAGCTCCTCTCACGCCCCCAGCGCGTCGCGCAGGAACCGCACCTGCAGCAGCAGCAGGTTCTCCGCCACCACCTCCTGCGGGGTCATGTGGGTGACCCCGGACAGCGGCAGCACCTGGTGTGCCCGGTTCGCCGCCAGCAGTGCCGAGGACAGCCGCAGGGTGTGCGCGGCCACCACGTTGTCGTCGGCGAGTCCGTGGATGATCATCAGCGGCCGGTTCGGGCGGTCCTCGGTGGCCGGGGTGGACGCGTCGTCGAGCAGCGAGGAGCGCCGGTAGGCCTGCGGGTTCGCCGCGGGCATGCCCAGGTAGCGCTCGGTGTAGTGGGTGTCGTAGAGCGACCAGTCGGTGACCGGCGCCCCGGCGACGGCGGCGTGGAAGACGTCCGGGCGGCGCAGCACCGCCAGGGCGGCCAGGTACCCGCCGAACGACCAGCCGCGGATCCCGACCCGGTCCAGGTCGAGGTCCGGGTGCAGCTCCGCGGCGGCGTGCAGGGCGTCGACCTGGTCGTCGAGCACGGGGGTGGCCAGGTCGTGGTGGATCGCGCGCTCGAACTCCGGCCCGCGTCCCGGCGACCCGCGGCCGTCGGTGACCACCACGGCGAAACCACGGTCGGCGAACCACTGGCTGGACAGGAACGCCGTGCGTGCGGACAGCACGCGCTGCGAGTGCGGCCCGCCGTAGGGGTCGAGCAGCACCGGCAGCGGGGTGCCCTCGCGGTGCCCGGTGGGCAGCAGCACCGCGGTGCGCAGCTCCCGCCCGCCGAGCACGTGCATCGCGACCCGGGGGACGATCCCGGGGTCGGTGGCGTGGCTCGCGACCGGGTGCTCCGTGCCGTCGGCGGTCACCAGCACCGTCCGCGGGACGGAGTCGAGGTCCTGCGAGCCCCGCACGAGCGTGCCGCCGGACAGGGTGCCGGAGTGGACGCCGGTCTCCGGCGAGCGCGGGACCGGATCCCGGCCGGGGACCACGGAGAACAGCCGGATCGACGTCGGCTCGACCGACGCCCGGAACAGCACGGTGTCGCCGTCGACGCCGGCCACGTCGCGGACCTGCATCGAGGTGTCGGTGAGCGGGGTGTCCCCGGCGAACAGCCGCCGCGCCCCGCCGTCGTCGGCGACGCGCAGCAGCTCGCCGGACGCGGTGCGCTCCGGGACGCCGGGCACGATCTCCACCCACACCGGGTCGGTGTCGGTGTGCAACGCCGTCGTCGCGCCGGTCGAGGCGTCGACGGCCAGCACGTGCAGCGCGGTCTGGTCCCGCGGCTGCACGACGACCATCGGCCCGGTCGCGTCCCAGCGTGCGGTGACCAGGTACTCGTTCGCCGCCGTGTCCCAGACGACCGGCGTGCGGGCGCCGTCGAGCGTGATGATGTCCAGGGTGACCAGCGCGTTCGGCGTCCCGGCCGCGGGGTAGGCGACGACGGTCGGCGGGCGGCCCGGGTTCGCCGGGTCGGCGATGTGCCAGCGCTCCACCGGCGACTCGTCGACCCGGGCGACCAGCAGCGCGTCGCCGTCCGGGGACCACCAGTAGCCGCGGGTCCGGTTCATCTCCTCGGCCGCGGCGAAGTCGGCCAGGCCGTGGCTCACGTCGTCGCCGTCCGGGGCGGCCAGCACGCGGGTCGCGCCGGTCGCGATCTCGTGCACGTGCAGCGCGCGGTCGGCTACGAACGCGACCCGCTGCCCGGTCGGGTCCAGGCGCGGCTCGACGACGGCCGTGACGTCGCCGACGTCGAGCCGGCGCGGATCCGGGTCCCCGGTCAACGACGCCAGATAGGGCCGGCCGGACAGGGCGAACACTGCCGTCGTGACCGCCGCGTCGGTGTCGTAGCCGACCACGCCGCCCGCCTGCTCACGGACCCGCTCGCGGCGCGCCCTCTCCGCGGCCGGCAGGTCCTCCTCACCGGGCAGCCCCGGTAGCTGCGCCGGGTCGACGAGCAGCCGCTCGGAACCGGTGACCGCGTCGATGCTCCACAGACAGGTGACCGGGTCGGTGCCGTCGTGGCTGCGCAGGAACACCGCCCGCGACCCGTCCGGGGCGAGGGTGAACCCGCGCGGCGCGCCGAGGGTGAACCGCCGGGTGCGGGCGTGCAGGCGGGGGAAGGTATCCGGTGAGGAGTCGACCACGCCCGGACCCTATCCACCCCCTCCCGCCGGAAACCGCGATGTGGAGCCCTGACGCGCCCACGACGCCCCGGAAGACGCGATGTGGAGCCATGACGTGGCCACGACGCCCCGGGAACCGCGATGTGGAGCCATGACGCCCGTCCACCGAGGATCCGTAGGCCCCGGCGATGGTTCCACTCTGGACCCCGGGTCGCGGGCGGGGCAGGCTTCGCCGGTGACCTCCGACCACCCTGTCGCCGCCACCTGGTCGGCCTGGCTCGACGCCCTGTCCACCGCCGGCTACCCGGCGCACGCGATGCCCCGCCCACCGGCCGATCCGGGCGCGGTCGCCGACGCCCAGATCCAGGCCCGGATCCGGTTCCCCGACGAGCTGCGCGCCCTCTACTCGCTCGCCGACGGGCAGTTCCCCGGCTCCCCCCGCGGCCGGGGCCCGCACCCGCCGTCGACGGACCTGTTCCCGACCTACGAGTTCCTCGCGGTCGCCGACGCGCTCGTGCACTGGGGCGGCTGGCGGGACCTGCACACCGAGTACGGCACGTCCGGGATGGCGGACTTCGACGAGCACATCACGGTGCGCGGCAACGACCCGGTGCGCCGGGAGTACTGGAACCTCGCCTGGTGGCCGCTGGCCGTCGACGGCGGGGGCAACTTCCTCGCCGTGGACACCGACCCGGCACCCGGCGGCACGATCGGGCAGGTGATCGTCGCGGGCCCGGACGAGGACGAGCGCCGCCGGGTGGCCACCGGTGTCGTCGGCTACCTGCGGCGGCTGGCCGCGGCCGACATCCCACCGCCCGCGCCGTCGGGCGGGACGGATCCGGCCGACCCCACCGCCGCCGTGTTCTGGTGGGACGTCGACCACCTGCGGTGACCCGGGCGGAGCACCGTGTCGGGCGGCGCCGGGGTCAGTGCGCGTCGAAGGAGCCGCGGGACGCGCTGAAGCCGTGCCCGGTCACCGTGTTGCCGCACTCGACGCCGGTACGGCGGCTCACGCACGTCAGGTCGCCGTTGCGCAGCGCCTGCCCGTAGTCCAGCACGGCGGCCGACGGGTCGGCCACCGTGGCTCCGCCGCAGGTCGGGCCGGCCGGACCCGCCCCGGGCAGCGAGAGCCCGGCGCCCCAGTCCGACGTGCAGTCGGCGGGGGCCGGGGGAAGCTCCCAGTCGCGGTCGGTGACGTCGCAGCGGACCCCGTCGGCGCCGAGCACGCAGCCGATGTTGCCGGTGGGGGACCGGAACCGGAGCGGGTCGGTCCCGAACGCCGCCCCGTCCAGCACGGTGGCCCCGGCGGCGAGGTCCGCGACGGGCGGTGTCCCGGCGGCCCGCCCCGGCGGCGGTGCCGTACCGGCGGACGGGGAGTCCTGCGCCGACCCGCCCAGCAGGACCCCCGCGACGACCGCCGCCCCGGCGATCAGGACCAGCGCGAGCGCGGCCGCCGACACCAGCCGCTGTCGGCGGTCCCGGCCGGGCGCGGGGGCGTGGTCGAT
>NZ_JADQDD010000242.1 GCF_019263595.1 Pseudonocardia sp. KRD291 | reverse complement strand
GCTCAGGACCCGGCGGCACCGCCGGGGCCGGAGCCGCGGCGGCGCAGGTAGCGCTCGAAGTCGGCGGCGATGGTGTCACCGCTGGTCTCGCGCAGGTCCGACTCGGCCTCCTCGGCGTCGGACTCCTGGGCCTGCTCCTCGAGCTGGCGGACGTACTCGCGCACCTCGTCGTCGGCGTCGGCCATCTCCGAGACCGTGCGCTCCCACTCCTCGGCCGCCTCCGGCAGCCCGCCGAGCGGGACCTCGACGTCGAGGGCCTCCTCGATCCGGTGCAGCAGCGCGACCGCGGCCTTGGGCACGCGGGCCTGCGAGACGTAGTGCGGGACCTCGGCCCAGTAGGACAGCGCCGGCACCCCGGCCTCGACGCAGGCCTGCTGGAACACCGCGACGATCCCCGTCGGTCCCTCGTAGTTCGACGGCTCGATGCCCATCGCCTTGAACGAGTCGACGTCCCACGACGTGCCGTTCACCGGGGTCGGCCGGGTGTGCGGGACCTCGGTCAGCAGCGCACCGAGTGTGATGACCTTCGTCACGCCCAGGCGCTCGATGTGACCGATCAGTTCACGGCAGAATGCGCGCCATCTCATATTGGGTTCGATGCCGCTCACGAGCACCACATGACGGTCCGTCCCGGGCAGCGTGGCCCAGGACAGGCGGGTGGTCTGCCACTCGATCCTGCGGGTGATCCCGTCGGCCAGCTTCACATGCGGCCGGGTGACCTGGAAGTCGTAGTACTCCTCGGGATCGATCGAGGTCAGGGGCTGTGCGTCCCAGCTGAGCTCGAGGTGCTCCAGAGCGGTGCTCGCGGCCTCGCCGGCGTCGTTCCAACCCTCGAACGCGGCGACCAGCACCGGCTCGATCAGGGACGGCTGATCGCCCGTTCCCGCGGTGCTCGGGTCTCCATCCGTCATCGCTACAGCCTACGGCCCGGGGCTCTCACAATCCGGTCGAACCCCGTTCACCAGGTAACCTCACTCATCGTGTCATCAACGATGGGAGCGGATCACTCGGTGAGCACCTCTTCGGACGGCGACATCGCGGTGTCAGAGGGCAAGCAGGACAGGGCAGGGCGCGTGGAGGAGACCGCCGCCAGAACGCAACGTCTCAGAGAGATCTTGGACGAGCGGATCGGCGTCGTCGACGGCGCGTGGGGAACGGTCATCCAGGGGCTCGGGTTGTCCCCGGAGGACTACCAGGCGGACTTCCTCGCCGATCATCCGAAGGACACCAACGGTGACCCGGACCTCCTCAACCTGACCCGGCCCGACCTGATCCTGGACAGCCACCGGCGCTACTTCGAGGCCGGCGCGGACATCACGACGACGAACACGTTCACCGCCACCACGATCGGCCAGGCCGACTACGCCCTCGAGGGCAAGGTGCGCGAGATGAACCTGGCGGCGGCGAAGCTGGCCCGCCAGGCGGCCGACGAGGCCGAGGGCGACAAGTTCGTGGCCGGGTCGATCGGCCCGCTGAACGTGACGCTGTCGCTGTCGCCCAAGGTCGAGGACCCCGCCTTCCGTGCGGTGTCCTACCAGCAGGTCTACGAGACCTACGCCGACCAGATCGGCGCGCTCGACGAGGGCGGGGTGGACCTGCTCCTGATCGAGACGATCTTCGACACGCTGAACTGCAAGGCTGCCCTGCAGGCCGCGCACGACGTCGCGCCGCACCTGCCGATCTGGATCTCGGTCACGATCGTCGACCGGTCCGGGCGGACGCTGTCCGGCCAGACCGTCGACGCGTTCTGGACCTCGGTCCGGCACGCGCGACCGCTGATCGTCGGTCTGAACTGCTCGCTGGGCGCCGACGAGATGCGCCCGCACGTGCAGGCGCTCTCCGAGATCGCCGACACCTACACCGCCAGCTACCCCAACGCGGGACTGCCGAACGCGTTCGGCGGCTACGACGAGACCCCGGACCAGACCGCGGCGCTGCTCCAGGAGTTCGCCGAGTCCGGCCTGGTCAACGTCGTCGGCGGATGCTGCGGCACCGGGCACGACCACATCCGCGAGATCGCGAAGGCGGTGAGGTCGCTGCCGCCGCGCAGCCGGGTCGAGCCGCCCGAGCGGACGCGGTTCTCCGGACTGGAGCGGTTCGAGATCGGTCCCGACACCGGCTTCGTGATGGTCGGTGAGCGCACGAACGTCACCGGCTCCAAGCGGTTCCGGAGGCTGATCGAGTCCAAGGACTACACCGGCGCCCTGGACGTCGCGCTGGACATGGTCCGCGGTGGCGCGAACATGCTCGACGTCAACATGGACGCCGACCTCCTCGAGAGCGACGAGGAGATGACGACGTTCCTGAACCTCGTGGCCACCGAGCCGGAGGTCGCCCGCTGGCCGATCATGATCGACAGCTCGCGCTGGTCGGTGATCGAGGCCGGGCTGCGGTGCGTGCAGGGCAAGGGGATCGTGAACTCGATCAGCCTCAAGGAGGGCGAGGACGAGTTCCGCGAACGCGCCAACATCGTGCGCTCCTTCGGCGCGGGCGTCGTCGTGATGGCGTTCGACGAGAAGGGCCAGGCGGACACCGCCCAGCGCAAGGTCGAGATCTGCGAGCGCGCCTACAAGATCCTGGTCGACGAGGTCGGGTTCCCGCCCGAGGACATCGTGTTCGACCCGAACGTGCTCGCCATCGCCACCGGCATGTCCGAGCACAACGACTACGCCAAGGACTTCATCGAGGCCTGCCCGAAGATCAAGGAGCGCTGCCCGGGCGTCCACATCTCCGGCGGCATCTCGAACCTGTCGTTCGCCTTCCGCGGCAACGACGTGGTGCGCGAGGCGATGGACTCGGCGTTCCTCTACCACGCCATCAAGGTCGGCCTGGACATGGGAATCGTGAACGCCGGGCAGCTCGTGGTCTACCAGGACATCGAGCCCGAGCTCCTGGAGATGGTCGAGGACGTCCTGTTCAACCGTCGCGAGGACGCGACCGACCGGCTCGTCGACGCCGCGGACCGGTTCAAGGGCGAGGGCACCCAGCGCAAGCACGACCTCACCTGGCGGGAGAACGACGTCCGGGCCCGGCTCGAGCACGCGCTGGTGCACGGCATCGTCGACTACGTCGAGGACGACACGGAGGAGGCCCGCCAGCAGGCGGAGCGCCCCCTGCACGTCATCGAGGGTCCGCTGATGGACGGCATGAAGGTCGTCGGCGACCTGTTCGGTGACGGCAAGATGTTCCTGCCCCAGGTGGTCAAGTCCGCCCGGGTGATGAAGCGCGCGGTGGCCTACCTCGAGCCCTTCATGGAGAAGGAGAAGGAGGAGGCCAAGGCCCGCGGGGAGGCCACCTCCGACCGCGGCAACGGCACGGTCGTGATGGCCACGGTCAAGGGCGACGTGCACGACATCGGCAAGAACATCGTCGGCGTCGTGCTCGGCTGCAACAGCTACCGGGTGATCGACCTCGGCGTGATGGTCCCGGCCGCGCAGATCCTCGACACCGCCGTCGCCGAGGACGCGGACGCGATCGGCCTGTCCGGGCTGATCACCCCCTCGCTCGACGAGATGGTCGGCGTCGCGGCCGAGATGGAGCGGCGCGGGCTCAAGCTGCCGCTGCTGATCGGTGGCGCGACCACGTCCAAGCAGCACACCGCGGTCAAGGTCGCGCCGGCCTACGACGGCACCACCGTGCACGTGCTGGACGCCTCGCGCGTCGTCGGTGTGGTGTCCGACCTGTTCGACGACAACCGCGCCGAGGTGCTCGCGGCGAGCAACGCCGAGGAGCAGCAGCGGCTGCGTGAGCAGCACGCCGGCCGCGAGCAGAAGCCGCTGCTCTCGATCGAGGAGGCGCGGGCGAACCGGGAGGTCGTGTCGTTCGACGAGGAGCTGCCGGTCCCGGAGTTCACCGGGGTCCGGCACGTCACCCCGACGATCGCGGAGCTGCGCGAGCTGATCGACTGGCAGTTCCTGTTCCTGGCCTGGGAGATGAAGGGCAAGTTCCCGAAGATCCTGGACGAGCCGGTGGCCCGTGAGCTCTACGACGACGCCAACGCCCTGCTCGACCACATCATCGCCGAGGACCTCTTCGAGGCCAAGGGCGTCTACGGGTTCTGGCCTGCGCACTCCGAGGGTGACGACATCGTCATCGACGAGAGCGGCAACCAGATCCGGCTCCCGATGCTGCGCCAGCAGACCAAGAAGCCGCTGGGCCGGAACAACCGCTGCCTGGCCGACTACGTCGCGCCCGAGGGGGACCACCTCGGCGCGTTCGCGGTGGGGATCCACGGCGCGGAGAAGGTCTCGGCCGAGTACGAGAAGGATCTCGACGACTACAAGTCGATCATGGTGAAGGCGCTGGCCGACCGGCTCGCCGAGGCGTTCGCCGAGTACGCCCACCTCGAGGCCCGCCGGGAGTGGTTCGAGCCCGACGCCGCCCCGGGCGCCGAGGAGCTGCTGGGGGAGAAGTTCCGGGGCATCCGCCCCGCGTTCGGCTACCCGGCCTGCCCGGACCACACGGAGAAGCAGAAGCTGTTCGACCTGCTGGACGCGACGTCGCTGGACCTCGCGCTCACCGAGTCGTTCGCGATGACGCCGGCGGCGGCGGTGTCCGGCATGATCTTCGCCCACCCCGAGTCCCGCTACTTCACCGTCGGGCGGGTCGGCAAGGACCAGATCGAGGACTACGCCGGCCGCCAGGGCACCGAGGTGCTCGAGGTGGAGCGCTGGCTGCGTCCGAACCTGGGCTACTCGCCGGAGGAGAAGAAGGCGGCCGATGGGGCCTGAGTCCCACCCTGAGTCCCGCACGGACTCGCACGCACGGACCGGCGGTGTCGCTGACGCGGCACCGCCGGTCCGTGTCGGTGGCGCCCCGGCTCCGCCCGCGGCGGTACTGCTGGACATGGACGGCACGCTGATCGACTCGGAGAAGGTCTGGGACCGCTCGCTCGACGAGCTGATGGGCCGCCTCGGGGCCGGGCCGCTGAGCACCGGGGCCCGGCAGGAGTCGATCGGCGGGTCGCTCTGGTCGAGCGTGCGCATCTGTTTCCGGGAGGCGGGCCGCGACCCGTCGACGGTGCCCGAGGCCGAGATGGCCGCGGCGGGGGAGTGGCTGTTCACCCGCACCGGGGAGCTGTTCGGCGAGGGGCTGCCGTGGCGTCCGGGCGCGCGCGAGCTGCTGGGCTCGCTGCGCGCGGCCGGTGTCCCGGCCGCGCTGGTCACCAACACCATCCGCTCGCTGGTCGAGCTGGCCCTGGACACGCTGGGGCGGGAGAACTTCGCCGCGACGGTGTGCGGCGACGAGGTCGGGCTTCCGAAGCCGGCGCCGGACCCCTACCTGCGGGCCGCGGACCTGCTCGGGCTCGACCCGGCCCGCTGCCTGGCCGTGGAGGACTCGCCGACCGGAGCGGTCTCGGCGGAGGACGCGGGGTGCGTCGTGCTCGTCGTGCCCTGCGAGATCCCGGTGCCCGGCGGCCCGCGGCGGGTGCACCGGGAGTCCCTCACAGGCGTCACACTCAGTGATCTTGCTCGTATCCATGCGTCGGTGATGAGCCCCGCGCCGCCGTGACCGGGTCGCGAACGGGCCGTCCAGCACGACGAACGGATGGAGCGTGATCTGTTCGTCACTCTGGGTGTACCACCCGGCGCAGAAGTCTGTCCGGCGACCTCAGACCCGCGAATGCGCTGGATGGCGGTATGGGCGAGAGTCGACACTGGTCGTGAAAGGGGTCAACTGACGTGAAGACATTCGACGGCCTGTTCGCGGAGCTCAGCGCGAAGGCAGCCGACCGCCCGGCGGGTTCGGGCACCGTGGCCGCTCTGGACGCGGGAGTACATGCACAGGGCAAGAAGGTGCTCGAGGAGGCCGGCGAGGTGTGGCTGGCCGCGGAGCACGAGCCGGACGACGCGCTCGCCGAGGAGATCTCGCAGCTCCTCTACCGGGTACAGGTGCTGATGCTCCAGCGTGGGCTGGCACTGGAGGACGTCTACAAGTTCCTCTGAACGGAATTTCCGTACCGAGTGAAGGCCCCGCACCCACCGCGATACCTGGTAGTGAGAAGACTGTGACATCCGAGGAGAGCCCCATGCTCCGCGTCGCGTTGCCCAACAAGGGCACCCTGGCCGAGCCCGCCGCCACGATGATGCGGGAGGCCGGCTACCGACAGCGGTCCGACTCGCGCGACCTGAGCATGGTCGACGAGGAGAACGGCATCGAGTTCTTCTACCTGCGGCCGAAGGACATCGCGACCTACGTCGGCAAGGGCGACCTGCATCTCGGTGTCACCGGGTTCGACCTGATGGAGGAGTCCGGCAGCCAGGTGCAGACGGTGCTGGAGCTCGGCTTCGGCAAGTCGCGGTTCCAGTTCGCCGTGCCGGTCGGCGACGACTGGAAGCTCGAGGACCTGGACGGCAAGAAGATCGCCACCTCCTACCCGCGGCTGGTGCGCTCGTACCTGTCCGGCAAGCGGATCGGCGCCGAGATCGTCAAGCTCGACGGCGCGGTGGAGATCTCGATCCAGCTCGGCCTGGCGGACGCGATCGCCGACGTCGTGTCGTCCGGGCGGACGCTGCGCCAGCACGGGCTGACCGTGATCGGCGACCCGATCGCCTCCTCGCAGGCCACGCTGATCGAGCGCGAGCCGCGCCACGACCGGGCCGAGTCCGAGGAGACCACGGCTGTGAAGGCGATCTTCGCGGAGCGGCTGCGCGGCGTCGTCCTGGCCCGCGAGTACCTGATGATGGACTACGACTGCCCGAAGGGCCTGCTCCCCGAGGCGGAGAAGATCGCCCCCGGGCTGCAGGCGCCGACCGTGTCGCCGCTCTACAAGGAGGGCTGGGTCGCGGTCCGGACGATGGTGCCGACCAAGGACACCAACCGGGTCATGGACAAGCTCGCCCGCCTCGGCGCCAAGGCCATCCTGACCTCGGAGATCCGGTCCTGCCGGGCGATGACCAGCAACGGCGACTGAGCCCGCGGGCCCGGTTGCCGACGACTCAGCGGTCGTGGCCGGTGACGGTCACGACCGGCCACGCGTTGTTGACGTAGCCCTTGGGGTTCCACACGCTGGCGGGGTGCTCGGGCTGCAGGTCGGCGGAGCTGTCCCACGCCCTGGCGGTGATCGTCGCGGGTCCGGGCGGCAGGTCCACCGTGGTGTGCCAGGTCCGCCACGCCCAGCGGCTCACCTGGTCGTCGAGGTCGGCCTGGGCCCACGTCCGCCCGCCGTCGACGGAGACGTCCACGCGGACGACCGTGCGGTCGTCGCCGACGAAGGCGTACCCGGTGACGTCGACGGGCCCGGCGATGAGGTCGTCGCCGTCGTCGGGACACAGGATCTCGGAGTTCAGGGCGACCGCGCCGAGCGCGATCCCGTCCCCGGGCGCGGGGTCGGTGAGGTCGGCCGGCAGCAGCCGGTAGGCGCTGGTCTGGAAGAAGTTGTCGGACGGACGGTCCCGCGCGGTGATCGTCTCGACCCACTTGACGCTGCGGGCGCCGATGTGTCCGGGGACGACGACCCGGACCGGTGCACCGTGCGCCGCCGGCAGCGGCTCGCCGTTCATCTCCCACACCAGCAGGACCTCGGCCGCGGTGGCCTTGGCGGCCGGGATCGACCCGCCGAAGCCCTGCGGCGGGTCGGCCTCGGGCGCGACGTCGGGCGCGTCGAACGCGATGTCGGTGACGCCGGGGTCCAGGCCCGCGGCGTCGAGGACGTCGGCCAGGCGGGCACCGGCCCAGCGCGCGGTCGAGGTCGCGCCGGGGCCCCAGGGGTGCTGGCCCGGGATGTCGTGCACCGCCATCAGCCCGGCCCGCCGGTTGCCGGCGCACTGCAGGGTGGCGATCTCCTCGTGGCGGGTGAAGCGGGACCGCAGGTCGTCGAGCGAGAGCTCCAGCGGGCGGGTGACCATGCCGCGGACGCGCAGCCGCCAGGCCGTCCGGTCGACGTCGGGGAACGGGCCGTGGTTGCGGCCGTAGAACGCCTCGATCGGGGTGAGCGCGTCGGTCAGGGCGCCCCGTGGGGGCTCGGCGTTGTAGGGCTCGCGCTCGTGCACCAGCATGTCGTCGCGCTTGGCCGGTGACCTCATCGGTCCAGCGTGCCCCGCGGGCGCCCGCCGTGCTCGGCGGTTCCGGATCGTCAGCGCTTGCGGGTCGTCAGCGTTTCCGGATCGTCAGGGCCTGGGAGATCCGGCCCACGTGCCCGTCGGCGTCGAACAGGGTCGCCGAGACGGTCCCGACGCCGTAGGGGCCGACGACGGTCTCGGCCGCGACCCCGGTCCAGCCGGGCACCGGGTCACGGTGCAGGTGCACGGTCAGCTCGGTGTTGACGAACAGCCACTCCCGCACGTCCAGCGGGGCGCCGAGCCCGTTCGCCGAGTCCGCCGCGATCATCATGTTCTGCAGCGGGCTGGCCTGCTCGCCCGCGACGATCGGCACCCGCGGGCGGATCCACGCCCGGCCGGGCCCGGCCTCGCCCAGCCACCCGTCCAGCCAGGCCCACTCCACGGCGTCCATGAACCCCGGCAGCCAGCCGTCGGGACGCTCGGTGCGCACGGTCGCGTGCTCCGGCCCGGGCAACGACGGGGCGAGCCCGGCCTGCTGCGCCGCGGTGTCGCCGCGCGCCAGGCGCCACGCCCGGGCCCGCAGGACGTCGCGGCCGCCGGCCGACATCGTCGCGTGCAGCATCTCGATCGTCCGCCCCGAGCGCTCCACCCCGGCCCGCACCTCGACCGGGCCGGCCGGGACCGCGCCGAGCACCTCGACGGTGACCCGGGCCAGCATCGCAGGCGGCGCGCCGTCGCGGCTGGGTTCGACCCGCTCCAGCGCCCGCACCAGCAGGGCCGAGGGCGGGCCGCCGTGCTGGGCCTCGGCGAACCAGGGGCCGGTGGTGGAGAACGTGGCCTCGAACCGTTCGACGGCGTCCGGGCCGGTCTGCTCTGCGGCGCCGAGGGGCAGGTAGAACGGTTGCAGGTCGCTCACGGTTCGATCATGCCCTGTCCGACCGCGACGCCGGCGGACGCCGTGCCCGGCGTGGCGCCGGAGACCGGGGCCTCGCCCGGCCAGCCGGGGTAGGGCGGCGGCGTGCCGTCCCACGCCGGGCAGACCGCCTTGTGGTCGCAGGTGCGGCACGCCGGGCCCGGGTTGGGCCGGAAGTCGCCGTCCGGGGCCGCGCGCCGCACCGCGGCCCAGATCGCCTGCAGCAGCGTCGCGAACCGGTGCAGCTCCTCGGCGTCGGGGGAGTAGGTCAGCGACTCCCCGTTCGCCAGGTAGAGCAGCCGCAGCTCGGTGGGGACCACGCCGCGCAGCAGCAGCACGGCGAGCGCGTAGAACTTCAGCTGGAACATCGCGCCCAGCTCGCCGTACTCGTGCGGCGACGAGCCGGTCTTGTAGTCCACGACGCGGATCCGCCCGTCCGGCGCGACGTCGAGCCGGTCCAGGTAGCCGCGCAGCGGCAGCTCCGGGGTCAGCTCGACCTCGACGAGCTCCTCCACCGCGGCCGGGGTGATCCGGCGCGGGTCCTCGAGGGTGAAGTAGGTGTCGAGCAGCGCCGTCGCCGAGTCCAGCCACAGGGCCAGCGCCGGGTCGTCGGGGCCGGTGAACAGTGCCGTCACCACCTCCGGCCAGGAGGCGACGAGCTCGTCCCAGGCCGGGCCGAGCAGGGCCCGCGCGGCCTCCGGGACCCGCTCGGGTGCGGGCAGCGCGAACAGCTTCTCCAGCACCGCGTGCACCAGCGTGCCGCGGACCTGGGCCCGGGTCGGCGGTTCGGGTAGCCGGTCGACCGCGCGGAAGCGGTAGAGCAA
>NZ_JADQDD010000241.1 GCF_019263595.1 Pseudonocardia sp. KRD291 | reverse complement strand
GTTCGTCGCCGGGCTGCTCGACGCGTGCGGCGAGGTCGCCGACGGTGGGCTCCGGATCGTCGTCGCGGGAGAGGAGATGGCCCGGGCCGCGGTGGACGCGCTGGGGCGCCTCGGGTTCCGGGTCGCGGCCGATCCGGCCGCCGTGCGCGGCGCCGTCCGGCTCCGGCTGCTCGGCGGCGCCGCGGAGCATCTGCGGCTCGTCGCCGCGGTCGACCCGGCCGTCGGGCGGGTGCGGGACGTGGCCGGCGCGGCGGTGGCGGAGCCGGCCGGCGGGTCGCCGCGGGTGGAGTCGGTGCACGACCTCGGCGTCGAGACGGCGATGTTCGACATCACCACCGGCACCGGCGACTTCGTGGCCGCCGGCGTGATCAGCCACAACTGCTTCGCCCGCAACACCCACACCTATCTCGACCTCGACGCGGGGCGCGACTTCGACTCCCAGATCGTGGTGAAGGTCAACGTCGCCCGGGTGCTCGAGCGCGAGCTGTCCGCGCCGAGGTGGCGCCGGGAGCCGGTCGCGATGGGCACCAACACCGACCCCTACCAGCGCGCGGAGGGCCGCTACCGGCTGATGCCCGGGGTGATCCGGGCGCTCGGCCGCTCCGGGACGCCGTTCTCGCTGCTCACGAAGGGCACCGTGCTGGCCCGCGACCTGCCCGACATCGCCGCCGCGGCGGCCGACGTGCCGGTCGGGATGGGGGTGTCGATCGCGCTGGTCGACCGCGCGTTGCAGGCGCACCTGGAGCCGGGGACGCCGACGCCGGCCGCACGGCTGGACCTGGTCCGGCGGATCACCGACGCCGGGCTGCGGTGCGGGGTGATGGTCGCGCCGGTGCTGCCGCTGCTGACCGACTCCGAGGAGGCCCTGGACGCGGTCCTGGGCGAGATCGCCGCCGCCGGGGCGACCGGGGCGACGGTGCTGGCCCTGCACCTGCGCCCGGGGGCGAAGGAGTGGTTCCTGCAATGGCTGGCGCGCGAGTACCCGGCCCTGGTGCCCCGGTACGAGCGGCTCTACCGGCGCGGGGCCTACGTCGACGCCGAGTACCGCCGGGCGCTCGGGCGCCGGGTCGCGCCGCTGCTGGCCCGGCACGGGCTGGACCGCCCGTTCCCGACCCCGCGCACCCGCGACGGTGCGACGCAGGCCCCGGCCGACCCGCTGCAGGGGCAGCTCAGCCTGCTCTGAGCACCTCACGGACCCGGCGCGCACGAGGGGGACCACGACGCTGCAAACCTGCCGACCGGTCCCCGGGGGCGGACGGATAGCCTTTCCCGTCGTGATGCGTACCCACCCCGTCGGCACCCTGCGTGCCGAGCACGCCGGCCAGACCGTGACCCTCGCCGGATGGGTGGCCCGCCGCCGTGACCACGGCGGGGTGATCTTCATCGACCTCCGCGACCGCTCCGGTTCGGCCCAGGTCGTGTTCCGCGAGGGCGAGATGGCGCAGCGCGCGCACCGGCTGCGCGCCGAGTTCTGCGTCCAGGTCGTCGGCGAGGTCACGCTGCGCCCGGAGGGCAACGAGAACACCGAGCTGGCCACCGGGTCGATCGAGGTCACCGTCACCGAGCTGACCGTCCTGTCGGAGTCGGCGCCGCTGCCGTTCCCGGTCGACGAGTACGCCGGGGTCGGCGAGGAGATCCGGCTGACCCACCGCTACCTGGACCTGCGCCGCCCCGGTCCGGCCGCGGCGATGAAGCTGCGCAGTGACGTCAACAAGGCCGCCCGCGACGTGCTCGCCGGCGAGGACTTCATCGAGGTCGAGACGCCGACCCTGACCCGCTCCACCCCCGAGGGGGCGCGGGACTTCCTGGTCCCGGCCCGGCTGCGCCCGGGCAACTGGTACGCCCTGCCGCAGAGCCCGCAGCTGTTCAAGCAGCTGCTGATGGTCGGCGGCCTGGAGCGCTACTACCAGATCGCGCGCTGCTACCGGGACGAGGACTTCCGCGCCGACCGGCAGCCCGAGTTCACCCAGCTCGACATCGAGATGAGCTTCGTCGAGCAGGACGACGTGATCGCCCTCGCCGAGAAGGTGCTGGTCGCGATCTGGAGCCTGATCGGCTACGAGGTCCCGACCCCGGTCCGGCGGATGAGCTACGCCGAGGCGATGAGCCGTTACGGCTCGGACAAGCCCGACCTGCGCTTCGACATCGAGCTCACCGAGCTGACGCAGTACTTCTCCGGCACCGAATTCCGGGTGTTCCAGAACCCCTACGTCGGCGCCGTCGTGATGCCGGGCGGGGCGTCGCAGCCGCGCAAGACGCTCGACGCCTGGCAGGAGTGGGCCAAGCAGCGCGGTGCCCGCGGGCTGGCCTACGTGCTGATCGGCGAGGACGGCTCGGTCGACGAGCGCGGCCCGGTCGTGAAGAACCTCTCCGACGACGAGCGGTCCGGCCTGGCCGCCGCGGTCGGGGCGAACCCGGGCGACTGCATCTTCTTCGCCGCCGGCAAGGCCACCGAGGCCCGCGCCCTGCTCGGCGCGGCCCGCGGCGAGATCGCGCGGCGGATCGGCGCCGTCGACGAGAGCGCCTGGTCGTTCGTCTGGATCGTGGACGCGCCGCTGTTCGAGTCCGCCGCCGACACCGACGACGTCGCCGTCGGCGCGGGCGCCTGGACGGCTCTGCACCACGCGTTCACCTCGCCCACCCCGGAGTGGATCGACACGTTCGAGTCCGACCCGGGCAACGCGCTGGCCTACGCCTACGACATCGTCTGCAACGGCAACGAGATCGGCGGGGGCTCCATCCGTATCCACTCGGCCGACGTGCAGAAGCGCGTGTTCGAGATCATGGGCCTGACCCCGGACGAGGCGCAGGAGAAGTTCGGGTTCCTGCTCGACGCGTTCGCCTTCGGCCCGCCGCCGCACGGCGGGATCGCGTTCGGCTGGGACCGGATCGTCGCCCTGCTGGCCCGGATGGACTCGATCCGCGAGGTCATCGCGTTCCCGAAGACCGGCGGCGGGTACGACCCGCTGACCGCCGCGCCGGCCGCGATCACCGCGCAGCAGCGCAAGGAGGCCGGCGTCGACGCGAAGCCGGCCGCGTCGACGTCCGGGGGCACGGCACCCGGCGGTGCGACGCCCGGGCCGGGTGGCGCCGCGGGCGTCGAGCGGCCGGGCCCGGCGGCGCCCGGAGCCACCGGGCCGACGCCGGCGAGCTGACGCCGGGTCACGGTGCTGCATCTGCGGGTGGTCAGCCCGGCCGCGCTGACCACCGACGTGCGTGCCGTGCTGGACGCGGAGCCGGGCGTGGCGCACCTGGTGGTGCACCACGGCGCCGCCGTCCGCCCGGCCGGTGACCTGGTCGAGGCCGACATCGCCCGGGAGTGCACCGACGACGTGCTCGCGGCGCTGACCGACCTCGGCATCGACCACACCGGTGCGATCACCCTGGAACAGCTCGACACCGTCCTGTCCGACGTCGCCGACGCCGCCGAGGAGGCCGCGCCCGGCGACGGCGCCGACGCCGTCGTGTGGGACGAGCTGATCGGGCGCACCGGTGAGGACTCCCGCCTGACCGTCAGCTTCCTGTCGTTCCTGACCATCGCCTGCCTGCTCGCGGCCGTCGGCGCGGTCACCGACTCGCCGGTCACGGTCGTCGGGGCGATGGTGCTCGGACCGGAGTTCGGGCCGATGGCCGCGGTCGCGATCGGCCTGGTGCTGCGCCGCCGGGACCTGGTCGGGCGGGGCCTGCTCGCGCTCGCGGTCGGGTTCCCGGCGGCGATCCTGGTGACCGCGCTGGCCACCGTCGCGTTCGACGTGACCGGGCTGATGTCGAGCGGTTCGCTGGACGCGCTGGAGCAGATGGACTTCATCTACGACGTCGGCGTGTTCTCGCTGATCGTGGCGCTGCTGGCGGGCGCGGCCGGGATGCTGTCGCTGACCTCGGCCCGGTCCTCGGCGCTGGTCGGGGTGTTCATCTCGGTGACCACGGTCCCGGCGGCGGCCTACGCCGCGGTCGCGGCGGTCGAGGGGCGCTGGGGCGAGGCGGTCAGCTCCCTGGTGCAGCTGCTGGTCAACATCGTGGGGGTGGTGGCGGCCGCGGCCGCGGTGCTGCTGCTCGCGCGGCGCCAGAGCCGTCGCCGAGGGGCGGACCGGGGGCTGTCCGAGGGGTAGGGTCCCCCTGATGACAGATCCGGGTTCACCGGGCGGTCCGATCGCCGAGGCCGTGGCGGGAGCCGAGCGGCTGCTCAGCCGCCGGGCCGGGGCGAGCGTCCACCTGGCCGACCCGGAGGACCTGGGCGGCAGCGGCGACTCGGTCGTCGTCCGCGCGCGGATGGTGCACAACCCGTTCTCCGGGCGGCGCAACGTCGTGGTCAAGCACTACCTCGGCGACGTCGAGCCGTCCGACCCGTTCCGCTACGAGGTCGCGAGCTGCCAGCTGTTCACCGCGCTCCCGGCCGACCTCCGGCCCAGCCCCATGATCATCGCGTACGACCCGGAGCAGCGGCTGCTGGTGCTGGAGGACCTCGGGCGCAGCTCGACGCTGGCGGACAAGCTCTTCGGCCCGGACCGGGCGACGGCGCAACGCTGCCTGCTCAGCTGGGCCCGCGCGCTGGGCCGGATGCAGGCCTCGACCGCCGGGCGTGAGGACGACTTCGGTGCGCTGCTGCACCGGCTGGGGGAGAAGACCCGCCGCGACCCGATCTCGGACGAGGCCCGCGCCGCGCTGGCCGGGCTGCCCGCGATGCTGCGCGAGACCCTCGGGGTGGAGCTGCCGGCATCGGCCGAGCTGGAGGCGCGGGCCACCGCCCGGCTGCTCGGAGGCACCCGGTTCCGGGCGTTCAGCCCCGCCGACACCTGCCCCGACAACAACCTGGTGACCAGCCTGGGCGTGCGCTTCGTCGACTTCGAGTGGGGCTGTTTCCGCGACGTCGTGCTGGACGCGGCGTACTTCCGGGTGCCGTTCCCGGCCTGCGCGACGAGCTTCGCGCTGCCGCCCGGGATGGCCGCGGAGATGCAGGACGCGTGGCGGATCGAGGTGGCCCCGGTCTGGCCCGAGCTCGACGACCGGGAGCTGCTCGAGTCGCGGCTCACCGACGCGCACGTCCTGTGGGTGTGGTGGTGCACGTTCACGCTGCTCCCGCGCCTGCTCGAACACGACGGGCCGATCGGCCGCGACGCCGGACGGTCCCCGCGGATCAGCTCCGCGCTGCGGCACTACTGGCGCGGGCTCGGCGAGGCGGCCGCGCTCACCGACCGGCCGGCCACGGCGGAGCTGGCCGAACGGGTCGCCGGCGCCCTGGACGAGCGCTACCCGGACGCCGCACCGGGCCTGCCGGTGTTCCCGGCGTTCCGCACCGCGGTCTGAGGCGGCGTTCCGCACCGCGGTCTGAGGCGGCGGTCCGAGGCGGCGGTCCGAGGCGGGTTGCGCCGGGCAAAGGTTTGCTCAACGCCGCGATCGACGTCGCCGTGGCCGGCCGCGAGGGTGTCGGCGTGCTGGACCTGCACCGGATGCCCGGCGGCTACGACCCGGCGTCCTGGAGCGTCGACCGCCTGCACCCGTCCGAGGCCGGGCACCGCCTGCTCGCCCGCGGGCTGGGCGACCTGCTCGCCGAAGCCGGGTTCGCGGTGCCGGACCCGGTCCCGACCGACTGCGCGGGCGGACGCCGGGTCACCGCCCTGGACCGCGGCGCCTGGCTGATCGGCGTGGGGGCGCCGTGGCTCGCCCGCCGGGGCCGTGACCGGGGGCCGGTGATGCTGCGAAGTTTTGCCGGGGGACTGCGCGCGGGACGGAGGTGAGGCCTCTCGGTTCGGTCCGGCCTCATGAGGCCGGCGAATGTAGCGCGTCCGAGCCGTCCGCCCGAGGTGTCGCGTCGTGCGCGACCGTATACATCCCGATCATGCATCCGAGCGCGAGCGCCAGCGCGACGATCAGGACCCACCCCGCTCCGCGCACCCGCCGTACCGCGACGAGAAGTGCGCCTGCCACGGCCTGGGCGAGGACAGTCAGCCACAGTGGCCCGAACCGGCCCGGGAGCAGCTCGATCCGTTGGGAGCCGCCCTCGACCCGCACGGGGTAACCGGTCCATTCCGAGCTGGTGAGGGTAATCTCCGTCCCCTGCATCAGCCGGACGTCCGAGACCGGGCCGAGGACGATCCGGTTCCCGTCGGCGAACCGGGCCGTGGTCATCTGTCGCAGCTTCCGTATCGAGCGGCTGGACGTCTGCTCGAATCTCGGCTCGCCCACGACGGCCGACACCTCGGAGACGGGCCCGACACGACCTGCCGCGGCCAGAGCCAGCGACGGCAGGCTCAACCCGGCGTAGATGCACGAGAGCATCGCGAGCAGCGACACCACGTGGTGCCACCATGGGATGCGACTCTCGGCGAGAGTGGGAGTCCCCGGTGGCGGGAGGAATCCGTCCATGCGGCGGACCCTAGGCGAGCGGCTACGCGTCCGAGGACGTTCGAGAAACCCGTCAGAGCGAGCCCAGGAACCGTCCCATCCGCTCCACGGCCTGCTCCAGCTGCGGCAGGGCGGTGGCGTAGGAGCAGCGGATGTGCCCCTCGCCGGAGGGTCCGAACACGTTGCCCGGCACGACCGCGACGCTCTCGGCCTTGAGCAGCCGTTCCGCGAACTCCTCCGAGTCCAGGCCCGACGACCGGATCGACGGGAACGCGTAGAACGCCCCGGACGGCTCCGGGCACTCCAGGCCGATCTCGCGCAGCCCCTTCACGAAGACCCGGCGGCGGCGGTCGTAGTCGGCGACCATCTCGGCCACGTCACCCTCGGCCGAGGTCAGCGCCTCGACGGCGGCGACCTGGGAGACGTGCGGGGCGCACAGCATCGTGTACTGGTGCACCCGCAGGCACAGCTCGGCGATCGGGCGCGGCGCGGCCATCCACCCGACCCGCCAGCCCGTCATCGCCTGGGCCTTGGAGAACCCGCCCAGCACCACGGTGCGGTCGCGGGCCCCGGGCACCGCACCGAGACAGGTGTGCACACCGGTGTAGGTGAGCCGGTCGTAGATCTCGTCGGAGACCAGGTAGAGGTCGTGTCGCTGCGCCAGGCGGACCAGCTCGCGCAGCACCGCGACCGGCTGCACCGCGCCGGTCGGGTTGGCCGGGGAGCCGATCAGGATGGCCTTCGTCCGCGGCGTGATCGCGGCCTCGATCGCGGCGACGTCGATCGCGAACGAGTCCTCCGCCGTCGTCGCGACCCCCACCGGCGTCCCGCCCGCGAACGACACACACGGCTGGTAGGCGACGTAGCAGGGCTCCGGGACGATCACTTCCTCACCCGGGTTGAGCAGCACCCGCAGCGCGAGGTCGAGCCCCTCGGACACGCCGGTGGTGATCAGGCACTCGGTGTCCCACGCGTAGTGCGCGTCGTAGCGCGACGACAGGTCGTCGCAGATCAGGCGGCGCAGCGGCGCGAGACCGGCGTTGCCGGTGTAGGTCGTGTAGCCGTGCTCCAGGGCGTAGATCCCGGCCTCGCGGATCCGCCACGGCGTGACGAAGTCCGGCTCGCCCACGCCGAGGGAGATCACGTCGTCCATCTCGGCGGCGATGTCGAAGAACCGGCGGATACCCGACGGCGGGCAGGCGGTGATCGTGTCGTTGAGCGGCTTCATCGACGCCGCCTCAGGGGGTGACCGGCAGGCGGTGGTCGGGCTCGGGTTCGGCGAACGTGTCGCCGTCACGCTTGTGCGTGGCCAGCACGAAATGCGTGGCGGTGGACTGCACGCGGTCGATCGTGGACAGTTTCTGGCTGACGAAGTCGCTGATCGCGCGGATGTCGCGGCCGACGATCGTGCAGCGCAGGTCGTGCCCGCCGGAGACCAGGTAGCAGTCGCGGACCTCGTCGAAGCGGGAGATGCGGGCGGCGACGTCGTCGAAGCCGACGCTGCGGGCCGGCGCGACCGACACGTCGATGAACGCCGTCACCTCCTGGTCGCGGCCCTGCACGGCCTCCCAGTTGACGACGGCCTTGTGTCGGCGGATCACCCCGGACCGTTCCCAGTCGCCGATCAGGGTGTCGACCTCGTCGACCGTCAGACCGACCATGGTCGCGATCGTGTCGTGGCTCAGCTGCGCGTCGCGTTCCAGCAACTCCAGGATCTCCCGCACACCGGCGACCCTACGTCCCACCTCCCGCGCGCGGTCATCCGTGGTGCGGGCTCAGGCCGTGGCGGGCAGGTCGAGCCGTTGCACCGGTAGCCCGGTCTCGATCTCGACGAGGTGGGCGCGGGTGCACGACCCGCAGACCCAGGCGGTGCCGGTGGCGGAGTGTTCACTGCTCCAGCCCAGACCACGGGCGTCCGCGGGGGTGTGCGGGCGTGCGCAGAGCGGGCAGGACGTGCGGGTCACGTGGTCCATGGAGGAACGGTGCCGGGTCGGCGTTGCCGGGGTGTGAACCGGCGCGTCGCCGCTGTTGCGTTCCGGAGAAGGCTCGATGTCCGCTTCCGTCCGGTTCCCGGTGACGCCGGTGTGACCGGTTGATCACGATCGGGCGGACGACCCGGTAAACCGCCGCTCCGTCCGGTGGGCCCCGTTAGGGTCCGCGCGCATGACGAGTTATCCGCCATCCGATGGGGGTGACCAGCAGCGACGCCCGGGGGACGAGGGGCAGTCGCAGGGGGGTTCACCGCAGCAGCCCGGTCCGCCGGACCCGTACGGGCAACAGCCCTACCCGCAGCCCGGCCAGTACGGCCAGCAGCCGTACCCGCAGCAGTACGGGCAGCCGGGGTACCCGCCACCGGCCGGGTACCCGGGAGGCGGCGGCCCCCCGGGCTATCCGCCGCCCGGGTACCAGGGCGGGTCCCTCGACCCGGACGACCCGCTGGTCGCGACGTCGTTCTCGCAGTGGTTCTCCAAGTCCTTCGGGGTGCTGGGACGCAGCTGGAAGGCGCTGCTGCTGATCCAGGTCGGGGCCTATGCCGTGCCGGTCGTGCTGGGGCTGCTGGTGGCCCTGCTCGCCGTGGTCGGCACTCCACCGATCCTGCTGGTCGTGCTCGGGTTCATCGTGCTCGTGGTCTTCGTGGCCGCGCTGCTGATCGCGCAGGGCGCGTCGTACTACTTCGTGACCCAGGAGGCGGCCGGCGCGCCGGTGCCGGTGGGCGACGCGGTCCGCTTCGGCGCCTCCCGGGCGCTGCCGCTGCTGGGCTGGGGCATCCTGGCCGCGATCCTGATCTTCATCGGGTTCATCCTGCTGGTCATCCCCGGGATCTACCTGGGCGTCGTGCTGAGCGTCGTGGCCGCCGTGGTGATGTACGAGCGGGACGGGATCGGCCGGTGCTTCTCGCTGGTCAACCCGCGCTGGTTCCCCACGTTCGGGCGGCTGCTGCTGTTCACCGTCGCGGGCGCCGTCTACCAGACCATCGTTCTGCAGATCCTGACCCTGCTGCTCGGCCCCGCCGACACCAACCCGTGGGTCAACCCGCTCCTGCAGCTGCTCTCGATCCCGGTGGCGCTGCTGGCGGTCGGGGTCACCGTCGTGACCTACGCGGAGCTGCGCCACCACGAGGCGCCCGGCCAGGTCTCCACCGCCCGGCTGTCCGCGGAGCTGGCGCAGAGGTGACGACCGGGCTCCGTCGGTGAGCTGCGTGGGCCGCCGGTGTTCGGGTCGTCCCGGCACCGGTGGCACGCTGGGGGGCGATGAGCACCGACGGCCTGTTCGACATCGACCCGGGTGACGACGCGCCCGAGCCCGACGAGCGGACGTCGGCGAACGCGCCGCTGGCCGTCCGGATGCGTCCGCGGTCGCTGGACGAGGTGGTCGGGCAGCGCGACCTGCTCAAGCCCGGCGCCCCGCTGCGCCGCCTGCTCGAG
>NZ_JADQDD010000240.1 GCF_019263595.1 Pseudonocardia sp. KRD291 | reverse complement strand
CGCGGCGCCCGGTTGGGGCCGGTGGTGCGACACAGGTCGTGGGCGCCGCACCGCTGGCAGGTCAGCACGGGTGCCTGGTGGCAGGTCGGGCACAGGTCCGGGCTGGTCGCGGTGGCGCGGACGGCGACGCGGCGGGTTCGTCCGCAGCCCCCGCAGGGTCGTCGCGGGTGGCTCACGCAGCGCGCGCACAGGGTCTGGCCGGTCGTGCTGCGAACCGCGGCCGGCCCGGTCTTGCCGCACTGCTGGCAGCGGTGACGGGGGGCGTGATGGCGGGCGTAGCAGGTCCCGCAGAGCGGCGAGCCGTCGCGGGCGCGGGCGTTGACCGGGCGGGCGCGGTGGCAGCCGCTGCACTCCCGCCAGGTCGCGGGGTCGCGGTTGCGGCAGGTCGCGCAGCGCGCCGCGCCGTCGACACGGTCCTTGACCCGCCGCGCCCGGCCGCAGAACGCGCACTCGGCGATGCTCACGGCTGCTCCCGCACGATCCGGGCCCTGGTCGGGGTGGACGGACGCGGCGCGTCGGTGTTGTCGGGCTCGCCGGGTCGGTCGCCGGAGGCGGCTCGGCGGGTGCGTTTCGCGCCTTCGTGCGCGTCGGTGCTGATCAGATCGGCGGGGGTGACGCCGAGGATGTCGCAGAGCGCGGCCAGGACCTGCATGTTCAGCCGTTCCGGGGTGCCGGTGACCAGCCGGTAGACCTGGGTGTAGTGCAGCTCGATCCCGCGTTCGGCCAGCAGCGGCACCAGGTCGGTGGTGGCGAACATGCCGTGCTCGGCCATCAGCCGGCGCAGGTTCCAGGTGTAGCTCACGGTGCGCATCAGCGGTCCCCGTCCTGGTGGTCGTGCGTTGCGGTGTCCTGGCCGAGGCCGGCGTCGAGCGCGCGGCGCAGCATCTGGTTCTTGTGGTCGCCGCTGACCCCGGTGTAGAGCGCGGTGGTCGATCCCCACCGGTGACCGACCTGCTGCTGGACGAAGAACGGGTCGAACCCGTCCTCGATCAGGTGCGTGACGTAGGAGTGGCGCAGGCAGTGCGGGTGCAGCTCGGCGGGCAGGCCGAGCTCGGTGCGATACTGGGCGAAGCGGGTGTCGATGTAGGCGGGTCGGATCCGGCCGCCGCGTTCGGTCGGCCACAGCGCCGGGCGGGCGCCCGGCGCGTAGCGCGGGCGGATGTGCTCGAGGTACTCGGTGAGCACGTCGACCGACCAGCCCATCACGGTGAGCACGGTGCGGCGCCGCGGTGGGCTGCCGCGCATCGCCTTGCCGTAGCGGACGTTGCACGCGCCCATGCGGCCGAACTCCGGGGCCTTGGGGTTGCGGGTGAAGTCGGCGACGTCGAGCATCGCGGCCTCGGTGCGGCGCAGCCCGTAGGCGTAGATGACTTTGAACAGGGTGGCGTCGCGGAACGCCGCGACCGAGCCCTTGCGGCCCAACCGGTCGGCCGTGGTGACCTGGTCGTCGGCGTAGTCGAAGAACTTCTGCAGCTCGACGCGGGTGAACGGGCGAACCTCGGGCCGGCCTTCGTGATCGGCGGTGTGGCGCACCGTGTTCCACTCGTGGCAGATCTGCGCCGGGTGCGTGCCGAACCGGCGCAGGCACTCCTCACCCCAGCCGTAGCGGCGATCGACGAGGTAGCCCATGAACATCGCGACCGCGTTCTGGTAGTAGCGCACCGTGGAGTGCGACCGCGGGCTCGGCCCCGAGCGCAGCGAGCAGACCCAGTCCTCGATGTCGCCCGCGGTCCACTCCCACGGCCAGGTCTGGGCGAACCCGGCGAAGCGGCGCACCACCGCCTCCCGCTGCGAGATCGTGATGATCGACAGGTAGCGGCTGGACTGCTGCCCGCACCAGCCCGCCACCATCGCTTCGAACACCGCCTGTTCCGGCCGTAGATGAGCGACATTTCCGGCCAGCTCCAGATGTGCTGCACCGGCGATTTCGAGCGGTTCGACCACCACTACACCTCCTTGCATCGGATGCAGGAAGCTAGCAGTAGATGCAATGTGCCCGGCGTAGGGGCTGGTAGAGGCACCCATCAGGGAGAGGCGCTGCGGACCGTCGTTACCGCTGATACCAGGCCGAAAGGCAGATACTGGTACCCGAATCTTGCATTCAGTGGAATTATGCATATTATCGGGTGAAACTGACATGGAGGTGGTCGTAGTGGCCGCCGACCGGATCGTCTGCGTCGTAGACCCCGCCGCCTGTGTAGGGAAGACCCCAACCATCACGATCGGGGTCACCAGGGGACCAGATCCGACCTTGCCAGATCACGTAGGAGACCTGCAGTGCCTCGGCGTTGTCACGGAACCACTGGGCGGCGCGCCACCCGTTCGTCAGATCTGTCTCCTTGGCGAACGCGCCGGCGTCACCGGGAAAGAAGTCACAGCCCTTGCCGAGTGGATGATCGCTGGTCGGGTTCGCGGGCCGCGCGGCGTAACAGCCGGTCGAACGGATCATCGGGCCTCGCCGGAGCCCGCTAAATGCGATGTCGGCCTGCGCCAGTGCTGCGCGAGTTGTCGGCGTGACGCACCCCTTGGTGGTCGGGTCGTCCTCGACACATCCATCGCTCCTGACTCCTTCGGGTGCCGTTGCGGGCGCGCCAGCAACGACGTCGGCGCTGCGGCACGCCCCGCTCGATGACGTCCCGACGCTCAACGCGTCCGGCTGGGCGCTGCCGATCTCCGCGAGCAGGTCGGCCGCAGTCTGCTCCCACTTTGCGTACGCAGTGGGGAAGGCCGATCGTTGAACGCTTTGTGCCGCCTGCCACAGCGGCATCTGGGTCCACTCGGGCACCGCCAGCAGTCGCTGAAAGAACTGGGTTGCGGCATACCGCGGCTCTCGGACCTGAAGGGGGCTCCCCCATCCCTGCGACGGGCGCTGCTGGAACAACCCCAACGAGTCTCGATCGCCGTAGTCCAGGTTGCCCAGACCCGATTCTTGTAGGGCGGTGGCCAACCCCACCCACAGTCCCCGTTCAGGTACGGCGAGCTCACGGCCGGTCGCCACTATGATTGCGGCGTTGCGGCGTTGGTCATCGGACAGCCCGCTGCCTCCGGCAGCATCGATCGGTACCTCCGTCGGCTCCGGTAAGCACCTCCCCAGCTGCTGTCCCGGGGTCAGCAGCACCATCGCCGCGAGCGCCACCACAACTCCACCTGTCGCGATCACGGCCAGGACGACGACCAGGACCAACAGACGTCGGCCAAGGCGACGCAGTGCAAGTCCCGCGTGCTCGAGGTCGTTCATCAGATTCCCGCCCGGCCGTCCGCCAGAGCGCTCGAGGTCATGGGAACGGCCCTTCCCGTTGCCGTTACGTCACGCCTTCCGCCGGAGTCGAGGAACGAGCCCCGGGAGTAGATCTACTGTCGCGCTACCGAGACAGTAGACGACCGGCGGGTGTGCTGCGGGCAAGCTCGGACGGCGCAGCCGCGACGGCACTAGTGATGGGGTTCACGATCACCGGCCCGAGATCGTTCCTCTGGCCCCCGCGGGTCGCGGGTGTTGAGCGGGCACTCCGGTCCCGGCGAGCAGGCTCCCAATCCCCTGGGCGTCATCCAGCAGCGGGGTACGGCCCCTGGCGGTCGCCCTCAAGCACTCACCGCGGTCTCGGACCCGACAGCCTGCACCGACCTCCTGATCGCCACCGCGGGGGGTCTGTTCCGTTCGCAAGATGCCGGCCGATCCGTCGTCCCCCTCGCCTGACATCCGTGTCGCCCTGGCGGGGCCCGGCGGTCGCTTCTCAGCGAGGCCTCAGCATCTACGTACTTACTCAGTAGTTTCACAGTCGAGCGGACATAACGTGCAGACATGCCCACTGCAGTCATCACCGGGGGGACCCGGGGTCTCGGTGCCGCGTACGCGCACCACCTCGCCGAGCGAGGATTCAACCTGGTGCTCGTCGCTCGTGACCGACCGCGTCTCGACGCTGTCGCCGAGCAGCTCGGCCGCAGGAGCGGCGTGATCGTCGAAGCGATCGCGGCCGATCTCACGGACCCGCGGGAGCGGGCACTGGTCGAGCTGCGCCTCACCGACCCGGATCGCCCGGTCGAGCTTCTGGTGAACAATGCCGGCACCGAGTGCCCGGAGGTGTTCGGGGCCGCCGCGCTGGACTCGCTGCTCTACGAGGTCGACCTCAACATCGTCGCCCTCATGTGCCTGACCCGTGCGGCTCTGCCAGACATGACGGCGCGCGGGCGCGGAGCCGTCATCAACGTGGCCAGTTTCGCCGGATACCTGCCGCCGGGCGGCTGCGCCTACGGCGCCAGCAAGGCGTGGGTACTCACGTTCACCGACACCGTTGCCGCGTCGCTGTCGGGCACCGGGGTCCGGATGCTGGCGGTGTGCGCCGGTCGTATCCGCAACGAGGCGACCTCAGCGCCTGAGCGCTCACCGCTGTGGCTCACCCCCGAGCAGGTCGTTCGCTCCTCGATGATCGATCTGGCGAAGGGGCGGACGCTGTCGACGCCGGGGTGGCTTTACCGCGGGCTGGTGTCGGTCCTGGAGTCGCCGCGATCGGCGCTGCGGCTGGCCGCAGCTGCGGCTGGGCGAGGGCGTGAGCGATGCGCCCGACTGCCTGATTCGTAGGCTTCGGCTGCGGGACAACCCGGACACGAGGAATCCCGCGTTGGTAGGCGGGTCGACCGGCGACCTGGTCGACCCGCCTACTGAGGACCCCTACCTGACCTGGCCGGTGAACCGGCGCAGCCGCAGGCTGTTTCCGACCACGAACACCGAGCTGAACGCCATCGCCGCTCCAGCGATCATCGGGTTGAGCAGACCGAACGCAGCCAGCGGGATCGCCGCGGCGTTGTAGCCGAACGCCCAGAACAGGTTGGTCTTGATCGTCCTGAGGGTCTTGCGGGAGAGGCGGACGGCGTCGGCGGCAGCTCGCAGGTCGCCGCGGACCAGGGTGATGTCCGAGGCCTCGATCGCGACGTCGGTGCCGGTGCCCATGGCGAGGCCGAGGTCCGCCTGGGCCAGTGCCGCGGCGTCGTTGACGCCGTCGCCGACCATGGCCACGACCTTGCCCTCACCCTGCAGGCGTTCGATCACGGCGAGTTTGTCGGCGGGCATGACCTCGGCGATGACGGTGCCCGGTCCGACGGCGATGCCGACCTCGGCTGCGACCGACTCGGCCACGGCACGGTTGTCACCGGTCAGCAGGACCGGGGTGAGCCCGAGCAGACGGAACTGTTTGATCGCCTCGGTGGAGGTGTCCTTGATCGTGTCGGCGACGACGAGCACCGCGCGGGCTTCGCCGTCCCACGCCACCGCGACCGCGGTGCGGCCGCGGGCTGCGTCGGCGTCGGCGGCCTCGGCCAGAGCGCCGGTGAGCGGCACCGACCACTGCTCGAGCAGGCGGGGCCGTCCGACGATCACTGCGTGACCGTCGACCACGCCCTGGACACCGAGTCCTTCGTGGTTGGTGAAGTCCTCGACCCCGGGGAGCTCCCCGGTGCGTTCGGTGGCACCGGTCGCGATCGCCGCGGCGATCGGGTGCTCGGAGGCCTTCTCCAACGCCCCGGCCAGCCGCAGCGCGGTGTGCTCGTCTACTCCCTCGGCGGTGTGAACGTCGGCCAGAGACATCTTCCCGGTGGTGACGGTGCCGGTCTTGTCCAGCACCACGGTGTCAATCCGGCGGGTCGACTCCAGCACTTCCGGGCCCTTGATCAGGATGCCCATCTGGGCGCCGCGACCAGTGCCGACCAGCAGGGCGGTCGGGGTGGCCAGGCCCAGCGCGCAGGGGCAGGCGATGATCAGCACCGCGACCGTGGCGGTGAAAGCTGCCGTCGCACCGACGCCGGATCCCAGCCAGAAACCCAGGGTCACCGCGGCGACCGCGAGGACGATCGGGACGAACACGCCGGAGATCCGGTCGGCGAGTCGCTGGACGGCGGCCTTGCCGTTCTGGGCGTCCTCGACCAGTTTCGCCATCTGGGCGAGTTGGGTGTCGGCGCCGATGCGGGTCGCCTGCACGACCAGACGGCCGCCGGCGTTGACGGTGGCGCCGACGACGGTGTCGCCGACCTGCACCTCGACCGGGACCGACTCACCGGTGAGCATCGAGGCGTCGACCGCGGAGCGGCCCTCGACGACCTGGCCGTCGGTGGCGATCTTCTCGCCGGGTTTGACCACGAACCTGTCCCCGGCCGCGAGCTCGGAGGTCGGGATCCGCTTCTCGACAGGACGCCCGTTCTCCTCGCGCAGGACGGTGACGTCCTTCGCGCCCAGTTCGAGCAGGGCACGCAACGCGGCTCCGGCCCTGCGCTTGGAGCGCATCTCGAAGTAGCGTCCGGCGAGCACGAAGGTGATCACGCCGGCGACGACTTCGAGGTAGATGTTCCCGGCCCCGTCGGTGGGCGACACCGAGAGCTCGAACGGGTGCGTCATGCCGGGCGTGCCGGCGGTGCCGAGGAACAGGGCATAGGCCGACCAGATCATCGCCGCGGTGGTGCCCATCGAGATGAGCGTGTCCATCGTGGCGCCGCCGTGACGCAGGTTTGTCCAGGTGGCGCGGTGGAACGCCGCGCCACCCCAGGCCCACACCGGTGCGGTGAGAACCAGTGAGAGCCACTGCCAGTAGGTGAACTGCAGCGGCGGGATCATCGCCATCGCGACGACGGGTGCGGCGAGAACCGCGGAGACCACCAGCCGGTGCCGCAGCGCGCGGAGCGCGGTGGTGCCCTCGTTCTCGTCTTGTCCGTCGGGGGTAGCGCCGGTCGGCTCGGATGGTGGGGTGGGCAGTGTCGCGGTGTACCCGGCGGATTCGACGGCGGCGACGAGCTGCTCGGTCGCAATCGAGCCGGTCGCGGTCACCTTGGCCTTCTCGGTCGCGTAGTTGACCGTCGCGGTGACCCCGTCGAGCTTGTTGAGCTTGCGCTCGACCCGGTTCGCGCAGGAGGCGCAGGTCATCCCGCCGATGGCGAGCTCGACCTCTCCGACCTTGCCGCCGGACTGCGGGAGTGTCGTGGTCATCAGTGGCCTCCCTCGCTGTGCGTGTGTCCGGCCTCGGCCGAGGGGGCCGAGCCGGCGGGTGCCGCCGCGGCGATCGCGCCGGTGGTCGGAACGGTGAACTGCACGGTCCGAACCTCGGAGCCGTGCCGGAAGTCCAGGAACAGTCGGTAGGTGCCCGCGGTGGGTACCTCCGCAGCGAACCGGATCTGGGGGCCGGGGGTCGTGGCGCCGTCGCCGGGGACGCCTTCGGGGTGGACGTGCAGGTAGCCGAGGTCGCCGCCACGCAGCGCCACCAGGTGCCCATAGGCACCGAGGTAGGGCTGCAGATCGGTGACCGGGCGGCCGTTGCGGGCGACGGACAGGGTCACCTCGCTGGCCTGCCCGGGCTTCAGATCTCCGTCGAGCCGGACCTGATATCCCCCAGGCGCGGTCGCGACGCGGTTGGGCTTCGGAGCTACCGGCGTGAACGCCCCGGGGGCGAACAGGTCGGCCCGCAGCGTGGTGGCCTCCCCGCCGCCGGGGGTGAAATCGGCGAAGGCCCGGTAGGTTCCGCCGCCGGCGAGTGTCACCGGGGCGCGCCAGGTCCCGTCGGCGGACATCGCAGGGTGCACGTGCTGGAAGTCGGCGGTGTCGCTGCGGACCAGGATCAGGTGCATCCGCTTCTCGTGCTCGACGTCGAAGGCGGTGACCGGCTTCGAGTCCGGGCCGGTGATGCGGAAGGCGAGTTCGGTGGGCTTTCCCGGGGTCAGCGTCGTCGTGGCCGGTGCGAACGTGTAGCCGGCCTTGGTTGACGCCAGCCCGGCGGGCTGGGCGGTGTTGCTGGCAGGGGCCCCTGGTTCGGGGGCCCTGACCTCCGCGACGGCGCCGCTGTGGGATCCCCCGTGACCGACAGGACCGCTCTGGGCGGTCGGCTGCAGGTGTGTGGTGGGGGCATCGACAGCGGACCCGGTGACGTACGCGCCTGCACCGAGCAGGGCGACGGCCGCGCCGTAGGCGGAGAGCCGCATGGCAGTGTTCATGATCGACTCCTCGTGTCGTGCCCGGCGCGTCCGCGGATGCGGGCGGGGACCGGGCTGGTCGGGCTCTTCTAGGAGCCGGTCACCTCGTAGCCGGCTTCACGGACCGCGGCGCGCACGGCGTCGTCGGAGATCTCCCCGTCACTGGTCACAGTGACCGCACCGGTGGGCAGGTCCACGGCCACGTCGGTCACCCCGGAGATCTCGGTGACCTCCTCGGTGACCGAACTGACGCAGTGCCCGCAGGTCATGCCGGTGACGGTGTAGGTGGCGGTGCTCATGTTGCTGTTCCTTCCGGGTCGGTCCTGTTTCGTCGAGTGGGCAGGGTCGAGCGGGCGACGGCAGAGAGTGCCGTCGCCCTGTGGGATTCGTGGGGGAGGACCGTCAGGAACGGACCAGGCGCGCGATGGCCGCGCTCGCCTCCTCGATCTTCTCCTCGGCCATCTGGCCGCCCTCGGTGACCGCGTCGGTCACGCAGTGCTTGAGGTGCTCGTCGAGCAGGCCGAGTGCGACGGCCTCGAGTGCCTTGTTGACCGCGGAGACCTGGGTCAGGATGTCGATGCAGTACTTGTCCGACTCGATCATCTTGGTGATGCCGCGGACCTGGCCCTCGATCCGGCGCATCCGCTTGGTGTGGGATTCCTTGTTGTCGGCGTAACCGTGCATCGTGTTCCCTCCTCGAGCCTGCCTCAACAATACCCTTAGGGGGTATCGGCATCAAGCCGACGGGGAGCAAGGGGGTTGAGAGCCCGCTCACCAGGTTGAACGTCCCGGTGAGCACGTTGAGCGTGACGACTACGACGACATCGGCGATCTCGCGATCACTGAATCCGAGAGCGCGGAGTTCGGCGAGGTCGGCGTCGGGGATGGCGCCCGGGTTCGCGTAGACCTGCAGGCCGAACGCCACCGCAGCGGCGCCGGCGGGCTCGCGCGCGGAGCCCGCCCGGGCCAGTCGGATGTCGTCCTCGTCAAGTCCGACAGCGCGGGCGCCCGCCTCGTGCGCCTCCAGGCAGCGAGTACAGCCCAGTCGCGCCTGGACCGCGATCGAGATCAGTTCACTGCGCCTGCGGGCGAGCTGGACGCGCTTCACGTGCCGATTCAGGTCGAGATAGCCACCGAGCACGGCCGGGGAGTGGGCCATCGTCGAGACCGTCTCGCCGGGCGACCCGCGCCCGGAGAGCTCCCGGAGCAGGCGGCCCGAGGTCCCGTGGGCGGTGTCGAGGGTCAGCACGTCGAGCCGAGACATGGATCCTCCTGCTTGCCAGATACCCTACGGGGGTATCAAGCTATACACCCCCTTGGGGTATCACGGCAATGCAGCCCGGCCGACGCCGAGACTTGTCGCCGGGTGGGAGCACGGACCCTCAGCAGATCCGCTGGAAGTACCCTGCCGGGGTATGTAGGGTCTATCTCGTATATACCCCCCGCCCGTATCTGAGCGCGAAGGACGAAGGCATGTCCCGAATCTCGACCACCCGACGCCCCACCCCTGTCCCCGGTCCGTGGGCGGCCATCGTCGCCGCGGCGACGTCGGAACCCGGTCGCGCCATCGGGCGCTGCCTGACCGGATGCTTACTCACGGCGCTGAAGACCCGCCAGGCGACGGGTAGGTCTCGGACACCGGACTGCGGCGGCTGCCGGTGAGCCGCGACAGCGAGGCAACCAACCCGGCCTTCGACCGAGAGCTGGCGGCACGGTCACGCCGCTTGCTGGACAAGCGCGATACCTCGCTCTCGCCACGGTCTTCATCGACGGGATGCTCTGGTCGGCCGTGCTGCAGTACGCCTGGCTCGACTCGCCGCTGCGATTCGTGATCGGTTCCGCGGCACAGCCGTGACATCAGCGCACACCCGTTCGTGGCAAGGTCGTTGTTCCTCGGCGGTGCCGGGCAGCTCGCTCCGTAGATGATCGCCGGAGCGCAGTTCAGCGGCCGCTGCCGCGATGTCCGCGTTTGTGCAGCGA
>NZ_JADQDD010000024.1 GCF_019263595.1 Pseudonocardia sp. KRD291 | reverse complement strand
GTGCACACCGTTCTGCTGGCGGCCGAGGCCGTCGCGCCCGCCGCGTCCGGCGGACGCCTGGTCGTCGCCGCGCTGGTCGGCATCGCGGCCCTCGTCCTGCTGATCACCCGGTTCTCGCTGCACCCGTTCCTGGCCCTGACGATCGGCTCGCTGCTGGTCGCCGCCGTCGCGGGCCAGGCGATGGACGACGCCGTGGAGAGCTTCACCACGGGGTTCGGCGACACCGCGGCGAGCGTCGGCACGCTGATCGCGCTCGGGGCCATGTTCGGCAAGCTGCTCGCCGACTCCGGAGGCGCGGACCGGCTGGTGGACACGATCGTCGGGAAGTCGGGGCCGCGGACCCTGCCGTGGGCGATGGCCGGTGTCGGCGCGCTGATCGGGTTGCCGATGTTCTTCGAGATCGGCCTCGTGATGCTGATGCCGGTGATCTTCCTGGTGGCCCGGCGCGCGCAGGTCTCGGTGATCGCGGTCGGGATCCCGGCGCTGGCCGGGCTCTCGGCCATGCACGGCCTGGTGCCGCCGCACCCCGGGCCGCTGGCCGCGATCGGCGTGCTGGACGCCGACCTGGGCATCACGCTGCTGCTCGGCGTCGTCGTCGCGATCCCGGTGATCGCCCTGTCCGGGCCGGTGTTCGCCCGGTTCGCCGCCCGCTGGGTCGACGTCGAGCCGCCCGCGCTGTTCTCCGGGCGCGAGGAGATGGCGGAGGCGGGCTCGACCGCGGTACGCACCGGAACGGGCTCCGGCGGTGGGGCCGGGGCCGACGGGGACACCGCGCAGGCTCCCCGCCCGGGCTTCGGGGTCACGCTGGCCACGGTGCTGCTGCCGGTCGCGCTGATGATGGCCAAGGCCGTCGCCGACCTGCTCGCGTCCGAGGGCACGGGGGTCCGCACGGCGCTGGACTTCGTCGGCACCCCGCTCGTCGCGCTGCTGATCTCGGTACTGGTCGCGGCGTTCACGCTCGGCCGCGGCGCCGCGATGGGCGTGCGGGCGGTGTCGAGGACGCTGGAGAACGCGCTCCCGGCGATCGCCGGCATCGTGCTGATCGTCGCCGCGGGCGGCGGGTTCAAGCAGACCCTGGTCGACACCGGGATCGGGCAGCTGATCGCCGACTGGGCCACCGGCGCGGGCATCTCGGTGCTGCTGCTGGGATGGCTGGTGGCGGTCGCGATCCGGCTGGCCACCGGCTCCGCGACGGTCGCGACGGTGACCGCGGCCGGGATCCTGGTGCCACTGCTGTCCACCCTCGACCCGACTCAGACCTCGCTGCTGGTGCTGGCCATCGGGTCCGGATCGCTGTTCTTCTCACACGTCAACGACGCCGGGTTCTGGCTGGTCAAGGAGTACTTCGGGCTGACCGTGGGGCAGAACATCCGGACCTGGTCGATCATGGAGACGCTGATCTCGGTGTTCGGCCTGGTGTTCGTGCTGCTCCTCGACCTGATCGTCTGACCCCGCGCGGCCGCGCTAGACGACGAGATCGGCGCGGGCTTCCGGGACGGGGCCCGCGCCGACGTCGTCGACGGCCCGGCGCAGCCGTCGCACCGCCTCGGCCAGCACCGGCTCGGGGTGGGTGAACGGCAGTCGCAACCGGTCCTCGAACGCCCGCCCGGGACCGAACCGCGGGCCGGGCGCGAGGCTCAGCCCGTGCCGTGGGGCGACCGCCGAGAGCGCCGTGGACATCTCCGTACGCAGGTCGTACCAGAGCATCAACCCGCCGTCCGGGACCTGCACCCGCCAGTCCGGGAACTCGGCCCCGACCTCGGCGACCAGACGGTCGCGCTGTGCGCGCAACGGCCCGATCCGCTCGGCGCGCAGGTCGTCCAGCGCGTCGAGGACCTCGACGCCGATCAGCTGTTCCAGGATCGGCGGCGAGATCTGCGCGCGGGCGAGCCGGCGACGCATCCGGGCGGCCGGTTCGCGTGCGGTCCGCATCCAGCCCAGCCGCAGGCCACCCCAGGCGATCTTGCTGATCCCTCCTACGGTGACGACGTCGTCGTCGCGCGGGGCGTACGCGGCGCACGGCCGGGGCCCGGGTGCCGTCGGCGCAGCGATGCCGCCGTCGCGCAGGTCGAGGTCGACGAACGTCTCGTCGACGATCGCGACGACCCCCTGGCGGGCCAGCCGGAGCATCAGACGGGCCCGGGCGTCGTCGTCGAGCAGCACGCCGGTCGGGTTCTGGAAGTCGGCCATCAGGTAGGCGACGCGGGCTGCGGTCTGCCGGGCGGCGCGCGGCAACGCCGTCTGCACCGGCTCCCGGTCCAGGGCCACCGGGACCGGGAGGGCGCGGACGTCGTCGATGAGGTCCAGCACGGCGGGGTAGGTCGGGTTCTCGACGAGCACCCGGTCCCCGGGCCCGGCGAGCTCGCCGAGTGCGGTGCCGATCGCGTGCAGCGCCCCGCTGGTCACCACGATCTGGTCCGGGTCGGTGGGCAGCCCGCGGGCGGTGAAGCGGGCCGCGACCCGCTCGCGCAGCGCGGGGAGCCCGTCCGGGCCGTACCCGTGCCCGGCCAGCTCGGCGTCGAGGCGTTCCATCGCCCGACGCAGCAGGGCCGACATCGCCTGCGGAGCCGGCGGCGCGGCGTGCGTCAGGTCGATGACCCCGCCGCGGACGGGGGCGGGTACCCATGCACCGTCGGGACGCAGGGGGCCGTCCGGGAGCCGGACCCAGGTGCCGGAGCCCTGACGCGCGTCGGCCCAGCCCGCGGAGCGCAGGTCCCGGTAGGCGTGGGTGACGGTGACCCGGCTCAGCGCCAGCTCGGCGGCCAGGGCGCGCTCGGCGGGAAGCCGGGTCCCGGACGGCAGCCGGCCGTCGTCGACCAGCACCCGGACGGCCGCGGCCAGCGTCCGGTACGCCGGGCCACGCCCGGCCCGGACGTCACCGAGCAGCCCGGCCAGCCGCGCGGCGCCGATCCCGTGCCCGTCGCCGTTCCTGATCAAGGCCACTTCCTCCCGATTGGACCGACGACATCACGCCACCTTCTCAGGCAGCATGCCATTTCGTGACGATCGACGGAACGACCCGCTGGTCTCTGCGGATGCCCCGGCGCGCGCGGCGACTGACCCAGCTCGTCGTGGGCCTGGTGGCCTACGCGTTCTCGATGGCCCTGATGCTGCGCGCCGGGCTGGGCGCGATGCCGTGGGACGTGCTGCACCAGGGCGTCGCGCTGCGCAGCGGGTTGACGATCGGGACGACCACGGTCGTGCTCGGCGTGGTCGTGCTGCTGGTCTGGGTCCCGCTGCGGGAGCGGCCGGGGATCGGGACGGTCGCGAACATCGTGGTGATCGGCGTCGCGGTGGACGTCGCGCTGGCCGTGCTGCCGACGTCGGCTGTGCTCGAGTCGGGGGGACTCGGGTGGCGGATCGGCTTCGCGGTCGCCGGGATCGTGCTCAACGCCGCGGCGACGGCGGCCTACATCGGCGTCGGCCTGGGGCCCGGGCCCCGGGACGGGCTGATGACCGGGCTCGCGGCGCGCACGGGGTGGTCGGTGCGGCTGGTCCGGACCTCGATCGAGGTGACGGTGGTGCTCATCGGCTGGCTGCTCGGCGGCACGTTCGGCATCGTGACGGTCGCCTACGCGCTGGGCGTCGGTCCGCTGGTCCAGTGGTTCCTGCCGCGGTTCACCGTGCGGGTGGACCGCTGAGCGCGACCGGAGTGCTCAGGCGCCGATCGCGCGGCTGAGCCAGTCCTGGTCGTTGATCTCGATCTTGGTGCCGTTGAGCAGGACGGTCGGGGTGCCGAAGCTGCCGCCCGGCGCCACGGCCTCGTTCCCGGCCGCGTCGTTCGTCGCCTGCGCGATCGCGGCGGCGTCGGCGTTGGCGTTCACGCAGCCCGCGAAGTCGCCCTGCGCCCCCATCTGCTGGCCGATGGCGGCCAGCTCCTGGGCCGTCTTGCCCGGCCCGCCCTCGGCCGGCTGCTCGGCGAACAACCGGCTGTGGAACGCAGGCCAGATCCCGGCGTCGGCGGCGCACAGGGCCGCGCTACCGGCCAGGGTGGAGTAGCCCTGCGGCTCGCTGGCCCGGTCCAGGATCGCGATCCCGTGGTAGTTGACCTTGACCTTGCCCTGGTTGAGGGCGGTGGTGATCTCGTCGCCGTAGATCCGCTCGAACTGCTGGCAGGCCGGGCAGAGGTAGTCCTCGTAGACGTCCACGGTGACCGGCGCGGTCGGTGCGCCCGCCATGACCACGGTGCCCGTCCGCGCCGCGGTGTAGGTCGGCGCGACCGCCGCGGCGTCACCGGTGGAGCTCGGCTGGGAGAAGTAGACGAACAGCCCCGCCACCACGGCGACGACGAGGATGACGGCGGCGATCACCAGCCCCTGCCTGCCTCCGCCGCCACCGCCCTTGGCCTTGGTGGGCGTGATCCCCGCGGCCGAGAGCCGCGCCTGCGCCGCCTCGCGCCGCTCGCGCTCGCTCCGTGAACTCATCGCGGGTTCCTCCCTGCTCCGGCCGGTGCGGACCGGCCCTCGGTCATCGATCCGTCGCCGTGCCCGCCGTCGTCCCCGTCACCGGGCTCGTCCCCGTCACCGGGCTCGTCCCCGTCCCCGCGGTCCCAGCGCCGGTCCAGCGCGAACCGGGTGCGGGGCCGGACCGTCAGCCACCCGGCGAGCGCCAGGAAGCCCAGGTCACGGACCAGCTCGGTGCCGTAGGCCTCCTCGCCCGGCGCGACCGCACCGCCGCCGCCGAAGCAGCCGCAGTCGATCGAGGGCCCGCGCGCCCACGCCTGGCCGAGGCCGGCCAGGAACACCAGGAGCAGCAGCGCCGACACCACGGCGGCCGCGCGTGTTCCGGCCCCGACGAGCAGCAACGCACCCAGCGCCAGCTCGAAGATCGGCAGCACCGCCGCCACGACCGGCGCCACGGTGCCCGGCAGCACGTCGTAGGCGTCCACCGCGACCGTGGTCCCGATCGGGTCGACGACCTTCACCGCGCCGGACACCAGCCAGATCGCGGCCAGCCCGAGACGCACGAGCGTGCCCACGACGTCGAGCATCCGTGCGCGGTTCACCCGGCCGAGCCTAGCGATCGGCTAGAACTCCTCGCGGGCCGACTCCTGCTCGAGCACCGCGTCGAGGTCGCCCAGACGGTTCATCGTCGCCACCGCGCGGGCGGTGCGGTGGTTACCGGCCAGCAGCTCCCGGTGGCGGTGCACCCACTGCCAGTACCCGGCGGTGAACGGGCACGCCCTCTCCCCCACCCGGACCTTCGGGTCGAACGCGCAGCCTCGGCAGTGGTCGGTCATCCGGTTCAGGTAGGCCCCGCCCGCGGAGTACGGCTTGGTCGCCATCGCGCCGGCGTCGGCGTGCTGGCTCATCCCGACCACGTTCGGCGGCATCACCCACGCGAACCCGTCGACGAACGAGGTGGCGAACCAGTCGTTGAGCTCGGCCGGGACGTACCCGCGCTGCGCCGCGTGGTTGCCCAGGATCATCAGCCGCGGGATGTGGTGCACCCAGCCGCGGTCGCGGACGCCCTCCAGCGCGGTCGAGAGGCACTTCGCGGTGACGGCGTCGGCGTCGAGCGAGGTCCACCAGTCCGGCAACGGAGTGTGCGCGCGCAGGGCGTTGCGGCGCGTGTAGCCACGGCCGAAACGCCAGTAGAGCTGCCAGACGTACTCGCGCCAGCCCAGCACCTGCCGGACGAACCCCTCGACGCTGGCCAGCCCGGCCGTCCCGTCGCGGTAGGCCTGCTCGGCGGCGTGCACGGCGTCGAGCGGGTGCAGCACGCCGTGGTTGAGCGGGACCGAGAGCAGCGAGTGCGCCATCGCCCAGTCCTGCTCCATGACCGCGTCCTCGTACGGGCCGAACGTGTCCAGGCGGTGCTCGACGAAGTGCGCCAGGGCCGCGCTCGCCTCGTCGTGGGTGACGGCGAAGCGGCGCGGCCCGTCCACCCCGACGGTCGGATACCCGGCGGCGTCGAGGTCCGCGCGGACCCTCTCGTCGATCGCGTCCTCGGTCGGCTCCCACGGGCCCGGCACGTCGAGCGTGCGCTGCCCCTTCGGCGGCGGCTCGCGGTTGTCGGCGTCGAGGTTCCAGCGCCCGCCGACGGGTGCGTCGCCGTCCATCAGGACGTCGAAACGCTCGCGCTGGGAGCGGTAGAAATCCTCCATCCGGAACGTCTCCCGGTCACCGGCCCACTCGTCGAACCCGTCCTTCGACAGCGCGAACGACGGGTTCGGCCGGACCTCGGTGACCAGGCCCTCGGCCCGGAACCGCCGTACCAGGTCCGAGGCCGGGAACGACGTCGGCTGGTGCACCACGACCGGGCGCCCGAGCTTCTCCAGCGCTTCCCGGTAGGTCCGGGTCCGCAGGTACGTGACCCGGTCGCCCAGCTCGTCGGCGAGATGGCGCATGCCGGAGAGCATCAGGTGCAGCTTCTGGCGGTGGAACGGTTTACGGCCCAGCGCCCCGGACGACTCGACGAGGACGATCTCGCGGCCGGCGAACTCCTCGGTGTCGTACACGTGCCGTCCGAGCTGGTCGCCGAAGAGCCACAGCGGAGGTTCCGACATCGGACCAGTCTGTGGGCCGCGGCCCGGGCCCGCGACACGACCGACCCTCGGACGGCGCGGCCCGACCGGGATTCCCGGGCCTGCACAACCGCAGGTCACGCGGCCTAGGGTGATCGCCATGACCGACCCCGGATTCGACGCGGAAATGGCCGAGCACGACCGGGACCACCATCACCGCGACATCTCCGGCGGCTGGCTGCGCGCGGCCACGTTCGGGGCGATGGACGGCCTGGTCACCACGATCGCGCTCGTCGCGGGCGTCGGCGGGGGCGGCGCGGACCGGGCACTGATCGTCCTGACCGGGCTGGCCGGGGTCGTCGCGGGGGCGTTCTCGATGGCGCTGGGCGAGTTCGCCTCGGTCGGCACCCAGAACGAGGCGGTGGACGCCGAGGCCGACGTGGAACGCCGCGAGCTGCGCGTGCACCCGCACGCGGAGCAGCTCGAGCTGACCCGGATGTATGAACAGATGGGGCTGAGCGGACCGACCGCCGAGGCGGTGGCACGCGAGGTGCACGCCGACCCGGACCTGGCCCTGCGGGTGCACATCACCCAGGAGCTGGGGGTCAGCATCGACGACAAGCCCTCGCCGTGGACGGCCGCGACGTCGTCGTTCGCGGCGTTCGCCGTCGGCGGGCTGGTCCCGCTGGCGTCGTTCCTGCTGGGGTTCTCGTCGCTGTGGCTCGGCCTCGCGGTCGGCGGCGCAGGGTTGCTCGCCGCCGGGGCTCTGACGTCCCGGTTCACCACCCGGACCTGGTGGGCGGCCGCGCTGCGCCAGCTGATGTTCGGCGCGATCGCGGCCGGTGCCACCTACCTGGTCGGCATGCTGATCGGCGTCAGCGCGGCCTGAGGGCGGCCCCTCGGTGCGGGGCTACTCCTCGACCGTGATGACCCGGGCCGGGCAGACGTGCGCCGCGTCCCGGACAGCCTCCGCGTCGCCCTCCCCCGGGGACTCGTTCAGGACCTCGACGAAGCCGTCGTCGTCCTGGTCGAAGACGTCCGGAGCGGTGACCACGCACTGTCCGGCGCCGATGCACATGTCCTTGTCGACCGTCACCTTCATACCCATCAGAATGCCACCGGCAGCTCGTGCACGCCGTACACGGCCATCTGGTCGCGGAACCTGATCTCCGAGTCGGGCACCGTGACCCGCAGGTCCGGGAAGCGGCGCAGCAGGGCCGGGTAGGCGATCTGCAGCTCGATCCGGGCCAGCGGCTGACCCAGGCACTGGTGGATCCCGAACCCGAAGGCGACGTGCTGGTTCGTGCCGCGCGTGACGTCGAGGTCGTCCGGGTCGGAGTACTTCTCCGGGTCCCGGTTGGCGGCCTCGGCGGCCAGGATGACGCCCTCCCCGGCGCGGATCAGCGTGCCGTCGACCTCCACGTCGGTGAGCGCCACCCGGCGCCGACCGAGGTGGGTGACGGTGAGCACCCGGAGCAGCTCCTCCACCGCGGAGCGCACCGTGGCGGTGTCGCCGTCGCGCACGAGCGCGGCCTGGTCGGGGTGGTGGAGCAGGGTCAGCGTGCCGAGACCGATCATGTTCGCGGTCGTCTCGTGCCCGGCCACCAGCAGCAGGAACGCCATGGCGCTGACCTCGGAGGGCTCCAGCTCGCCGGCGTCCACCCGGGCACCGAGGCGGGAGATCAGGTCGTCGGCCGGGTTCCTCCGCCTGGTCTCGGCGAGATCGTCGAGGTAGCCCTGCAGCGCGTCGAGTGCCCCGAAGACCGTGTCCTCGCCGGAGGTGAGGTCGAGCAGGGCGTGGCTCTGCTCCTGGAAGAACGCGTGGTCGGAGTACGGGACGCCGAGCAGGTGGCAGATCACCAGCGACGGCAGCGGCAGCGCGAACGCCTGCACGAGGTCGGTGCTCATGCTTGTTCCGGCAAGCCTGCTCCCGGTCTCGCGCGGGCCCGCCTCCATCGCGTCGAGCAGCTCGATGACCGTCTGCTCGATCAGCGGGCGCAGTGTCTCGATCCGGCGGACGGTGAACTCGCCGATCAGCATCTTGCGCAGGCGGGCGTGGTCCGGGTCGTCCATGAAGATGAACGACGGGCGCTGGCGGTCCTGGCGCATCTTGCGGGACGCGGCGACGGTCGGATAGCCGTCGCGGTAGGGGTCCGAGCTGAACCGCGGGTCGGCCAGCACCGAGCGCACGTCGGCGTAGCGGGTGAGCAGCCAGGGTGTGCTGCCGTCCCAGATCCTTGCCCGGGTGATCGGCTCCTCGGCCTGCAGCCGTCCCAGCTCGGCGGCCGGGCGGTAGGGGCACTCCCGGGTCATCGGGTACGACGTGCTGGTCTCCTGCGGGACCTCGGTGGTGGTCATCGGTTCGCGACACCTCTCCCTCTCGACGCCGCACGACGTTAGCAATGCACAGTTTCATCGTGCAACGATCGGCGGAAGGAAGATCGTCCGGATCGGCGAGCGGCAGGCACGGGACCGCCCACACGACGACGGGGCCGCACCCGCCTGTGTGGCGGATACGGCCCCGTCGGTGTCGGTTCCTGCTGTGGAACTTCAAGGGTGGAGGTGCCGGGAATCGAACCCGGGTCCTCCGTCGGTTCACGAGGGCTTCTCCGTGCGCAGTCCGCTGAGCCTCTACTCGGATCCACCGGTCACGCGAACAAGCCGGTGTGACGATCCCAGCCACTGTTCGATGTCCCACGCGGCCCCGTGGCCGAGCCGCGCGGTGAGTCCCCTTAATGATGCCGGGATCCGGAGCGGGGACGCCTCCGGCCCGACAGCCCCTACCTGTTTATCAGGCAGCGAGCGCGAAAGCGCTCTGCGGGGCAGTGCGACTGTTGTCGGCACTTATTTTGTTACGACGCATGGTTAACGAGATCATCGTCGTCTTCCTCGGCACGCTTCACCTCGATCAACGATCGGAGTCGAAACCGTTCACCCCCTGGTGGGTCCTGCTGTGCTGGATCTTTCTCCGGCCACCCGTCACCGGGCGGTCGTACCAGAGTAACGCCTCCGGGCCCGCGGATCATCCCGGTTCGGTCTCGGGCGCGCCCCGGGTGTCTCGGACCCCGAGCACCGCGGCCGGGGTGTCGTGCAGGACCGAGCGCAGGAACGGCAGTCCCAGGCGGTCGTCGGCGGCCGCCCAGCCGTGGATCGCGACGAGCTGCTCGACGTAGGCGTAGGGGATGTTCGGGAAGTCGGTGCCCAGGACCACCCGATCGGCGAACTCGACCAGGCTCGCCGGCCAGTCCGCCGGCAACGGCGCCATGTCCTCGCTGAACGGCGTCCCGACCATCGTCGTGTCGATCATCAGGTTCTCGTGGCGGCGCATCAGCTCCAGCGCGGCCGTGTAGTCCGGCAGACCGGCGTGGGCGAGCACGACCTTGAGGCGGGGGTGCGCGTCGAGCACGTCGCCGAAGATGTCGAGCCCGGTGTGCCGGCCCGGGATCGGGCCGTTGCCGCAGTGCACGATGGCCGGCACCCCGGCGTCGGCGAGCAGGCCCCAGGCCGGGGCCAGCAGCTCGTCGCGCGGGTCGAACCCGCCGACCTGCACGTGCACCTTCACCATCCGGGCACCGCCCTCGACGGCCTCGCCGAGGTACTCGGTCACGTCCGGCTCCGGGAACAGGGTGGCCGTCCGGACGGCGGACGGGTTGCGCCGGGAGAACTCGGCGGCCCACCCGGTGAGCCAGCGGGCCATGCCGGGCTTGTGCGGGTAGGTCAGCGGCGCGAACCGTGTCACGCCCATCCGCTCGAGGTGGCGCAGGCGCTCGTTCTCGGGCAGCCGGTAGTGCACCGGCCAGGCACGCCCGTAGTGCTCGCACGCGTGGTCGAAGTAGTCCCAGACCTTGGCCAGCATCCGCTCGGGCAGGAAGTGCACGTGCGTGTCGACGAGACCGGGCAGGCCCAGCTCGGCGGTCCAGCGGGGGACGTCGTCGTCCGAGACCGGGGGCGCGGGGAGATCCACGCCGGTCACCGTAGCCGGGCGGCCGGGGTTCGGTGCATGCCATGGGCACAGCTGCGGGCGCGGCTCAGCGCAGACTGCGGGCGCGACCCTTCGCGGCGCGGCCGATGGCGCGCTGGATGTCCCGGTCGGCGTCGCGCTTGGCCAGGTCGTGGCGCTTGTCGAAGCTCTTCTTGCCCCGTGCGAGCGCGATCTCGCACTTGACCTTGCCGTCGCTGAAGTACAGCGCCAGCGGGACGAGGGTGAGCCCGCCCTCGCGGATCTTGCCGATCAGCCGCTCGATCTCGCCCTTGTGCAGCAGCAGCTTGCGGGTGCGCCGCGGCTCGTGGTTGGTCCAGCTGCCCTGTGTGTACTCCGGGACGTGCAGGCCACGCAGCCACACCTCGCCCTCGTCGACGGTCGCGAACGCGTCCGCCATCGAGGCCCGGCCGAGGCGGAGGCTCTTCACCTCGGTGCCCTTCAGCGCGACCCCGGCCTCGTAGACGTCCAGGATCGCGAAGTCGTGCCGGGCCCGGCGGTTCTGCACGATCACCTTCCGGCCCTTTTCCTTCACCGGTCCAGCCTACCCGCGACGCGCCACCGCATTCACGCTCAGACCTTGACGTAGAGCCGGAGGGTCACGTAGCCGGTCAGACCTGCGACGACGCCGCCGACCGGGACGAGCAGGGCCGAGGTCAGCAGGACGTCGGTGAGCTGCACCGGCGGGATCACGTTGCTCTGCGCGATCGCGCCCAGCAGGTCGTCGACGACGAGGAACTTGCCGGCCAGCAGGCCCACCCCGGCGAGCGCGCCGCCGATGAGCCCGGCCACGGTGGCCTCGACCAGGAACGGCAGCTGGGTGGTCCAGCGGGTGGCGCCGACCAGACGCATCACGCCCACCTCGGTGCGCCGGGTGAACGCGGAGACCTGCACCGTGTTGGAGATCAGCAGCACCGCAGCGACGGCCTGCACCAGGGCCAGCGCGAACGCGACGTTGCGCACCCCGCCGAGGAAGTCGAACAGCTTCGCCACGACGTCACGCTGGTCGATGATCTCCCGGACGCCGACCTGGTTAGCCACCGCGGCGCGCACCGCGTCCGGTCCTGCGGCCTGGTCGGTGAGCTGCACCCGCAGCGTCGAGGGCAGCGACTGCGGGCGGGCGACGTCGGCGACGCTCTGGCCGGCGAAGAGCTCCTTGAACCGGGTGTAGGCCTCCTGCTGGCTCTCGAAGCGCACCTCCCCGACCCCGGGCGTGGACTCGAGGACGTTCCTGAGCCGGAAGCAGATCGGGCCGGTGCAGTCCGGGTCGTTCGACGACGTGTCCTGGGTCAGCGCGACCTGGATCTCCAGGCGGTCTGTGTAGAGCGCGCCGATGTCGTCGATCGTGCGCACGATCAGCAGCCCCGCGCCGACCGACAGCAGCGAGACGGCCGTGGTCAGCACCATCGCGACCGTCATCGTGATGTTGCGCCGCAGGCCGGAGGAGACCTCGCGGGACAGCAGTGCGGCGCGCATCAGCGACCGGCCCCGTACACCGCGCGGGCCTCGTCGCGGGCCACCGTGCCGTCGTGCAGCTCGATCACCCGCCGGCGCATCGCGTCGACGATCGTGTCGTCGTGGGTGGCCATCACGACCGTGGTGCCTCCGCGGTTGATCCGTTCCAGCAGCGCCATGATGCCGCGGCTGGTCTCCGGGTCGAGGTTGCCGGTGGGCTCGTCGGCCAGCAGCAGTGGCGGCCGGTTCACCGACGCCCGCGCGATCGCGACCCGCTGCTGCTCGCCGCCGGAGAGCTCGTGCGGCATCCGCTCGGCCTTGCCCTCCAGCCCGACCAGCGCGAGCAGCTCCGGGACGTCGCGGCGGATCTCGGCGGGCCGCTTGCCGAGCACCTCGAGCGCGAACGCCACGTTGCCGGCGACGCTGCGGTTGGCCAGCAGCCGGAAGTCCTGGAACACGCAGCCGATCCGCTGGCGCAGCTTCGGGACCTTGCGCCGCGGGAGCCCGGCCAGCGCCATCCCGCCCACCGAGATCGTGCCGCCGGTCGGCCGGTCCTCGCGCAGCAGCAACCGCAGCAGCGTCGACTTGCCCGAACCGGACGGTCCGATCAGGAAGACGAACTCGCCGTCGTCCACCGTGGCCGTGACCTTGTCCAGGGCAGGCCGGCTCGACGCCGGGTACAGCTTGGTGACGTCGCGCAGCTCGATCACGCTCGGCAACCTACCGCCGCCACCGGTTCACAGCCGGTCACGACGCGCCCGCGCCGTCGCATCCCCACCGGACGTGGGCCAGTGTGGAGCCATGAGTGCTGCGCAGCCCCGGACCTGGTTCGTCACCGGCGCGTCCGCCGGGTTCGGACGGGTCATCGTCACCACCGCCCTGGCACACGGCGACCGGGTGGTCGCCACCGCCCGCAGGCCGTCCGACCTCGACGGCCCGGACGACCGCCTGCTGCGGCTGCGGCTCGACGTCACCGACCACGACGAGGTCGAGCAGGCCGTGAGCGACGCCGAGGCGTGGGCACCGGACGGCGTCGACGTCCTGGTCAACAACGCCGGACACGGTCACCTCGGCGCCGTCGAGGAGCTCTCCACCGACGACGTGGCGTCGCTCCTCGCGGTCAACCTGCTCGGCGTGCACTCGGTCACCCGGGCGGTCCTGCCACACATGCGGACTCGCGGGCGCGGGCACGTCGTGCAGATGTCCTCGGTCGGAGGGGTGATCGGCAACCCCGGCCACGCGGCCTACGCGATGTCGAAGTTCGGCCTGGAGGGGCTCTCGAGCGCGCTGGCCGGTGAGGTGGCGCCGTTCGGGATCCGGGTGACGCTCGTCGAGCCCGGCCCGTTCCGGACCGAGTTCGCGGGCCGGTCCATGCAGGCCGCGCCGGCGATCGAGGCCTACCGCGACACCCCGGCCGGACGGCTGCGGGAGTCGATGCCCGGCCAGCACGGCGCCCAGCCCGGGGACCCGCAGCGGGCGGCCGAGGCGATCGTCGCCGTCGTCGAGCACCCGGACCCGCCGTTGCGGCTGCCGATGGGCGCCGCCGCGGTCCGCCGGATCCGGGAGTCGCTGGAAGGCCGCCTGTCGGAACTGGCGCAGTGGGAGAAGGTCGCCCTGGACACGGACTTCCCCGAAACCCGGGCCTGAGGCCCCGAACGCGCACGGGTCGGTGCTCCTGCGCGCGTCACGGCACGCGCGGGAGCCGGTTCCGTGCGCGTTCCGAGCGGGGCGGCGGTCAGCCCGTGGGGGGTGGGGTGACCTCGACCGGGACGCCGAGGTCGGACAGGGTCACGGTGATCGCTCCGGGGGTCGGGGCGTCGGCGGCGCGCGTCCCGGGGGTCGCGACCGAGCCGGTGCGCAGCTGCACGATCCGCCCGTCCGGGCCGACCCAGACGTCGATCTCCGGGGTCGGGGAGGCCAGCGCGGCGAGCTCGCCCAGCTCGGCCTTCGCGGTCGGCTCCGGGGCGGGCACGGCGGCGAGGTCGACGGTGCCGCGGTAGCGGGTCGTGGCGACGTCACCGACCTGCTCCGGGCCGACCTCGCTCACCCCGGACAGGCCGGTCGCCGAGCGCAACGCCCCGGACACCGCCCCGACCGGGAGCAGGCCCGGGGAGAGCTGCTGCCAGCGCGTTCCGAACCGGGCCCAGGACGTCCCGTCCACGGCGCGCAGCGCGACCTCGCGGGTGCCGACGGTGGCCGTGAGATCGGCGGCGAACGGCGCGAACCGCACCGGGCCGGTGGCCCGCACCGTCCCGACGGCGGTCTCGGCGAGCAGCACCGTGCGCGCCGAGCCGGCCCGCGTCGTGGCCACGGCGGCGTTCCCGACGACCTGCTCGGGGCTCTCGGCGGCCACCGGCGGGCCGGCCGGCACCGGAGCACCGGACGGCGACGCCGGCGGGTTCGGGGCCGGGGCCGCGTCGCAGGCGCCCGTCACCAGGACCGCGCAGAGCAGGCCCGCGACGACGCCGGCGCGGCCGGAGAGGATCTGGCTCACGCGTCGGGGGCCTGCATGCGCCAGCGGATACCGGCCTCGACGAAGTCGTCGATCTCGCCGTCGAGCACCTGGGTCGGGTTGTTCTGCTCCAGCCCGGTGCGCAGGTCCTTGACCTGCTGGTAGGGGTGCAGCACGTAGTTGCGCATCTGGTTGCCCCAGGACGAGCCGCCGTCCTTGAGCGAGTCCATCAGCGCCTGCTCCTCCTGCTTCTTGCGGGCGAGGAGCTTGGCCTGCAGCACCATCATCGCGCTGGCCTTGTTCTGCAGCTGCGAGCGCTCGTTCTGGCACGACACGACGATCCCGGTGGGGATGTGGGTCAGGCGCACCGCGGAGTCGGTCGTGTTGACGCCCTGCCCGCCGGGCCCCGACGACCGGTAGACGTCGACGCGCAGCTCCTTCTCGTCGATCTCGACGTGGTCGGTCGTCTCGACCACCGGCGCCACCTCGACCCCGGCGAACGAGGTCTGGCGGCGGCCCTGGTTGTCGAACGGCGAGATCCGGACGAGCCGGTGCGTGCCCTGCTCGACCGAGAGCGTCCCGTAGGCGTACGGGGCGTGCACCGCGAACGTGGCCGACTTGATGCCGGCCTCCTCGGCGTAGGACGTGTCGTAGACGTCGGTGCCGTAGTTGTGGCGTTCGGCCCAGCGCAGGTACATCCGCAGCAGCATCTCGGCGAAGTCGGCGGCGTCCACGCCCCCCGCCTCGGCGCGGATCGTCACCAGCGCCTCGCGCTGGTCGTACTCGCCGGACAGCAGCGTGCGGACCTCCAACGAGGCGATCTCGCGGCGCAGCCGGGCACGCTCGGCATCGGCGTCGGAGGTGGCGGAGCCGTCGTCCTCCTCCTCGGCCAGCTCGTAGAGCACCGGGAGGTCGTCGAGGCGTCCGCGCAGGTCGTCGAGCCTGCGCAGGTCTCCCTGGGCGTGCGCGAGCCGGCTGGTGATCTTCTGTGCCGCCTCGACGTCGTCCCAGAGATCGGGGCGCCCGGCCTGCTCGGAGAGCTCGTCGATCTCCTGGCGCAGCGCGGGCACGTCGGCGACGGCCTCGATGCTGGACAGCGTGCCGTCGAGATCCTTGATATCGGCCTGGACGTCGGGGTTCACAGCGTTTCAGCCTACGCGGGCGCTCCCGACCGGATGCGGAAACCCCGACGCGGAGCTCGCGTCACTCCGCCGGCACCGCGTCGATCAGCTTGATCATGGCGCGGGTGTGCGCCACGGCGAAGTCCGCGACCGGACGGCCGTAGGGGTCCTCGGTCTGCTTCGCCGCGGCCCGGGCCTGGGCGAGCCGCTCGGTGTAGGCCTCGCGCGAGCTGCGCAGCAGCTCCGAGCGCTGCTTGACCGTCAGCGACCCGGCGTGGAGCAGGCGCAGGACCAGCGGGCTGCGCACCGCCTCGGCGTCCCCGCCCTCGGAGAGCCAGCCCTTGAACGCGCGCTTGCCGGCAGCGGTGATCACGTATGCCTGCGACGCGCGCGGGCCCTGCTTGCCCAGACGCAGCAGGCCCTCCTCGGTCAGCACCGGCAGCTCCCGGTAGACCTGGCTGCGGGTGACCGAGAAGAACAGTCCGAACCGCTCCCCCGCCGCCGACACGAGCTGCCCACCGGTCATCGGGCCTCCGTGCAGCAGACCGAGCAGAGCGGCGGCGGTGGAGTTGACGGGTGTGGCTGGCATCGGCTCACCGTCGCACGTCGCGGGCAGTCCCGCATCCACAGTGCACCCGGCAAGATCAGCTCACGACCTGCGGGAACAATGCGTTTCGTCCGCTCAGGACCGGGTACCGGCTCCCCGTCGGTCCGCCGGGTGGACCTCCGCCCGGATCCGCACCCCGTCCGGCCATCCGCACCTGCTGCACGGGGTGCGGCTGGACGGACGGGGTGCGGGCCCGCGGGTCCTCAGATCGTGAGGGCGGCGATCCGTTCGCGCTGGGCGTCCACGTCGCCGAACTGGCCGGCGAGGCGCTTGGCGCGCTTGTAGAAGAAGTGCGCCTCGTGCTCCCAGGTGTAGCCGATGCCGCCGTGGTACTGGATCATCGCGGCGGTCGCCTGCAGGGCCACCTCGCTGCACTTGGCCTTGGCCACGGCGACCGCGAGGTCGGCGTCGTCGGTGCCGGCGTCGACCGCGTACGCGGCGTAGAGCGCCGCGTGCTCGGCCATCGTGACCCCGACGTGCAGGTCGGCCATCGCGTGCTTGATCGCCTGGAACGAGCCGACCGGCACGCCGAACTGCTGGCGCTCCCGGTCGTAGGCCACGGTCCGCGAGACGGCCTCGCGGGCGATCCCGACCAGGTCGGCCGCGACGAGCACGGTGGCCCGGTCGGTGAGCTGGCGCAGCACCTCGGCGGTACTCCCGGGCAGCGGCTCCACGTCGTCGACCTGCAGCGTCGCGACCCGGCTGGTGCCGTCGAACGAGCCGACCGGGGTCGCGGTGAACGACGTCGACAGGCCGAGGCCGTCCGCGGTGCGGACCACGACGACGTCGGCGACGTTGCCGTACTCGACGGCCGGCAGGGCCCCGGGCGCGGTGCCGCGCAGCGAGAACGCGCCGACGGCCTCGCCTGCGGAGAGCTTCGGCAGCCACCGCGCCTTCTGCTCGTCCGAGCCGGCGAGGCGGATCGCCTCGGCGGCCAGGACGGTGCCCCGCCACGGGCCGGGTGCGGCGCCGGCGCCCAGCGCGCGGGCGATCACCTGCGCCTCCACCAGGCCGAGGCCCAGGCCCTCGTGCTCCTCCGGGACGAGCACGGCCAGCCAGCCCTGCTCGGCGGCGGCCTTCCACAACGAGTCCGGGTGCCCGTTGCCGTCGGCGTCCTCCACGACGCCGCGCACGGCCTCGAGGTCGAAGCGCTCGGCGAGGTACCCGCGGACCGCGGCGTCGAACTCCCGCTGGTCGTCGGTGAGTGCGAAGAACATTCTCCTAGCCCCTCCCTACCGCGGCAGGCCGAGCACGCGCTCGGCGGTGATGTTGCGCTGGACCTGGGACGAGCCGCCCCAGATGGTGACCGAGCGGGACCACATGGCCTGCGCGTGCAGCGGGCGCAGGTCCAGATCGCCGAGCGTGTCCAAGGTGGCGTCCTCGCCCAGGATGTCGTCGTAGACCTCCCAGAGGTCCTGGAACGCCTCGGACCACTGCAGCTTCGTCATCGACGCCTCGAAGCCCAGGTCCTTGCCCTGCTCGGTCTGGGTGAGCACGTGCATCGAGTGCAGCCTCAGGCACTCCAGCTCGGTGAGCACCCGGGCCAGCTTGTTCCGGACCACCGGGTCGGTGTCGCGGCCCAGCTTGCGTGCCACCTCGGCGATCTCGTCGTACTGGCGGCGGAACTCGGTGTACTGCGAGATGCCGGACGCGCCGCGCTCGAACGAGAGCAGCAGCATCGCCGTCCGCCAGCCGTCACCGATCTCGCCGAGACAGTCGGCGGCCGGGACGCGGGCGTCGGAGAAGAAGACCTCGCCGAACTCGCTCGCGCCGCTCATCTGCTTGAGCGGACGGGCGTCCACCCCGGGCTGGTCCATGTCGATCAGCAGCATCGAGATGCCGCGGTGCTTCTCGCTGCCGGCCTCGGTGCGGACCATGGTGAAGATCTTGTCGCCGTGCACGGCGTTGGTCGTCCACACCTTCTGGCCGTTGACGACGAAGTCGTCGCCGTCGCGGACACCCTTGGTGGTCAGCGCGGCGAGGTCGGAGCCGGCGCCGGGCTCGGAGAAGCCCTGGCACCAGATCACCTCGTTGCGCAGCATCGGGCCGATGATCTCCTTGCGCTGCGCGTCCGTGCCGATGGCCATCACGGTCGGGGCGAGGAAGGTCAGGCCGAGCGGGTTGACCGTGCGCGGGGCCTGGGCCCGGACGGTCTCCTCGTCGTAGATCGCCTTCATGCCGGGTGTGCCGCCGCGGCCGCCGAACTCGGTCGGCCACTGGATTCCGGCGAACCCGGCGAGCGCCTTGTCGCGCTCCCAGTCCCGGCGCAACCGGAAGCTCTCGTCGTCGTCGAGGGACTCCCAGAAGCCCGGGCGGTTCCACTCGTCGGGGATGTTCGCCGACAGCCAGGAACGGAGCTCGCTGCGGAACTCCTCCTCGGCCGCGGTAAAGGTCAGGTCCATCTCTACGGGCTCCCTCGCGCCAACGTCGCCGGGCCGCCGGCGGACAGGTGAGCCGGGCCCGGGGGATGCACCCAGCCTTGCATACCGGCCGGTAACATGCATCGGACCCGAACGGATGTCTCGTGTCCCGAGCGGACCCGGTATGCGCGCGGTAGCATTTGGGTATGCGCAGTGAACGGGTGACGGTCACCCTGCCGGCCGACCTGGTGGCCGAGGCACGGGACGCGGTCTCACGCGGGTCGGCGGCGAGCCTGTCCGCTTACGTCGCCGAGGCGGTCCAGTCCCGGCAGGACCGGGACCGTTCACTGGCCACGCTGGCGCACCTCTACGGGGGCCCGCCGCCATCGGACGAGCTGGACGCGGCCAGGCGGTCGCTGTGTTCGGTCTCGCCCGTGGCCGTCGGCTGACCCGGCGATGATCGGCGGACGGGTACTCGACTCCTCAGCGTTGGCGGCGTTCGCCACCGGTCGCCCGGTCTACGTGCGTGCCCTCGTCTGGGCCGCTGTCGAGCAGAACATCGTGCTCGCCATCCCCAGCGCCGCGCTCGGGCGCGCCTGGTCCGTTCTCGAGCCCGAGCACCACGCGGCCCTGCAGGTCCTGCTCGGGCTGCCGAACACCGTGATCCACGAGCTGGACCCGACCACGGCTCAGGAGGCCGGGCTGCTGATGGCCGCGTCCGGGCAGGACGACATCGTCACCGGCCAGGTCGTGAGCACGGCCCGCCGGCGCGGGTGGCCCGCCGTCACCGGGGATCCCGGCGCCCTGCGCAAGCTCGACTCCGCGGTGTTCATCGAGGAGCTCCCGTAGGGGTCCCGCCCCGGGCCTGCGCGGCGCTCACTCCCCGCGCAGGCGGTCCCGGAGCCGGTCGCGCTCGTCGTCGGTGAGGCCGTGGGCCTGCAACCAGGCCACCGGTCCGCCGTGGCGCTCGTCGAGCAGGTCGAGGAACCGGCGCATCACCTCGGCACGCGGGCGGTGCCGGTCGATCTCGTCGTCCTCGGGCATCGCCTCGCCGGAGGATCTGGTCCAGCGGCGGAACATCTCCTCGATCCGGACCGCGGACAGCGCGTAGTCGGCGACGACGTCGGAGCGCGGGACCCCGGCCACGGACTCGACGAGTGCGACCAGCACGCCGGTGCGGTCCTTGCCCGCGGCGCAGTGCACGATCGTCGCGCCGTCGGTGAGCCCGGCGACCCGGCGGACGCCCTCCACGACGTTCGGCCCCCGGTCGTCGAGGTAGGCCAGGTAGTTGCGGACCATCGGGTCCAGGTCCTCGTCCACCTCCGGCAGGGCCCGGCCCTCCTCCGGGATGAAGCTGAGCAGGTGCGTCTCGACGCCCGCGGTGAACAGCTCACCGCGGCCGTAGCGGACCCGCTCGTCGTCGGTGCGCAGATCCAGCACCTGCACGACGCCGTAGACGTCGAGCAGCCGGCGCACGTCGCCGGGGCTGAGGTACTCCAGGGCCTCGGTGCGCAGCAGCACCCCCGGCCGGACGTGGCCGCCGCCCTCGAGCGGCAACCCTCCGATGTCACGGGCGTTGGAGAGCCCGTCGAACTGCAGCCAGCGGTCCTGCTCGACGTCGGTCACGGCGCCAGCCTAGGCGGGCGCCGGGTGCCGCGGTCGGCGTCCGGACCGATGTCACCGGGAGTTCGCCCGCGGCGCCGGGGCGGGTCGGCGGCCGTGGCGCGGAACCGGACGGGTCAGCGGCCGTGCACCGGGGGACGGCGCAGGGCGGCGGGCAGTGCGCGCGCCCCGTCCCCCTCCGCGGCGACCACGTCGCCCGGGTTGATCAGGCGGCACTTCGTCATGGACAGGCAGCCGCAGCCGATGCAGCCGTCGAGCCCGTCGCGCAGGGCCACCAGCGCCTCGACCTGCTCGTCGAGCCGGGCCCGCCAGGTCTTCGACAGCCGGCCCCAGTCGGCCTTGGTCGGGGTGCGTTCGTCGGGCAGTCCCTGCAACGCGGTCCGCACCTCGTCGAGACCGATCCCGATCGAACGCGCCGCGCGGACGAACGCGAGCCGACGCAGCTGGCTTCGCCGGTAGCGGCGCTGCCCCCCGGAGGTGCGGGTCGCCGAGATCAGTCCCTCGCGCTCGTAGTAGCGCAGCGCCGAGTGCGGGAAGCCGCTGCGATCGACCACCTCGCCGATGGTCAGAAGATCGTTGGAGTCCATACCCCGCCCTCGCTCGACAACCCTGAAGCCAGAGTCAGGTTACCGGCGATTCGGCGTCGCCATCGGGCCCTCGAGGGTCCCCGCGCGGACCTGTCGTGCGGCGCGATGATCTTGCCGGCGTCGCGCCCGGACACCGAAACAATGGCCCTGAGCTGCGGAAACGACCGTCCGACGAGGATCGGTACCGCTGGCCGCGAGCACCGCCATCCACCCTCAAGATCAATATCTCGGTGAACGGTGTGCCCGACGCGCCGACGGGTACCCCCGGTGCTTGTCGTGATCAACGCCTGGCCGTAGGGTCCTCCGGGTCATCACGGCCCGATCACGAGCGGGCAGCAGCCGGACTTCCCCGACCGGCTGACCCGGGACCCCCGACCCGGCCGCTCGTACGGCGCCGTCCGTGATCGCGAAAGGGCGTTCCCTTGCCTGCACACCGCTCCCCCGGCGGCTACAGCACGACCATGGTTCCGCAGTCGGCCCCGACCGACACCCGCTCCGTCCGCTCCCCCGCGCGGCACTCGAGCACCCCCGCCTCGGCCGCGCGCCGGGTCGGCACGACGACCGCCGCGGCCGGTGCCGCGTTCGGCGTCGTCGCCTCGGGTGCCTTCGCCGCGGTGATCCCGACGACCGTCGGCGGGAACACCGAGGCCGACGCCGCCCCGGACGTCACGAAGGCGACGATGCTCGCCTCGCAGTCGGCGCCGATCGCCTCGTCGACCACCTCGACCGACGGCAGCCCGTCGGGCTACTTCAGCCCCGTCGCGTTCGACACGACGCCCGCCGCCACGCACCAGGCCGGTGCCGCGCACGCGACGGCGTCCGATGTGGACGTCGCCTCGCTGGACAAGGCCGGCAAGATCGCCGAGAAGATCGCCGCGGAGCACGAGAAGGCCGCCGCGGCCGAGGCGAAGAAGGCCGCCGCCCGCCAGGAGCTCGACTCGACGATCGCCGCCGGCGGGCTCGACGGCTGGATCGCCGAGGCGCTCGACCACATGGGCATGCCGCAGTCCTACGCGACCGGCCTCAAGCGGATCATCCTCAAGGAGTCCAACGGGGACCCGGACGCCATCAACGACTGGGACTCCAACGCCGCCGCGGGCAACCACTCCGAGGGCCTGATGCAGGTCATCCCGGCCACGTTCAAGCGCTACGTGCACCCGGACTTCGCGAGCGAGTCGGTCACCGACCCGGTCGCGAACATCACCGCGGGCGTCCGCTACATGGTCGACCGGTACGGCGAGGAGACCCTCGCCGCGGGTGGGCGCAGCAGCTCCAGCGGCGGGTACATGGGATACTGAGGTCCGGCGGCCACCTCGTGGCCGCGACCTCAGGGAGTACTCGCGGTTCATACGCGTGCAGCGGTTCGTCCAGCGGCCGGCAGGTCTCCTGCCGGCCGCTGTCGTATGTCCGGACCGGACGGACGGGAAGGAGCTCGGCCTCGTGACCTCGCCCGGGACCGGAGCACCCGCCACCACCGACGCCGGCCGGCGGACCCGGTACCGGCCGGAGCTGCAGGGCCTGCGGGCGCTGGCCGTCGGGCTGGTCGTCGTCTACCACGTCTGGTTCGACCGGGTCTCCGGTGGCGTGGACGTGTTCTTCCTGATCAGCGGGTTCCTGGTGACCGGGGGCCTCTACCGGTCGGCGCGCCGCGGGCGGGTGGACCTGCGGGCGACGTGGTCGCGTCAGCTCTCCCGGCTGCTGCCCGCGGCCGGGGTGGTGCTGCTGGCCAGTGCGGCCGCCGGGGCGCTGCTGCTGCCGGAGAGCCGCTGGCTGCCGACCGTCCGCGAGCTCGTCACCTCGACGCTGTTCCTGCAGAACTGGCAGCTCGCCGCGGATGCGGTCGACTACGCCGCGCAGAACGACGCGGCCGGGATCGCGCAGCACTTCTGGTCGCTCTCGGTGCAGGGCCAGTTCTACCTGGTGTGGCCGCTGCTGGTGGCGCTCGTCGCGGTCGTCGCCCGCCGGGACTCCCGGGGCCTGCACCGCACCCTGTCCGTCGTCCTGCTCGGCGTCGGCGCGGCGTCGTTGGTGTTCTCGGTGCTGCTCACGGCCGCCGACCAGCCGCTGGCCTACTTCCACTCGCTGACCCGGGTCTGGGAGTTCGCCCTCGGCGGGCTGCTCGCCCTGTGGATCGACCGGATCGAGGCGAGCCCGCTGATGGGGACCCGGACCCGGGTCGCGCTCGGCTGGGCCGGGATCGCGGCCCTGGTCTCCTGCGGGTTCCTGCTCCAGGTGGACCGGGCGTTCCCGGGCTGGGTGGCGCTCTGGCCGACCATGGCCGCCGCCCTGGTCCTGACGGCCGGGCGGACCGGGCACCGCTGGGGCGCGGACCGGATGCTGGTCACACCCCTGCTGCACCGCCTCGGCGACATCAGCTTCCCGCTCTACCTCTGGCACTGGCCGATCCTGGTTCTCACGCTCGTGCTGACCGGGCGGCCGCACCCCGGGCTCCTCGGCGGGCTCGTGGTGATCGCAGCGGCACTGGTGCTGGCCGTGCTCACCCACCGCTTCGTCGAGCAACCGCTGCAGCGGGCCCGTCCACGGGTCGCGCTGCGCACGGGTCTCGCGCTGGCCGGCACCGTGCTGCTGACCTGCAGCCTCTGGCAGGGCGTGGCGACGGTCCGCGCCGAGCCGGGCGTCGACGTCGGCTCGCCGGCGCACCCCGGCGCCGGCGCGCTGGACCCGTCGTTCAGCTTCGCCGGCGCCGACGTCGACGACGCCCCGCTGCTGCCCTCGCTGGTGCAGGCGGGCGACGACTGGAGCTACCGGACCGGCACCTGGCTCTGCGGCCCCTCACCGCAACGCCCGGATCTCGAGGTCTGCCGGATCCCCTCGCCCGGTGACGGGCCGCCGGAGCGCACCGTCGCGGTCGTCGGGGACTCGCACGCCCAGCAGTACACCGGCGCCCTGATCCCGCTCGCGGCCCAGCGCAACTGGGAGCTCGTGGTGATGTTCCGCGGGGCCTGCCCGTTCTCCACCGCCTCCGAGGTCGACCCGGCCGACGAGAGCTGCACCGCCTGGAACTCCCTGGCCGCCGACGAACTCGCCGAGCAGCAGCCGGACGCCGTCGTCACCCTGGCCAGCCGCGACGTCCGCCCCGGGCAGACCGAGCAGACCCCACCCGGGTTCGTCGGGCAGTGGTGGCGGATGCACGACGCGGGCATCCCGGTCGTCGCGCTGCGGGACAACCCGCGTCCCGGCTTCTCGGTCCCGGACTGCGTGAGCGACAACGGTCGTCTCGCCGACGTGTGCGGGCTCGAGCGCGAGAGCGTCTACCCGGCCATGCCGAGCTACTCGACGCTGCCCGACGTGCCGCCGAACGTCTCGTTCGTGGACATGGCCGACCACCTCTGCGACGCGCGCTCCTGCCCGAGCGAGGTCGGCAACGTGCTCGTCTACATGGACGACAACCACCTGACGTCCACGTTCACGGCGTCCCTGGCCCCGACCCTGGCCCGGCACCTGGAGACGACACTGGGCTGGTGAGCTCTGCTCACCGGCGCCCCCGCGCCGCGAGGGGGCCCCTCGGGACGCTCCGGTGAGCGAGGGGGCCCTTCGAGACCCGATCGCGGGATCCGGTGACGGGCCCGCGGGGATGCTCAGCCGACGGTCGGGCGGACCCGGGTCCCGGCGACCGCGACGACGTCGCCGGCCTTTAGCTGCGCGCCGCGGCGGTTCTCCGGACGGCCGTTGAGGGTCACATCGCCGGACTCGAGCAGCTCGCGGGCGTGCCCGCCGTCCTCGGCCAGCCCGGCGAGCTTGAGGAACTGGCCGATCCGGATGGGCTCCGAGTCGATCGGCACGTCCATGATCGGTGCTGCACCCCGTGCCGGGGACTGCCTCGCGGACTCGCTCATGGTGTCCATGATGCGCGCCGTAGGATCCGTGCGCGTGCAGGACCACTACTTCACCGCCGATCCGACGGCACCGAGTCGGCCCGGCACGGTCCGCCTCCACACCGCCGAGCGGGGCGCAGACGGAACGAGCATCGGCGCAGGCGTCGATCTGACGCTGGCGACCGACTCCGGGGTGTTCTCCCAGGGCCGGGTGGACCGCGGCACGAAGGTCCTGCTCGAGTCCGCCCCGATGCCCGGGACCCGCGGTCCGATGCTCGACCTGGGTTGCGGGTACGGGCCGATCGCGCTGACCCTGGCCACCCGGCGGCGCAGGCTCCCGGTGTGGGCGATCGACCTCAACGACCGGGCACTCGGCCTGACCCGGGCGAACGCGGAATCGGCGGGCCTGGGCAACGTCACCGTCTGCCGCCCGGACGAGGTGCCCGACGACGTCACGTTCGCCGGGATCTACTCCAACCCGCCGATCCGCTCCGGCAAGGCCGCGCTGCACGAGATGCTGCTGCGCTGGCTGCCGCGCCTGTCCCCGGACGGCGTCGCGTACCTGGTGGTGTCGAAGAACCTCGGCTCGGACTCGCTGGCCCGCTGGCTCGACGAGCAGGGCTTCCCGACGAGCCGGCTCACGTCCGACCGGGGCTTCCGCGTGCTCGAGGTGCGCCCGGCGACGTCGTAGCAGCACGACGCACGAAGGGCCCCGGACCAGCTGGTCCGGGGCCCTTCGACGAGTAGCGGGGGTAGGATTCGAACCTACGACCTCTGGGTTATGAGCCCAGCGAGCTACCGAGCTGCTCCACCCCGCGTCGGTAGAACCGATACTACGCGACCTCCCCGCGGACACGACACGGACCCCCCACGTTCACCGGGGCCGCCCGGAACGCCTGCCGAGGCGGCCACGCCGGCGACCCCGGGGCCGCGCGAAAGGACCGGCAAGAACGACGAAGGCCCCCGGATCTCTCCGGGGGCCTTCGCGATGAGTAGCGGGGGTAGGATTCGAACCTACGACCTCTGGGTTATGAGCCCAGCGAGCTACCGAGCTGCTCCACCCCGCGCCGTGTTTCTGTATTTCGTTGTACCGCTGACTCTACACGCCCGCTATCTCGCACCGGGCGCGGGGGGTGCCCGGGGAACGCGTCCCCGGGCACCCCGTGCCGGTCAGCCGCCGGCGGACTGGAACTTCGCGACCGCGGCGTCGAGCGCCGCGAGCGCCTGACCCTGCTTGGCGAAGTCCCCGCCCCGCTGGGCGGCCTTGAGCTCGTCGAGCGCCGCGCGGATCTCGGTGGCCGCCGACGCCTGGGCCGCGCTCGCGGCGCCCGGAGCCGCCGGTGTGGCCGGCGTCCCCGGAGCCGCGGGCGTCGCCGGGGTCGGCGTCGTCCCGGTCGCGGCGGTACCGGCCCCCGCCCCGAAGATCTGGTCCAGTGCCACCGACAGGCTCGGGTTGTACCCGACCTGCCCGCCGTAGCTGACCAGCACGCGGGCCAGCTGCGGGTAGGACGAGTCCTGCCCGGCCCGCTCGATGTAGACCGGCTCGACGTAGAGCAGCCCTCCGGCCACCGGCAGCGTCAGCAGGTTCCCGTAGTCGATCGTGGTCTGGTTCTGCCGCAGCAGGTTCAGCTCCTGCGACACCTGCGGCGAGCCGAGGAACTGGGTCTGCACCTGTTGCGGGCCGAGCGTCTGGGTCTCACTGGGCAGCTCCAGCACGGTGATCTTGCCGTAGTTCTCCGGGTCCGAGTCCACCGACATGTAGGACGCCAGGAACTGCCGTCGCAGGCTGACCAGCGCGCTGGTCAGCTGGAACGTCGCCTCGCGCTGCCCGGGCAACCCGGCCAGGACGTAGTAGGGCGGCTGGGCGTCCTGCGCCGAACCGGTGTTGCCCTGCACCGTCGGGTCCGAGGGCACGTCCCAGAACGAGACGGTCGAGAAGAACTCCCCCGGGTCACTGACGTGGTAGCGGGTCAGCAGCTCGCGCTGGACCTTGAACTGGTCCTCCGGGTAGCGCAGGTGCTCGTTGAGGGACGGGCTGATCTCGGACTTGGGCGTCACCGATCCCGGGAACGCCTTCTCCCAGGTCTGCAGCACCGGGTCGGTCTCGTCGAAGGCGTAGAGCTTGATGCTGCCGTCGTAGGCGTCGACGGTCGCCTTCACCGAGTTGCGCAGGTAGCTGATGTTGTCGTTCGGGCCCTGCTGGCCCTGCGCGCCGAGCCGGCTGTCCGCGGTCGCCTCACCCAGCGGGACCTGCGCCGCGTACGGGTAGTTCTGCAGCGTGGTGTAGCCGTCGATGATCCACTGCACGCGGCCGTCGACGACGGCCGGATACGCGTCGTTGTCCACGGTCAGCCACGGGGCGACGTCCCGGACCCGCTGCGAGGGGTCGCGGTTGTAGAGGATCCGCGAGTTCTCGTTGATCGAGCTGTTGAACAGGATGTTGCGTTCGCCGTAGGCCAGCGCGAACGCCATCCGGTTGCCCAGCCCGCCGATCGGCACGCCGCCGGCGCCGTCGTAGGTGTACTGCTGGGTGTCCGAGTCGTACTCGCGTGCCGCGTCACCGGGTCCCGCCCCGACGATCGAGTACTCGTTGTTGAGCAGCTCGCTGTAGTAGATCCGGGGCTGCCGCACCGGGATCGTGCCCTGGGTCGAGGTGTCGCTCACGGTGAAGTTCGGCAGGCCGCCCTGGCCGCCGGTGTCCTCCAGCGCCGCGTTGACCTGGTTCGCCGGTGCGGCCACGATGCCGTTGCCGTGGGTGTAGACGAGGTGCTTGTTGATCCAGTCGGTCTGGTTGCCGACCAGGGCACTCTGGTCCAGCTCGCGGGCCGCGATCACGTAGTCCTGGGTCTCGCCGCCGACGGTGTAGCGGTCGATGTCCAGGGACGGGGTGAAGCCGTAGAAGTTCCGGCGCTGCTGGAGCTGGGTGAACGTCTTGTTCAGCTTGCCCGGGTCGAGCAGCCGGATGTTCGGGATCGTCGCGGTGTCCGAGCGCACCTGCGCCGGGGTCGCCGTCGACGTCCCGCTGTAGTCCTTGATGTCGACCTTGTCCGGGGTCAGCCCGAACGCCGCCCGCGTCGCCTCGATGTTGCGCTGGATCGACGGGGCCTCGCGCTCGTTCGCGTTCGGGGCCACCACGAACTGCTGCAGCACCGCGGGCCAGGCCGCGCCGACCAGGATCGAGGAGATCACGAGCATCACCAGCGCGACGGCCGGGATCTGCAGGTTGCGCCGGAACACCGCGGCGAAGAACGCGCCCGCGCAGATCACCGAGATGATCAACAGGATGATCTTCGCCGGGAGGACGGCGTTGAGGTCGGTGTAGGTGGCGCCGGTGAAGTTCGCGTTGCGCTGGGAGAACAGCAGGTCGTACCGGTCGAACCAGTAGCCGACGGCCTTGAGCAGCACGAACACACCCGCCAGCACGGCCAGCTGGGCGCGCGCGGCGGCCGAGATCTGCCCGCTGCGGCCGGTGAGCCGGATGCCGCCGAACAGATAGTGCGTGACCAGCGCGACGATGAAGCAGATCGCCACCGAGACGAACAGCCAGGTGAGCACGAGGCGCAGGAACGGCAGCGTGAACGCGTAGAACGACACGTCGTTGCCGAACTCCGGGTCCGCGACGTTGAACGGCGTGGAGTGCAGGAACATCTGCACCGTCTGCCAGCTGCCCTGCGCGGCCAGCCCGGCGATCACGCCGATCGCGACCGGGATGCCGACGGCGAACAGCCGCAGACGCTGGATGATCACTGTGCGGTACCGGGCCACCGGGTCCTCGGGGCCGGAGACCGGTACGAAGACCGGCCGGAACCGGTAGGCGATCCACAGCGTCAGCGCGACGAGGCCGCCGACGAGCAGGGCGATCACCAGGAACTGCACGACCTGGGTGAACAGTCTGGTGGTCAGGACGTTGCGGAAGCCGACCTCGCCGAACCACAGCCAGTCCACATAGAAGTTGACCAGCCGGGAACCACCCAGCAGAAGAACCACCAGGACACCTGCCGCGATGAGCAGGATCCGGGTACGCCGGGACAGCGACGGCGCTCCCACGGGGGGCCGCATGGACACGGTCACGCTCCAGTACTTCGGGAATCAGGAGCGGGCGACCGGCCGGCGGGGAGCGACGGCGCGGTTGTCCCACTGTGCCGACAACTCTACGGAGAACGCGTGAGTTCCCGGTTGAATCCCCCGCATTCGGGTTTCGGACGGCCGCTGCACGCCCGTCCGGGTGACGGGCCGTAGGGTGCGATCGTGGGCGTTCGATCTTCGTCGTGGATGACGGCGCTCCTGCTGTTGCTGGGAATCGCCGTCGTCGGGTCCGTCGTGCCCGCCCCGGTGGTCTCGCTCGGGCCGGGGCCGACGTTCGACACGCTCGGCGTCGTCGAGGGCAAGCCGGTGGTCTCCGCCGACGGCCTGCCCAACTACCCGACGTCCGGGCACCTGAACATGACCACGGTCGGGGTCACCGACCGGATCACCGCGTTCCAGGCGCTGGGGCTGTGGTTCTCCGGCGACCACCAGCTCGTCCCGCGGTTCACGCTGTACCCGCCGGACCTCTCCGAGCAGCAGGTCACCTCGGAGAACAAGCTGGAGTTCGACAGCTCGGTGGCCAACGCCGAGGCCGCGGCGCTGACGTTCCTGAAGATGCCGACCCGGGTGACGGTCGGCGCGCTCACCCCCGGCTCGCCGTCGTCGGGCGTGCTGGCCGAGGGCGACCAGATCGTCGCCGTGTCCGGCCGACCGGTCGCGTCGGTCCCGATGCTGCTGGAGACGCTGCGGGCCGCCCGCCCGGGCGTTCCGCTGGCGCTGCGCGTCAAGCGGGGTGACGACCCGGTGCGGGACGTGAGCGTCACCCCGTCCGGCTACCCCGGGGACCCGGCGCGGGCGTTCCTCGGCATCACCCCGGCCACCGCGCCGGCCGCAGGCGATCGGCTCTCGATCACGCTGGGCGACGTGGGCGGCCCCTCGGCCGGGCTCATGTTCACCCTCGCCCTGGTCGACAAGCTGACGCCGGGCGAGCTCACCGGCGGCCGGTTCGTCGCGGGCACCGGCACCATCACCCCGGAGGGCACCGTCGGCCCGATCAGCGGCATCCGGTTCAAGATGCTCAAGGCCTCCGAGGTCGGGGCACAGACGTTCCTGGTGCCCGCGGACAACTGCGCCGAGGCCGCCTCCGACGCCCCGGACGGGCTGCAGCTGGCCCGCGTGGGCACGGTCGGCGACGCGGTGACGGCGCTGGACACGCTCCGGGCCGGGGGCGTTCCGCGGGGCTGCTCCTGACGCGTCGCGTCCCCTGACGGTCGGCGTCACGCTGTCGGCGAACAGGCGCCCACCAGCGGCGGAGCGCGGCCACACGCGGATGGCCTCCCGCGTACGGTGGGTCTCATGAGTGATGTGCCCTTCGGCTTCGGTCCCTCCGACCGCGACCGCGACCGTGACGACCGCCGGCGCGAGTCCGGGGACGCCTCCGGAGGGGACACCGGTGGCGGCGACCAGGGAGAGGGGCCGCAGGACCCGTTCGGGTTCGGCAAGCTGCCGCCCGGCGCCGGCGACCCGGCCGGCGGGTTCGGCGCGTTCCCGGGGATGCCGGGCATGCCCGGGATGCCGGGGATGCCCGGCGCAGGCGGACCCGGCGGGTTCGACGTCAGCCAGCTCGGCCAGATGCTCAGCCAGCTCGGCCAGATGCTCAGCAGCGCCGGGACCGGTGGCGACGACGGGCCGGTCAACTACGACCTGGCCGCGCAGATGGCGACCCAGCAGCTCGCCCAGACCACCTCGTCGCTGACCGACGAGCAGCGCAGGGCCGTCGTCGAGGCGTTCAAGCTGGCCGAGATGTGGCTGGACCCGGCCACCGAGTTCCCGGCCGGCGCGACCGACGTCGTGGCCTGGACGGCGACCGACTGGGTCAAGGCGGGCATGCCGACCTGGAAGCGGATGTGCGACCCGGTCGCCCGCCGCATCTCCGGTGCCTGGGTGGAGGGCCTGCCCGAGGAGGTCCGCGCGCAGGCCGGCCCGATGCTCGGGATGATCGGCCAGATGGGTGGCCTGGCGTTCGGCACCCAGCTCGGCCAGGGTTTGGCCCAGCTCGCCTCCGAGGTGCTCAGCTCCACCGACCTGGGCATCCCGATCGGGCCGGACCGCACCGCGGCACTGCTGCCCGAGTCCATCGCCACGTTCACCGAGGGGCTCGACCTGCCGGCCGGTGAGGTCATGCTCTACCTGGCCGCCCGCGAGGCCGCCCACCAGCGGCTGTTCGCGCACGTCGGCTGGCTCCGGGAGCGGCTGTTGGGCACGGTCGAGGAGTACGCGCGCGGCATCACCGTGGACACCTCGCGGATCGAGGAGCTGGCCCAGAACATCGACCCGTCCAACCCGGCCTCGATCCAGGAGGCCATGTCCTCGGGCATGTTCGAGCCGGAGGACACCCCCGAGCAGAAGGCGGCGCTGGCGCGGCTGGAGACGCTGCTCGCCCTGATCGAGGGGTGGGTGGACGCCGTGGTCGCCGAGGCACTGGGCGAGCGGCTGCCCGGTGCGGAGGCGCTGCGCGAGACGATGCGCCGCCGTCGTGCCTCGGGCGGGCCGGCCGAGCAGGCCTTCGCCACGATCGTCGGGCTGGAGCTGCGCCCGCGCCGGCTGCGGGCCGCCGCGGAGCTGTGGCAGCTGCTCAGCCGGGAGCACGGCGCCGCGGGCCGCGACGCCGTCTGGGCGCACCCGGACCTGATCCCGTCGGCCGACGACCTGGACGACCCGGCCGCGTTCGTGCGCCGCTCCCTCGAGACCGACGACCCGATCGCGGAGCTGGAGAAGCAGATGCGGGCCGACGCCGAGGCGGCCGGTGACCCGTCCACCGGTGACGAGCGCGGCGACTCCGGGCCCGACGACTCCCGGCCCGACCACTCCAAGCCCGACGACGAGGGCCCCGGCGGCTCCACCGGCACCTCGACGAGCTGACCCCGGCCGGTCGCGGCGGCTCCGGGGCTCCGGGGGCTCAGCCTGCCGCGAGCGCGTCCGGCTCGTCGGCGGCTCCGGAGTCCACGGCACCGCCCGCGTCCACGGCCCCGCGAGCGTCCACGTCGCCGTCCTCCGCGCCGTCGCCGTCGACGCCGATCATCCCGAGTGCCGCGGCGGCGCTGAGGCCCTCCAGGTACCCGATCGCCCGCTCGGCCTTCGGGTAGTGGTGCACCCACGCCCAGAACGTCTCGTCGTGCGCCGCGGAGAGCAGGTGCGCGAGTTCGTGGACGAGCACGTAGTCCACGACCCAGCCCGGCACGTCACGCAGCCTCTCGCTGACCCGGATGGTGCCGTCGTCGGGGGTGCAGGAGGCCCACCGGGTCCGCATCGGCGCCACCCAGCGGACCGACACCGGGCGGGCGCGGCCCTCCAGATAGCGGGTGGACAGCTCGGCGGCCCGGCGGAACAGCGCGTCGTCGCCGCGACGGCCCGGGGAACGGCGCTTGCGCTCGCTGCGCTCCAGCCGCCGGACCATCTCGGCGACCCAGTCGTGCTCCTCGCGCTCGCTCATCCAGCCGGGGATGAACACGATGACCGTGTCGCCCTCGCGTCGGGCACTGACCATCCGGCGGCGTCGTGCACTGCGGCGGACCTCGACGACCGGGGGGCTGGCCATGTCCTCAGGGTAGGCCCGCCGCCGCGCGGCCGCCCTCCCCCGGGGTGTAGCGGCTGTGCGGATGCGAACGCGCCGTACGGATCCGGCCCGCATCCGTACGCCGGTGTGCAGGATCGTGCGATGACCCGTTCCGCCGTCCCGCGCCCGGCGTCGTCGCACCCGGCGTCGTCGCACCCGGCGCCGTGGCACCCGGGCGCACCGGAGGGGCTGCCCGCCCGCGTGGTGCTCGCCCCGCACCTGTTCGTCCTGGTCCGCGGGCCGGACTCCCGCCAGGTGGGCCTCGACCCGGTGCGGGGTCTGGTCCTGGAGGACCTCTGCCCGGCCGGCGCGGCGATGCTCGACGAGCTGGGGCCCGCCCCGGTGGACACCGCGGACCTGCTCCGGCGCGCCGCCGGCCGCGGGGCGGACCCGGGCACGGGCACCGCTCTGCTGGCGGCGTTGCTCGGCGCCGGGCTCCTGCGTGACGCCCGGACGCCGGACCGGGTCGCCCGTCGCCGCGCCGGCTCCCACGTCCAGGTCCGCGGGGACGGCCCGCTGGCGCTCGCCGTGTCCGCCGCGCTGTCGCGGGCCGGCGTCGGGGCGGTGCACGCCCGGACGTCCGGGCCGGTGGGGCCGCCCGATCTGCTCATCGCAGGGCTGCCCGCGCGGGCGCTGGGTCGCGACCGGTCCCGGGTCGCCGCGGAGCTGATCGCCGCGACGGCGCCGGGGACGCGCGCCGCCACACCCGGCCGTACCCCGCCGGACCTGGTGGTGCTCACCGACGCCCAGGCCCGCCGGCTCGACGAGGCCGACGCCCTGACCGGCCGCGCCGTGGAGCACCTGGTGGTGCGCGTGCGCGACGGGCGGGGCGTCGTCGGCCCGCTGGTGCTGCCCGGCCGTTCGGCCTGCCTGCGCTGTCTCGACCTGCACCGGACCGGTCTCGACCCGGGTTGGCCCGCGCTCACCGCAGCGCTGGCCGACCGGACCGGGTCCGCGGAGCCCGGCGTGTTGGCCGCGACCGCCGCCCTCGGCGCGGCGCAGGCGTTGCTCGCCCTGGACGGCCCGACGACCGGCGGGCCCCCGCCGCCGAGCCTGGACGCGACGCTCGAGCTGGACCTCGACACGGCAGGCGTCGTCACCCGCGTGTGGGCCGCGCACCCCGGTTGCCCGTGCGGCGCTGCGGTACCGGTCACCGCGCCGGCACCCGGCGATCGGGCCCGTCCGGCGGGTGCGGCGTGCGGACATGCCCCGTGGCGGGAGACAATCAGGGGGTGAGCGACATACCCCGACGGACCGCTTCGCGCACCGCCAAGCTCGCCGGCCTGCCCCTGGGCGTCGCCGGACGAGCGGCAGCGGGGTGGGGACGGCGCCTGACCGGCGGTGACCGGGACGAGATCTCGGCCCAGCTCGCCGCGAAGAGCGCCGAGCAGCTGTTCGCGGTGCTCGGCGAGCTCAAGGGCGGCGCCATGAAGTTCGGCCAGGCGCTGAGCGTGTTCGAGGCGGCGATCCCGGACGAGTTCGCCGAGCCGTACCGGGAGGCGCTGGTCAAGCTCCAGACCGCCGCACCGCCGATGCCCAGGGCCGACGTCCACCACATGCTCGCCGAGCAGTTCGGCCGCGGCTGGCACGCCCGCTTCCAGGACTTCGACGACGTCCCCGCCGCGTCGGCCAGCATCGGGCAGGTGCACCGCGCGATCTGGCACGACGGCCGCGAGGTCGCGGTGAAGGTCCAGTACCCGGGCGCGGAGGAGGCCCTGCGCTCGGACCTGCGCCAGCTCGGCCGGATGAGCAGGCTGCTACAGCCGCTCGCCCCCGGCCTGGAGCTCAAGCCGCTGATCACCGAGCTCAAGAACCGGATGGAGGAGGAGCTCGACTACCGCGACGAGGCCGCCTACCAGCGTGAGTTCGGCGCGATCTACGACGGCGACGAGAACGTCGTCGTCCCCCGCGTCGTGGCGTCGGCACCCAAGGCGATGGTCAGCGAGTGGGTCACCGGGCGCCCGCTGTCCTCGGTCATCCGCGACGGCACCCGGGACGAACGCGACGCCGCCGGCGCGCTGCTGGCCGAGTTCCACTACTCGGCCCCCACGCGGGCGCACCTGCTGCACTCCGACCCGCACCCGGGCAACTTCGGAGTCCTCGACGACGGCCGCCTGTTGGTCCTGGACTTCGGCGCGGTCGCGCGGCTGCCCGACGGGATGCCGCGGGAGCTGGTGCAGATGACGAAGTTCGCGCTGGAGTACCGCTCGGCCGATCTGATGACGCTGATGCGCGACGCCGGGTTCGTGCTCGAGGGCAGCCGCCTCGACCCGGAGGAGGCGATGGGCTACCTGGCCCCGTTCACCGAGCCGCTGCGGACCGAGGAGTTCCACTTCAGCCGCCGGTGGATCCAGAGCCAGGCCGAACGCGTCGGGGACCTGCGCAACCCGGAGGCGGCGACGGCGCGGCAGCTGAACCTGCCGCCGCAGTTCCTGCTCGTGCACCGGGTGACGATGGGGACCCTCGGCATCCTCTGCCAGCTCGACGCCCGGGTGCGGCTGCGCGACATCGTCGCCGCGTGGCAGCCGGAGCTCTTCGACGGAGGCATCCCCGCCGCCGGGGAGTAGGCGCCCGGACACACGACGACGCCCCGCCCGGTCTCCTCGGGTGGGGCGTCGTCGTGTTCGTGTGTTCCTGTGCCGGGGGCCGGCCGGGTCAGCCGGGCGCGACCCGGTCGCGTTCGGCCTGCGCCCGCCGCTGGGCCCATGCGGCGAGCCGGGCCCACCGTCGTCCGGCGGTCAGGGTGCGGGCCCGGCGGTACTGCCGGGCCTCGCGTTCGGCCTCCCGCTGTCGGGATCTCGCCAGGGCTTCATGGATCAACATCGGGGCTCCCTCGGTGCGGTGATCGGTCGGTGCCTGGGATGCGGTGGCCGGGG
>NZ_JADQDD010000239.1 GCF_019263595.1 Pseudonocardia sp. KRD291 | reverse complement strand
GAACGGCAGCCCGACGGCACCGGTCGCGGTCGCGACGGCGAGCAGCACCCCGATCGTCGCGGTCGGGGTCAGCGCGGCGAACAGCAGCGCGCTGCGGATCCGCAGCGCGGCCAGCAGCGCCGCGCCGGGCAGGAGGGCGACGAGCAGGCCGGCCAGCAGCGTCAGGTGGTCCAGCGGGCCCACCTCCGCGCGCGGTCCCGCGGGGGCGGCTCCGATGGCGCCCCGGCGGTCAGGGGCCTCACTCGCCCGCCGCGCGCTCCGCCCGGGCGGCGGGCGACCGGTCCGGGAGGTCCGCCGGCGGCGGCACACCGGCGGCACCGTTCGTTCCGGTGGCGGTCGAGGCGGGGATCTCGACCCCGACCACGGCGGCGGTCTCGGCCAGGCGCGCGGCGAGCTCGTCCTCGCGGCGGGCGAGCTCCGCGTCCCGGATGGCCAGCTGGCGGGCCAGGTTGGTCAGGTGCTGGCTGATCTCGCGGTCGCGCAGGTAGGAGTTCAGCATCCCGAACACGAACGCGACCACCAGCAGGTAGACGACGAGGTCGGTACCGCGGCCGATGCCCAGGTGGCGGGCGACCCAGGTGACGTCGTCGGGCCGGAGCACCGCGTAGATGTTGACCAGGACGAACGCACCGAAGGCCAGCCGCTTGCCTGCCCGGATGCCCACGTTCTGTCCACTGCGGACGAAGTAGACCAGCGCGGCGACGGCCGCCAGCACCAGCACGATCTGCAGGATCAAGGGTTCACCTCTGGCCTCGCACGGACAGGTCGAACAGGATGTTCACGCCGTTGAGCAGCGACTGTCCCTTGGCCCGGGAGTAGTCGGTGTAGATGATCGTCACCGGCACCTCGCGCACCCGCCAGGGCGAGCGGGCGAGGGCGTCGACGATCTCCGAGGCGTGCGCCATGCCGTTCATGCTGATCCGCATGTTCTCGGCGACCTGGCGGGAGATCACCCGCAGGCCGTTGTGCGCGTCGGTCAGCCCGAGCTTGCGGCTCGACGGCGAGAGCGCCACCACGGCACGCAGCACGAGGCGTTTCAGGCCCGGGACCTGCTCGGTCGACTCCAGGAACCGCGAGCCCAGCACCACGTCGGCCTCGCCGGAGCGGGCCACCTCGAGCATCCGCTCGGCGTCGTCGACCGAGTGCTGGCCGTCCGCGTCGAACGTGACCACGAACCGTGCGCCGCGGCGCAGCGCGTAGTCGATCCCGGTCTGCAGCGAGGCGCCCTGCCCGAGGTTGATCGGATGCCGGACGAGGTGCGCGTGCGTGGTCGCGATCCGGGCCGCGGAGTCGTCGCGGCTGCCGTCGTCGACGCAGACGACGTTCGGGAAACGGGTGCCCAGATCCGCGATCACGTCGGCGATGACGGTCTCCTCGTTGTAGACGGGGACCACCACCCACGTGTCCGTGTCGGGCACCCTCACTCCCTCGGGTCAGTTGCGGCGTGTACCCGCAGGCTATCGGTCCGTGCAGACGGCTCCCGCCGGGGATGACGGAGTCGGGTGGATCTCCGCTCCGTAACCTCGTGTCCCATGGAGCCCCGTGCACTTCTCGAGGCCATGCTGTCCGACCTGGACGGCGCGCCCGACCTCTACAAGCCGACGAACTTCTGGCAGACCGGCCTGGAGCAGGTCGTGAAGGACCTGCGTGAGCACGGCTTCTCCGACTTCCGCCGGCACCCGAGCGCGACGTTCTTCTACGCCCCGCGCTACGGCCCGGTCGCGAAGCCCGCGGTCGCGCTGTCCCGGCTGGCCGGGCTCGCCGGCGCGAACGGCAAGCTGGTCAAGGACCGGCTCGACCAGGTGCCGGTCGCCCGCGGGCACCACGGGGTCGTCCGGGCCCTGGACCTGCCGGACGCCGCCCCGCGGATCGCCGGGATGTCGGAGTCCACCGTCGGGTCGCCGACCGAGCAGCTGACGTTCGACGGCCGTCGGCACAGCCGCTCGTCGCTGAACTACCTGCGCGGGCTGGTCATGCTCAAGCGCGCCGTGCCCGACCTCGCGATCGAGACCGTGCTGGAGATCGGCGGCGGCTACGGCACGCTCGGCGAGATCCTGGTCCCGCAGAACCCGGGTCTGCGCTACATCGACGTCGACATCCCGCCGGTCGCCGCCGTGGCGACGTACTACCTGCAGCAGGTGCTCGGCGCGGACGAGGTGCTCGACTACGGCGCCACCCGCGACGCCGAGAAGATCGAGATCGACCAGATCACGCAGCGGGCGGCGGTCCTGTGCTCCTGGCAGCTGCCGAAGCTGGTCGGGTCGGTGGACCTGTTCGCGAACTTCATCTCCTTCCAGGAGATGGAGCCCGACGTCGTCGCCAACTACGCGCGCCTGGTCAGCGGCCTGGGCGCGCGCTACCTGCTGCTGCGCAACTCCCCGGTCGGCAAGCCGAACGTGCGCAAGCCCATGCTGCGCGAGCGCTACCTGGAGGCGTTCCCGGACTACGAGCTCGTCGCGTCCGACTGCGGGCTCTACGGCCAGGACAGCGAGGGCACGCTGTCCGAGGTGATGGTGTTCGTCCGGCGATAGCTAGCCTGGGGCCATGCGCATCCCCGACGCGATCACCATCGGCGAGCACCGGGTAGGACCGGGCGAGCGGCCGTTCGTGATCGCCGAGATGTCCGGCAACCACAACGGCTCCCTGGACCGGGCCCTGGAGATCGTCGACGCGATCGCCGGCACCGGTGCGCAGGCGGTGAAGCTGCAGACCTACCGCGCGGACACGATCACGATCGACGCCGACGGCCCGGCGTTCCGGATCCGCGACGACCACGGCCTCTGGGGCGGTCGCAACCTCTACCAGCTCTACGAGCAGGCGCACACGCCGTGGGAGTGGCACGAGCCGCTGTTCGCCCGGGCCCGTGCGCACGGCCTCGTCCCGTTCTCCAGCCCGTTCGACCCGACCGCGGTCGAGCTGCTGGAGTCCCTGGACGCCGCGGCCTACAAGGTCGCCTCGGCCGAGCTGGTGGACCTGCCGCTGATCCGCCGGATGGGGGCGACCGGGCGTCCGATGGTGATGTCGACCGGGATGGCCACCCTCGGCGAGATCGACGCCGCGCTCACCGCGGCCCGCGACGGCGGCGCGACCGAGATCGTCCTGCTGGCCTGCACCGCGAGCTACCCGGCGCAGCCGCAGGACGCGAACCTGCAGACGATCCCGGCGCTGCGCGAGGCGTTCGGGGTGCCGGTCGGCCTGTCCGACCACACCTACGGGATCGGCGTGGCGGTCGCGTCGGTGGCGATGGGTGCGGTCGCGATCGAGAAGCACGTGACGCTGCGACGCGACGACGGCGGCGTCGACTCCGACTTCAGCCTGGAGCCCGGCGAGCTCGCCGCGCTGTGCCGCGAGTCCGACGCCGCGCGCCTGGCGATGGGTCCGGCCCGGTTCGGCCCGCGCGAGTCCGAGCGCGACACCCTGGCCCTGCGCCGCTCGCTGTTCGTGGTCGCCGACGTGGCGGCGGGGGAGAAGGTCACCGAGGCCAACGTGCGGTCCATCCGACCGGCAGGTGGTCTGGCCACGGACACGATCGGCACCGTCCTGGGCCGCACGTTCACCCGCGATGTCGAGCGCGGCACGCCCCTGACCTGGGACCTGATCTAGAACCGGGGAGCCTGGCTCTCACCGTCCGGCGTCGACCACGAAGTCCCGTTCGAGCCCGAGCAGCACACGATCCGCCGTCAGGAGGGCGAGGCCCTCGAGGTGCGCCTGCGCGACGATCAGTCGGTCGAACGGGTCGTGTCGCGCCAACTCGGGGAACGCGCGCAGTCCCTCGGCATGCGCGGCCGTGACGTCCAGGACGGCGAACCCCTGTTCGTCGAGGATCGTCGGTAGGCCGACGGGCAGGTCCAGCTTGCCCAGCATGGACTTGATCGTGAGTTCCCAGATCGACGCGGTCGAGACATGCACGGCCGACGACGCCTCGATGAGCCGCTGTGCCCCTGGTCCGATCCGGCTGCTTCCCGACAGCACCCACAGCAGGGCCTGGCTATCGAGCAGCAGCATCGTCGTCCGGTTCGTCGCCGTAGAACATCTTCTGGATGTCGGGGTCGAGATCGTCGAAGTCGGCGTCGTCGTAGCGGATCCGGTCGCGTAGTCCGCCGAACCGGACGGTCCTGCGCTGGTGGGGGACCAGGTCGGCGACGGGGGTGCCCGCTTTCGAGATGGTGATCCGTTCACCGGCGGCGACCCGTTCCAGAAGGCGGGACAGGTGGGTCTTGGCCTCGTGGATGTTGAACTCGGCGGTCACTGGCCCTCCTTCGGACTTAGTCCAGTCTAGTTGAAGTTCGACCGGGTGTCCGCTCGCGTGACGTCGTCCGCACCGCGGTCGCCCCACCCGCGGGCGGCGAGGGCCTCGCCCAGCTCGTCGGCGTAGCGCAGGGTCCGGACCACGAACGGCACGGCGAACGCGGTGATCGACCGCTCCGCCCCGCGGGCCCGGGCCGCCTCGCGCACCGACCCGGCGATCCCGGCCAGCGTCCCCACCGCCTGCACGGTGAGGCCGACGACCACCCCGACCCGCTCCGGGTCGACCCCGAACCGGCGCAACGGGCCGAGCGCGCGCTCCACCGCGTCGACCAGATCCTCGACACGCGTGACCAGCGTGAACAGCGATGCGACGCCCAGGGCGGCGACGATCCGCAGGCACACCACCAGCGCCTGCGCCGGCCCGAGGAACCACCACTGCACGGCCAGGATCAGCACCACCAGCAGCGCGAGGGTCCGCAGCAGCGGCCACACCCGGCGCAGGGGGATCCGCGCCACCAGGAACCCGGCCGCGACGAGGGCGCACGCCCCGCCCAGCCACCACGGCGACGACAGCGCCACCGTGGTCGCCGCGAACACCAGCACGAACAGCAGCGACGGCCCCGCCGGGGCGCGGTGCAGCACGCTCGAGCCGGGTTCGTGGAGCCCGAACGCGCTCACCGGCAGAGGTCCCGGTAGTGCGCGATCGCGGGGCCGGGCTCGTCGTCCGCGACGACCTTTCCCCCGTCGAGGACGACGACGCGGTCGAAGTCGTCGAGCAGGTCCAGGTCGTGGGTGAGCATCAGCACCTGCTGGCGCAGGCCGGTCAGGCGTTCGGCGAAGCGGCGCTTGTTGCGCAGGTCGAGCAGGGTCGTCGGCTCGTCGCAGACCAGGACGTCCGGGTCACCGACGAGCACCGCGCACAGCGCGAGGAGCTGTTTCTGCCCGCCGGAGAGCTGGTGCGCGGGGTGCTCGGCGTAGCCGTCCAGGCCGAACTCGGCCAGGGCCCGCGCGGCCCGGGCGGCCCGGTCGCGGCGGGGTACGTCGGAGCGGCGCAGCGAGAACGCGACGTCCTCGCCGGCCGTCGGCATCACGATCTGCGAGTCCGGGTCGGTGAACACGAACCCGACCCGCCTGCGGACCGCGGGCCCGTGCCGGGCGGGGTCGACACCGTCGACGAGCACCCGCCCGGTCTCCGGCACGACCAGGCCGTTCACCATCCGCGCGAGGGTCGACTTGCCGGAGCCGTTGGCCCCGACGAACGCGACGCGGTGCTGCGTCAGCCGCAGGTCCACCCCGTCGAGCACCACGCGCTCGCCGAACCGGTGCCCCACCCCCTCGAACTCGATCACGAGACGACCTCCCACCGGGCGGCGACGCCGAGACCGCCTCCGGAGGACAGGGCCGAGAGCCCGGTCCGGCCCCGTCGGGCGCGGACCAGGTGGGAGAACAGCCGCACCACGAGTACCGCACCGGACGCGCCCCACGGGTGCCCGAGCGCGATCGCGCCGCCGTCCGGGCTCGCGGTGTGCTCGTCGACGCCGGCCGCGTCCAGGCAGGCCAGCGCCTGCCCGGCGAACGCCTCGGTGAACTCCACGGTGTCCGGCGGGCCGGGAGCAGCGGACGCGGAACGAGTATCAACACCGTGCAGGACCTCGGTCATCGCGGGGACGGCGCCCAGCCCGAGCAGGTTCGGGTCGCATCCGCGGGTGGCCGCCGCGGCCAGGGCCAGCCCGGGTACGCCGAGTGCGCGCCGGACCCGCTCGCTGACCACCAGGACGGCCGCGGCGCCGTCGTTGACGCCGCAGGAGTTCGCGGCCGTCGCGGTCCCGTCCGGGGTGAACGCGGGACGGAAGCGGGCCAGCCGCTCGGGGGTGAAACCGGGGCGTGGCCGCTGGTCGGCGCCCAGCCCGGCGACCGGGACGAGCTCGGCGTCGAAGGTGCCGTCGGCCTGCGCACGGACGGCGCGGGAGTGGCTGCGCGCGGCGAAGGCGTCCTGGCGCTGCCGGGAGATCCCGGCCTTCGCGGCGACGACGTCGGCGGCCGGGCCCATGTCCGGGTCGCCCAGCTCGGCCGGGGCGAACGGGGCGCGGGTGTAGCGGTCGCCGCCGGGCCAGTGGCGGTGCGGGGCGGTGGACGCGCTCTCCACGCCGCCGGCCAGGTAGGCCTCGCCGTCCCCGGCGCGGACCGCGGTCGCCGCGGCGAGGATCGCGGCCAGCCCGCTCGCGCACTGGCGGTCCACCGTCATGCCGGGGACCTGCTCGCCGAGACCGGCGCGCAGCGCGGCGACCCGGGCGGGGTTGCCGCCGGGGCCGAACACGTTGCCGAGGAGCACGTCGGCGACGGGCACGCCGGCGACGCGCGCGGGGGACCCGTCGACGGGGTGGCCGACGTCGGCGAGCAGGGCGCGCAGCACCGGCGCCGCGAGCTCGTCGACGGTGGCCCCGCGCAGCGCGCCCCCGGCCGTGCCGATCGGCGTCCGCCGGGCCGCGACGACGACGGGTGCGCGGTCCGCGGTGCTCACCGGGCCCCCTGCGGGACGTCTGCGAGCGGGTCCGTGGCGAGCGGGTCGGCGGCGAGCGTCCCGTCCCGCAGACCGGCGTCGACGACGGCGCGCGCCGGCTTGCCCGACGACGTCCGCGGCAGCGCCGCGGTCACCAGCCACCGGCGGGGTCGCTTCCCCGGCGCGAGCCCGCTGCGGGCCGCGTCCCGCAGCGCCCGTGTGGACGGGCCGCCGTCGCGGGGCTCGATGACGGCCGTGACCAGCGCGCCCAGCGTGGGGTTCGGCGTCCCGGCGACGACGACGTCGGCCACCCCCGGCACCGCCCGCAGCACCGACTCGACCTCCTCGGCCGCGACCAGCGCGCCACCGCTGGAGATCGTCGCGCTGCCCCGCCCGTGCACGACGATGCCGCCGTCGTCGTCGATCTCCGCGCGGTCCCCGACGCTGCTCCACTCGTCGCCGGCCGGGTCGAGGCGGCCCTCGCGCAGGTAGCCGGCGAACGACTGCGGCGAGCGCACCCACAGGACGTCGTCGCGCACCTCGGTCCGGACGCCCGGGAACGGCCGCAGCGCGCCGCCGCCGCGTCGCGAGGCGATCAGCGAGTGCTCGGCCGAGCCGTAGTACTCGATCAGCTCGACGTCCGGCAGCACCCGCGCGCAGCGCTCGCGCAGGACCGCACCGACGTGCGCCCCGCCGCAGACGACCGTGCGCAACGCGACCGGTCCGGGACGGCGTTCGAGCCCGTTTAGCAGGCCGGTGAGCATGGCGGGGACCAGGTGCAGGCTCCCGGCGTCCCGCGCGTCGTCGGTGTCCAGGCGGGGCCGCAGCCGCAGGTCGGCGCCGTGGTGCAGCGCGTGCAGGGCCCCGAACAGGAACAGCGACGAGCTCAGCGGCCCGGCGATCAGCACCGGCCCGGCTACCGGGCCCAGCGCGTCGAACCCGAGCCGCCACGACCCGCGGGTGCGGGCCAGGACCTTCGGCCGGCCGCTGCTGCCCGACGTCGTCGGCAGGTAGAACAGCGGGTCGTCGCCGGTGACGGGGTCCACCTCGGGTCCGGGCGCCGGCACCCCCTCGGCGACGACGGCCGGTGCCGCGTCGGCGAGGACCGCGTCGCTCTCGCGGGGCGTCCAGCCCGGGTCGACGACGAGCGTCGCTGCGCCGAGCAGGTCGGCGCCGAGGAACCAGGCCAGCGTCGCCTCCGGGTCGGCCGCGTCGGCTCGACCGGCTCGAGGGGGGAGCCGGGCGTCCACCGCGACCCGGTCGCCGGCCCGGACACCGCGACCCCGCAGCGCCGCGGCCGCGCCGTGGGCGCGCGCGAGCAGGTCGGGCGGGAGGGCGGCGTCGCGCAGGATCGGCGGGCGGGCGGTCACCGGACTCGGTCGCCCCGTACCGGCAGCAGGTCCGGCAGCGCCCGGTGCACGAGCCCGGTGACGACCGCGGCCAGCACGACCTTGAGCAGGTCACCGGGCACGAACACCAGCGACTGGACGGCGCCGGCCCGGAGGTCGCCGAGGACCAGGCCCAGTACCGGCACGCCGATCACGTACTCGCCGAGCATCCCGGCCAGTGACGCCAGCAGCATCACCGGCAGCGTCCGCTTCCGGGACCGCGCCACGATCAGGCCGGTGATCAGTGCGGCCAGGATCCAGCCGAACAGGAAGCCGGCGCTCGGCCCGACGAACGGCGCGATCCCGCCGCGCCCGCCGGAGAGCAGCGGCAGCCCGATCGCGGTCAGCGCGAGCAGCAGCAGCACGGCGGCGACCCCGCGACGCCAGCCCAGGACCGCGCCGGCCAGCACCGGCCCGACGTTCTGCAGCACGATCGGCACCCCGGACGCGCCGACGTAAAAGCCCGGGAACAGGCCGAGCACGGCGATGAACGCGGCGAACACGACCATGCGGGCGAGATCCGCGGCGGGCAGCGTGGGGCGGGAGCTGGGCACGGGACGAGGTTAGGTCACCCGGTGCCGGACGAGGAGCGTGCCGTGACCGGGGTGACCCGCTCACGGGCGGGTGGCATCCCCGCGTGAGATGACGGTGGTGGCGCTCCGGCCGTCCCGGACAGCCATGGACATCATCTCACCCGCCGGAGCGTGCAGGTCAGGGGAGGATGCGGCGGTGGGTGGCGAACCCGTCGTCGTCGGCCGGTCCCGCAGGCCGGTACCCGGCCCGGGCGAACAGCCGTGCGGACGCGACGTTGTCGGCGTGCACGACGGCGATCACCGGGGTGCCGGGGCCGGTGCGCTCGCGCAGGGCGTGTTCTCCGGCGGTCAGCAGTGGCCCGGCCAGCCCGGACCCCCGGCGGTCCGGCGCGACCGTGATCGAGACCTCCCAGTCGTCGTCCTCGCGGTCCCAGCGCACGGTGCCGACCGGGCCGGTGTCGTCGGCGACCACGAGAAGCAGCCGGTCGGTGCGGTCCAGGGAGCGGCGCAGCCAGGCGCGGTGTTCCTCGGGGCGGACCTCCTCCGACGTCCGTGACCAGCGACGGGTCTCCGGGTCGTTGCGCCAGGCCAGCAGCAGTCCGGCGTCCGCCTCGGTGGCCGGCCGCGCGGTGACCGTGTTCCCGCGACCGCGGGCTCCGACGGCCGCCGCCACGGCCTCGACGATCCGCTCGGCCCCCCTGCCGTCGACGACGGTCCGGGCGCGGGCCGCGAACCCGGCGCGGACGCCGGGATCGGTGAGCAGGGGCCGGAGCGTGTCCGCGGTCGACGTCGCGTCGGCCACGTCCGCCGGGCCGCCGAGACCCAGTCCGGCCCCGGCCTCGACGACGGCGCGGTAACCCTCGGTCTGGTTGTCCGCGGCCCGGACCAGCGCCATCGCGACGCCGACACAGCACAGCTCCCACACCGTCGTCCCGGCGGCGCTGATCACCAGGTCGGCCCGGGCCATCGCGGCGGGCAGGTCGGACAGCGGCGCGATCGCCCGGAACCGTGCGGGGCCGGTATCGGGGATGTCGAGCCCTCGCCCCGCGGGGACCACCACGTCCACCTCGGCGGGTACCCCGACGGCGTCCAACGCCCGGACGACGGCGGGCAGCAGCCCCGCGGCGTCGGTGCCGCCCATCACCACCAGCACGCGCGGTTCGTCTCCCCGGGCGGTAGGGCCGGATGTCGAGGCACCGTCCGCCCGGGCCGATACCGGCGGCGCGCTCGCGGGCGTCGTCGATCCAACCGGGGCGTGCGCCGCGT
>NZ_JADQDD010000238.1 GCF_019263595.1 Pseudonocardia sp. KRD291 | reverse complement strand
GTGGAGCCATAACGCGCCGGGTGAGCCACGAACATCGCGTTGTGGAGCCATAACGCCCCAAAGGGGCCATGGAGGGCGCGTTGTGGAGCCATGACGCGCCAAGGGGGTGGGCCAGGTTGGGTGTCAGGCGTTGAGGACGGTGGCGACGATGCCGGCCAGGTGGGACAGGCGGGCCAGCTCGGACGGGCGGAAGACCGGGCCGCCGGGGCGTCCGACCACCAGCGTCTTCGGCGGGGTGCCGGTGCCGAACGGCGCGGCGGCGAGTTCGGTGTCCAGCGCACGCCACGGGTCCGGGACCCAGTGCCGCTCGTCCAGGGCGACGGCGGAGGTGAGCGGCAGCCACGGGAGGTCCCCGGCCCGGGTCTCCGGTGAGGCGGCGCTCTCCGCGATCCGGTAGGAGCGGCCCTTCTCGCTCACCGCGACCAGTGCCCAGCCGGCCCGGAACAGACGCGGCACCTCGGCGGCGAGCCGCTCCAGCCCTTTCGACGGCGCCCCCGCGATCTCGTCGACGAGCTCCAGCTCGCGGTGGGTGTCCAGGTGCCCGGTGTGCGGGCGGACCGACTCCACCGACACCCCCGGGACCGACTCGGCCGCGGTGATCAGGACGTCCGGCGGGCGGCCGGAGGGCAGCTCCACGGCCAGGTCGTCGACCGCCTGGCCGTCGCCGCGCTCGACGACGTCCACGCTGAGGATGTCGGCTCCCGCACCGCCCAGTGCGGAGGCGACCGCGCCGAGGTTTCCGGGCTTGTCCGGGACGATCACCCGGAGCAGGAACGACACGTGCGGGGTCCTCTCCTCGACTGAAACCGGTGTCATGGCAGCACTCGGCCCACCCCCGGCGCGGTGCGGGCTCGGACGCTGATCCTGCCAGTCGTCGGCACGACCGACCGCAGCCCGGGCCGGATCGCGGTCGCCGCGCCCCGGTCCCGGATCCGAACGAGCGGGACATTCGTGGCGTCGCCGTCGCCACGAGAGCCACCCTCGTCCACGCCGGTCGCACCGCCCGCCGGGACTCAGCCGGACCGGCCTAGACTGGGCCGCTGCACCGGTGCAGCGCGCCGGTTCCCGCGCGGACCGGCGTCGCACGTCGTCAGCCGCCGGTTCGCCGGGCGTCGCGCCCAACGTCGAACACCCGAGGAGGGGCATGTCCGCCGATTCCCCCGCCGACCCCACGGGCGGGGTCATCAGCCGGGACGAGGTCGCGCACCTCGCCCGGCTCTCGCGCCTGGCCGTCACCGATGCGGAGCTGGACGTGTTCGCCGGCCAGCTCGACGTCATCCTGAGCTCGGTCGCCCGGGTCGGGGAGGTCGCCGCCGAGGACATCCCGCCGACCTCGCACGCCGTCCCGCTGCAGAACGTGTTCCGCGCCGACGAGCGCCGCCCGGGTCTGGACCAGGAGCAGGCGCTGTCCGGGGCCCCGGCCTCGGAGGACGGCCGCTTCCGCGTGCCGCGCATTCTGGGGGAAGAGCAGTGAGCACCGACGACGCACTTTCTCCCGGGGAGGAGTCATGAGCACCGACCTGACGAGGCTCACGGCCGCCGAGCTGGCCGGGAAGATCCACGCCAAGGAGATCTCCGCGGTCGAGGCCGCGCGGGCGCATCTGGACCGGATCGCCGCCGTCGACGGCGGGGAGAACGGCGTGCACGCGTTCCTGCACGTCGCGGGCGAGTCCGCGATCGCGTCGGCCGAGCTGGTCGACGCCGGGATCGCCGCGGGGACCGGGCCGGCGTCGTCGCTGGCCGGGGTGCCGCTGGCGCTCAAGGACGTGTTCACCACCCGGGACATGCCCACCACCTGCGGGTCGAAGATCCTCGAGGGCTGGCAGCCGCCCTACGACGCGACGGTCACCGCCCGCCTGCGCGCGGCCGGGGTCACGATCCTGGGCAAGACGAACATGGACGAGTTCGCGATGGGCTCCTCCACCGAGCACTCCGCGTACGGCGTGACCCGCAACCCGTGGGACCGCAGCCGGGTGCCGGGCGGATCCGGGGGCGGCTCGGCCGCGTCGCTGGCCGCGTTCGAGGCGCCGCTGGCGATCGGCACCGACACCGGCGGCTCGATCCGCCAGCCGGCCGCGTTCACCGGCACCGTCGGCGTCAAACCGACCTACGGCGGGGTGTCCCGCTACGGCCTGGTGGCCTGCGCGTCCTCGCTGGACCAGGCCGGTCCGTGCGCGCGCACGGTGCTCGACGCCGCGCTGCTGCACGAGGTGATCGGCGGGCACGACCCGCTGGACTCGACCTCGATCGACGCGCCGGTGCCGTCGGTGGTCGCGGCCGCCCGCCGGGGCGCCGAGGGTGACCTGTCCGGCCTGAAGGTCGGCGTCGTGCGCGAGCTGGGCGGCGAGGGCTACGAGCCCGGCGTCCGCACGGCCTACGACGCGTCGCTGCGCCGGCTGGAGAAGCTCGGCGCCGACCTGGTGGAGGTGAGCTGCCCGCACTTCGAGTACGCGATGGCGGCCTACTACCTGATCCTGCCCAGCGAGGTGTCGTCGAACCTGGCCCGGTTCGACGCCATGCGCTACGGCATGCGGTCGACCGTGTCGTCGGGAGGAGGCGTCGCCAGCGCCGAGGAGGTCATGGCCGCGACCCGCGAGGCCGGGTTCGGCCCCGAGGTCAAGCGCCGCATCATCCTGGGCACCTACGCCCTGTCGTCGGGCTACTACGACGCCTACTACGGGCAGGCCCAGAAGATCCGCACGCTGATCAGCCGGGACTTCGAGGCCGCGTTCACCCAGGCCGACGTGCTGGTCTCACCGACGACGCCGACCGTCCCCTTCCCGATCGGCGACAAGATCGACGACCCGCTGGCGATGTACCTCAACGACCTGGCCACGATCCCGACGAACCTGGCCGGCACGGCCGGTATGTCGGTGCCCAGCGGCCTGTCCGACGGCCTTCCGACCGGCCTGCAGATCATGGCACCGGCGCTCGGCGAGGCCTTGATGTACCGCGTCGGAGCGGCCTTCGAGGCCGCCCGCGACGCCGACGACGGCGGTCCGCTGATCGCGCGAGTTCCGGAGGTTGCCCCGTGACCGCTCCGACCCTGGTCGACTTCGACGACGTCGTCGCGCGCTTCGACCCGACGCTCGGGCTCGAGGTGCACGTCGAGCTGTCCACGAACACGAAGATGTTCTGCGGCTGCCCGACCGAGTTCGGCGCCGAGCCGAACACCCAGGTCTGCCCGACCTGCCTGGGTCTGCCCGGCTCGCTGCCCGTGGTCAACCGGACCGCGGTGGAGTCGGCGATGCGGATCGGGCTGGCGCTGAACTGCTCGATCGCCCCCTGGGGCCGGTTCGCCCGGAAGAACTACTTCTACCCGGACATGCCGAAGAACTTCCAGACCAGCCAGTACGACGAGCCGATCGCCGTCGACGGCTGGCTCGACGTCGAGCTCGACGACGGCAGCACCGTGCGGGTGGGGATCGAGCGCGCGCACATGGAGGAAGACACCGGCAAGTCGCTGCACGTCGGCGGCGCGACCGGGCGGATCCACGGCGCCGAGTACTCGCTGCTGGACTACAACCGGGCCGGCGTCCCGCTGATCGAGATCGTCACGAAGATGATCCCCGGCACCGGGGACCGGGCACCGGAGGTGGCGCGCGCCTACGTCACCCAGCTCCGCGAGCTGGTGAAGTCGCTCGGTGTCTCCGACGTCCGGATGGACCAGGGCTCGATGCGCTGCGACGTGAACCTGTCGTTGTCGCCGAAGGCCTCCGGCGAGCTCGGCACCCGTACCGAGACGAAGAACGTCAACTCGCTGCGCTCGGTCGAGCGGGCCGTGCGCTACGAGATGACGCGCCAGGCCGGTGTCCTCGACGCCGGCGGCGAGATCGTGCAGGAGACCCGGCACTTCGAGGAGCAGTCCGGCTCCACCCGCGCCGGGCGGCGCAAGGAGACCTCCGAGGACTACCGGTACTTCCCGGAGCCCGACCTGGTCCCGATCGCGCCGTCGCCGGAGTGGGTCGAGGAGCTGCGCGGCACGCTGCCCGAGCTGCCGTGGGAGCGCCGTCGGCGGATCCAGGCCGAGTGGGGCGTCTCCGACGAGGAGATCCGCGACCTGGTCAACGCCGGTGCGCTCGACCTGGTCGAGGCCACCGTCGCGGCCGGCGCGCCGTCCGGCGAGGCGCGCTCCTGGTGGGTGTCCTACCTGTCGCAGCAGGCCAACACCCGCGAGCAGGAGCTCACCGACCTGCCGATCACCCCGGAGCAGGTGGCTCGCGTCATCGCCCTGGTGGGCGAGGGGGAGCTGACGAACAAGATGGGCCGTCAGGTCGTCGACGGCGTCCTCGACGGCGAGGGCGAGCCCGACCAGGTCGTCGAGAAGCGCGGCCTGAAGGTCGTCTCCGACGAGGGCGCGCTGATCACCGCCGTCGACGAGGCCCTGGCGTCGCAGCCGGACGTGGCGGAGAAGATCCGCGGCGGCAAGATCCAGGCCGCCGGCGCGATCGTCGGTGCCGTCATGAAGGCCACCGGCGGCCAGGCCGACGCCAAGCGCGTCCGCGAGCTCGTGGTGGAGCGCTGCTCGGCGGAGTAACGGCGACGTCGTCCCGGGCAGGGCGGGCACCGCGTGTCGGCGGTGCCCGCCCCGCCCGCGTCCCGGTGTCGGGGGGCGAAGCATCGCGGCCCTGCCGGACAGGGGTCAGGCCGCGGAGCCCGCTCCGCCGCTCGGGGGCTGGATCCGGATCACTCGGTCGTCGGTGGCGCCCGGCCGGCCGCGGTCCTTGTTGGCGGTGCCGAGCCAGATCAGCCCGTCCGGGGCCGGCGCGACGGCCGCGAGCGCGCCGTAGGTCCCGGTCAGGACCGGTCTGGGGTCGCCGGTGAACGCGCCGTTCTCGCCCGGGCGCAGCACGAACAGCGCCCCGGCGCCGCGTTCGGCGACGGCCAGCGTGCCGGGCAGCACCGTGCAGCCGGCCACCCCCGGCTTGTCCGGCCAGGTCCAGGCGGGCGCGCCGAGCGGTCCCGGGGTGACACGGTGCAGGACGTCGCGGGTGGGGGTGCGGTCGGTCGCCCAGACCGTGCGGGTGACCGGGTCCACGCACAGCCCGCCCGGTGCGGTCAGGCCCGACGACAGGACCGGCGAGGCCGGGTCCGGGTTGCCGGGCACCGGGCGTCCCAGGGTGTCGATCCGCAGGACCTTGCCGGCCAGCGGCCCGGCGCCCGCGCCCGTCGCGACCAGCAGGGAACCGTCCGGGTCGACCGCGAGCGCGCCGCCGGGCCCGCGCGGGATGCCGGTCAGCACCGGCTTCGGCGGCTCGCCGGGGGCCAGGCGCAGCACCTGGACGTCGGTGGCGGTGCCGGCGAGCGCGTAGACGAGCCGGTCCTCGGCGTAGCCGGGGGAGAGCACGAGCCCGGTCAGGCCGGCCGCGGGGTCCACCGGGACGGTCGTGACGAGCTGCGGCGCGCTGTCCTTCTTCACCCGCAGCACCCGCCCGGTCGTGCGCTCGCCGACCAGTGCCTCGTCGCCGGCCGGCAGCACCGCGACGGCGCCGACCGGGCCCAGGCAGGTCGCGACGACCTGCGGGTCCGGGTCGACGCACGGTTGCGGCGCGGACGGCGACCCGCCCTGCGGCTGCTGGTCGGGCCGCGGTTCCCCCGGTGGCGGGGGCTCGGGGGAGGCCAGTGCGGGCGGGCCGCCGAGCTCCCCCTGGCCCTCGGCCCGCTCCCGCCAGTCGCGCGCGCCGTCGTCGGGGAACGTGGCGCACCCGGCGAGCAGCATCGCGACGACGAGCGCCAGACCGGCCAGGAGCCGTCGCCGGGCGGGTGCGCCGATCCCGGGCGTGGTGCTCGCGCGGGTGCGCCGGCGGACTCCGTGCATCGGCCCAGGCTAGGCGGGCGAGGGTGAGCGCCCCGTGAGTACCGTGCCGGGCATGAGTGATCCCGTCGTCGTCCTGGTCCCGCACTCCGAGGGGACGGAGATCCTCGCCGAGGTCTCCGGCCTGCACCCGGTCCTCTACGACCCGGAGTCCGCGCTGCCCGACGAGGCGGCCACCGCGCGCGTGCTGGTGCCCCCGTTCCTGGCGAACTCCGACGCCATCGCGCTCACCGACGGGATCCCGAACCTGGAGCTCGTGCAGCTGCTCACCGCCGGCGCCGAGGCCTGGGTCGGGCGGTTGCCCGAGGGCGTCGCCCTGTCCGACGGCCGGGGCGCGCACGGCGGCGCGACCGCGGAATGGGTCGTGTCGGTACTGCTCGCGGTCTACCGGCACCTACCGCGCTTCGTCCGCGCCCAGGACGAGGGCCGCTGGGACTACCACCAGACCGAGGAGCTGGCCGGCAAGAAGATCCTCATCGTCGGAGCGGGTGACGTGGCGGAGAACACCGTGCGCCGCCTGGACGGTTTCGACGTCACGACGACACTGGTCGGGCGCACCGCCCGGGACGGCGTGCACGGCATGGACGAGCTGCCGGCCCTGTTGCCCGAGCACGACGCGACGGTGCTGATCGTGCCGCTGACCGACGAGACCCGCGGCATGGTCGACGCGGAGTTCCTGGCCGCGATGCCCGACGGTGCGGTGCTGGTCAACGGCGCGCGCGGGCCCGTCTGCGACACCGACGCGCTCGCCGCGGAGCTGAACAGCGAGCGCCTGCGGGCCGCGGTCGACGTCACCGACCCGGAGCCGCTGACCGAGGGCCACCCGCTGTGGGAGGTCCCGGGCCTGCTGCTCACCCCGCACGTCGGAGGCAGCGTCCCGCTGGCGATGCGGCGGGCCTACCGCGTGGCCGCCGAGCAGCTCGAGCACGTGGTGCGCGGCGAGGAGCCGCCGAACGTCGTGCACGGCGCCTACTGACGGACCTGCGCCGACGCCGGCCCGCCGAGCGGTAGCCTCGCCCGCATGACCCAGCCCACCCAGCAGTACGACTGGGGTTCCATCGGCGGGAACGAGCCGCCGGAGCGGACCGCCACGGCGCGGCTCCCGGTACCGGCGCACGGCTCCTACGACATCGGGCTGCTGATCCTGCGCCTGGTCGTCGGCGGGATCTTCGCCGCGCACGGCGCGCAGAAGGTGTTCGGCGTGCTCGGCGGGCTGGGCCTGGACGAGACGACACGGGTGGTGTCCGGGCTGGGCTTCGTCGCGCACGGCTCGACACTGGCCTGGGGCCTCGGGATCGGCCAGCTCGTGCTCGGGATCTTCCTGGTGGTCGGGCTGATGACGCCGATCACGGCGGCCGGGCTGCTCGCCACCAAGATCGTCGCGGCGGCCGTGAGCTGGGGGAGCGTGCCGCTGTTCTCGGCGGACGGGCCGAACTCCCTGGAGCTGAACCTGCTGCTCGGTGGCGGTGCCGCGGCGCTGCTGTTCGCCGGGGCCGGGCGGGTCGCGCTGGACTCCGGGCGGACCTGGCAGCGCCGCCCGCTGCCCTACGCGTGGCTCTCGCTGATCATCGGCGTCGCGGTGGCGCTGGTCGTGCTGCTGCTCCTGCGTCGGTGAGCCTCCCGCCCGACGACGTGTGGCTGCGCGTCCTGGGCCGCCGCACCCGCACGAGCCCCGCCGTCCTCGGCCGTGAGGTGCTGACCGGCGGGTACGTGTCGTCGGCCGTGCAGCGCGTGGACCTCGACGACGGGCGCTCGGTGGTGCTCAAGGCCGCCCGTCCGGAGGAGGTCGCCGCGTTGCGGGCGGTGGCCGTCGTGGTCGGGGTGGACCGGCCGAGGATGCTGGCGTCGGGTCCGGACTGGCTGGTGCAGACCCACCACCCGGGCCCGCCCGCGCCGCCGGACGGCCCGGCGCCGGACGCGGTGTGGACGACGCTGGCCCGGGTGCACGCGCACTGGCGCCGCAACCGCCCGCGCGGGGTCCCGGTGGTCGACCCGGCGTGGTGGCGCCGGCTGTGCGCGACCGTGCTGACCGCGCTGGAGGGGGCGGGCGCGGACGCGGCCTACACCGACGCCGCGACGGCGGTGCGTGCGTGGGCGTGCGACGAGCGCGTCGGACGGGCGCTGACCGTGCTGCCGCGCACGCTGTGCCACGGCGACGCGCACCGCGGGAACGTGCTGCTCGACCCGGACGGCCCGGTGCTGATCGACTGGGGCAACGCCCGCGTCGCCCCCGCCGGCCTGGACGTCGCGGTGCTGCGCGCCCCGGACCCGTCCGGCCCCGCCGACGCGCCGCCGCACCCGGTCCCCGAGGCCTACACCGAGACCCTCGCCGCGAGCCTCGGCCGGGCCGACCCGCCGGGCCTCGTCGCCGTCGAACGGGAGTGGGGGACGTTCCAGGCGCACCTGCAGTACCTCGGCTTCGCCGCCGACCACCAGGGCCCGGACCGGGTACGGGGCATGACGACCGTCGCCGCCGCGGCGCTGGACCGCCTCGGCCCGGCCCTGTCCGCACTCGGCTGACGCCCCGACCGCCTCCCCCGGCCGCGGTGGTGAACCATGACGCGCGTGCGGCGCTCGTCATGGTTCACGAGTGCGGGTCTCGGCGGTCGGGGGGCTGTCGGTGTGGGTCCAGGTCGGCCAGGCGGCGGTGCAGGAACTGCTCGGCCGGGGGCTGGTAGCGCTCGCGCAACGCCTGCATCGCGGCCAGGAGGCGGTGGTGGGGCCAGTCCGGCGGGCGTAGCTCGTCCGGAAGCCGCGGGTCGCGGACCAGGTCGATGAACACGGCGTTGAACAGCTCACCGAAGCGGCGCAGCGTCGCGCCGTCCGCGGCCGGTGCCGTGTCCTCGGCGAGTACCGACTCGATCGTGCGGGCGTGGCCGGTGAGGGTGGCGGCGACGTCGTCGAGGTCCCAGGCCGGGACGGCCAGCCGGGCGGCCTCGGCGGTGTCCAGGGCGATCGTCGCGCGGGTGACGCGCGCGTCGTCCGGGCACTCGGCCAGGATCTCGGCGAGTGGGGCGGACCGGTCCCCGACGCTGATGAGCACGCCGGGCTGCAGCTGCCCGTAGCCGACCAGGAGCGCGACCCGGCGCAGCCGGTCCCGGTAGGCCCGACGGCTCTCCGGCACCGCGAACAGCAGCGCGTGGAAGTGGCCCTCCCAGGCCGGTGCGGCGGTGCCGATCTCCTGCCCGAGCTGCACGACGCGGCGCCCGAACGGCCCGGCCATCCGGTAGCTCGTGCCCCGCCCGGACCGGACGCCGGCCAGCTGCCCGTCCTCGCGCATCCGGGCCAGGTGCCGCCGGGCCGCCGCGGTGCCGAGCCCGAACTCCCCGAGCAGCCCGACGAGCGCGACGCCGGGCAGCTCGGAGCGTCCGGAGAGCTGGAACACCGTGGCGACCAGTCCGGTGGTCGGGCTCCGTCGGGGTCGCGCCGGACTCCCATGTGGTTCTACACTTTCGCTCACGCTCGTGAAGCCTCTCGTCACATCAGGACGGTCACCATGGCAGACGTCACCGACTCCCGTCCCTCCGACCGGCCCGCGACGGGTGGCGGGTTCGTCACGCACGTCCTGCCCTGGGTGCAGATGATCCTGCTCAACGTCGTCGTGCCGATCGTCGTCTACGACGTGCTGACCGGCCGCGGGTACGGCGAGGTCACCGCGCTGCTGCTCAGCGGGGTCGGGCCGCTGCTGGACATGCTGATCACGATCGTGCGCAGCCGCCGGGTCGACGAGTTCAGCGTGGTCGTGCTGGCGTTCCTGGCCGTCGGCGTGGTCACGTCGCTGCTCTTCTCCGACCCCCGGCTGTTCCTGCTCAAGGAGTCCGTGGCGACCGGGGTGTTCGGGGTGATCATGCTCGGGTCGCTGGTCGTGGCGCCGCGGCCGCTGATGTTCTACTTCGGCCGACGGTTCGCCACCGGCGGCGTACCGGCCCGGATCGAGTGGTGGAACGGGCTCTGGCGGTTCGCGGGGTTCCGCCGGACCCAGTGGGTGATCACCGCGACGTGGGGGACGGCGCTGCTCGCCGAGGCCGTGATCCGTGTCGTGCTGACCTACACGCTGCCGGTCGCGACGATGGTGGTCGTCAACAACGTCGCTCCGCTCGTCGTCATCGGCCTGCTGGTCCTGTGGACGGTCACCTACGCGAAGCGCGCCCA
>NZ_JADQDD010000237.1 GCF_019263595.1 Pseudonocardia sp. KRD291 | reverse complement strand
TGGTCAGCCCGGCGTCGTCGACGACCACCCGCGGTCGTCCGAGCAGCAGCATCACGAGCTGGTAGAGCGCCACCGGTGCGAAGAACAGGATCGCCAGCAGCCCGACCGGCAGCGCCAGCAGCGGCCCGGTGGTCAACACGATCCCGGCCACCACGAACAGCACCGCGACGAACAGCGTCAGCACCTGTCGGAGCAGGGGCGGGCGTGCGTCGACGGCGGTGGCGGGTCCGGGCTGGTCGGTCACGCCCGAAGGGTAGTCCGGGGCCTGCGGGCTCAGCGCCCGCCGGTGACGTCCAGGACCGCGCCGGTCACGTAGCTCGCCTCGTCGCCGAGCAGCCAGGCGATCGCGCCGGCCAGCTCGTCCGGCCACCTCGTCCGGGCGCCCGGCCCGCCCCATCGGGATGCCCGGCGCCATCCGCTCCACCCGCCCGGGCTCCCCCGCGGTCGCGTGGAAGTCGGTGTCGATCAGGCCGGGCCGGACCGCGTTCACCCGGATCCCGTCGGACACGACCTCCTTGGCCAGGCCGACGACGAACGCCTCGACGCCGGCCTCGGCCGCGGCAGGGCCGCGCGCAGGTTGAGCGAGAGGACCTCGTCGATCCGTGCGGGGGTCATGTCCTCCAGGCGCTGACGCGACGGCGCGCCGCCCGCGTTGGCCACCACCCCGGTGACCGGCCCGAGCTCGGCCACGGCCGTGTCGAACAGCCGGACCACGTCGGCCTCGACGGCCAGGTCGGCGGCCACCGCGACGGCCCGGACCCCGGATGCCCGGCAGGCGGCCGTCACCGCGGCGGCGGCCTGCTCGTCGGCGCGGTAGCCGATCACCACGTCGTTCCCGCGCCCCGCGAGCAGACGCGCGGTGGCGGCGCCGACACCGCGGCTCCCCCCGGTCACCAGCACCGTTCCCGTCATCCGGGGACCGTACGACGCCCGGACACGGATCGAGCCGGGAGAGCGATGCTCTCCCGGCTCGGGTCGTACGTGATCGTCAGGTCAGGCGAGTGCCGAGGAGGCCACGGTGTGGGCCGTCTCCGGCCGGCGGGTCCAGTTCTTCTGGGCGTACCCGGCCAGCGCGGTCGCGACCCCCACGCCTGCACCGGCCCCGACGATCAGTGTTGCGAGCAGCACGGACATGGTCTACCTCCTCCGATGGGTAACGCCTAAGCGTTGCGTTGTGCGATGCGGTGTTGCATCCACCTAGAAAATCGCACATCAGAGCCGGGATGTTCCAGCCGTCGGCCACTCGCGTCCAGTGAGTCGCCCCACACCCCGATCCTGATGGATCCGCAGGTGAAAGCGGCTTTCCGGACAAGCTCCCGATCCCGGACGCGCCGTTGCGGCGGTCCGGGGGCGGAGACAGGTGCTACGCGGCCTCGTTGCGTACTGCGCTCGGCTGCTCCACCGGAGCGGGGCCCGCGACGGCCGGCTTGGCGGCGTCCTCGTCGTCCTTGAGCCCGCGCATCTCGCCCTTCAGCACGCGGGTGGACTGGCCGACCGAACGAGCCAGGTCGGGCAGCTTCTTGGCGCCGAACAGCAGCACCAGGACGCCCAGCACGATCAACCAGTGGGTGGGGCTCATCGCTCCCATGGAAATCTGCCTCTCAGGTCGAGGTCGCCCCGGAGGAATCCCGGGGGTCGTCGAAAGGGTCCCACCCGGTGCGGGCCGGTGACATCACCGGCCCGCACCGAACGGGGGCCGAACAGGGAAGGACTCAGCCGTTGGCGTCGGACGAGTTGACCTCGCCGTTCACGCCGGCCGGGAAGAACCCGCCCTTGGTGACCTTCGCCGGGTTCAGGTACGCGATGTTGAGCACCTGGCCGGGGGTGCGGGAGAACGCGATCGCGTTCGGGTCGGCCGGCACGATGTTCGCGTTGCCGTCCGAGTCCACGATGCCCTGGTCCAGGTCGTCCGGGCCGTCGAGCGAGTCGCGGGCGTCGGAGATCTTGCCGACGGTCTCGGCCGCGCCACCGGCGAGCAGCAGCGTGCGCACGAGGCCGGCGTGGTAGGCCTCGACGGCCAGGATGCCGGCAGCGGCCTCCAGGAACGTCTTGTTCGCGATCAGCGGCGACGCGCCCTTGTAGGCGGTGACCCCGACGTCTTCGAAGATGAAGGCGCCCAGCAGGAAGCTGGTCTCGTCGGCGAACGGGTCGAAGGTCTCGCCCTGCTTGATCACGCCGGCCGCGGTGGCCGCGGCGGTGAAGGCGTCCTGCAGGTCGATGGCCGGGCGGGCGACCTTCGCGTCACCCAGGGCCTTGCGCAGGAAGTCGACGTGGGCGTTCTCGTCGGCCGCGATCTCGGCCGCGTACTGCTTGCCCAGGTCGGTCTCGAACTTGACCTTGTAGCCACCGGTGACCTCGCCGAGCGTGCCGGCGCCGTCGACCTGGTTGTCCTTGAGGCCCTCGCCGGTCAGCGCGCGCAGGTAGAACTCGGCCTCGAGGTACTCGAGGTTCAGCGCGAAGTTCAGGACCGCGGCGTCCGACGGGCCCTCGGCGGCCTCCTCGTCGCTGGCGAACGCGGTGCCCGCACCCGCGCCGAGCACGCCCAGCCCGGCCACGCCCACGCCGGTCATGCCGGCGGCACGCAGGAAGCGACGACGGTCGAGCGGGTTCTCCGAACTACGGTCGATGGCGGTCTTGATGAACTTCTGGTTGAAACCTTCGAACACTGGTCTCTCCGCTCGGTCACTTTCCGGATGGCTCGGCTCCGTGCCCCCGGGGCTCCCGGGCGGGGACGGCAGAAACCGAACACTGGCCGACGCCCCCCGTTGGCGCGCCGCCTGACGGACACAACGACACGCCCCGACCGGGAGGTTCGACCTGATCGAGTGAAAACCGGGCGGTCGAATTTGACGATGGGCCATTTACCGAGCATTTTCGGCAGCAAGTGCGGCCGAACGGCCGAACCGGGTACAGCCGATGCCCGAACAACCCGGTAGATCGATATCGAGAACCGCACCGGGCGGTTCCGCCCTATCGACACGGGGAGACATCGATGCGCGGTTCGCAGTTCATTGCCGCGGAAGGACTCGTCCACGGGTGGCTCGTCCGGCACAGCATCGGCGTCCTGCGCGTCACCATGGGGCTGGTGTTTCTCGCATTCGGCGCGCTGAAATACATCCCGGGCGCCAGTCCCGCACAGGATCTTGCGGTCACCACGACCCGGCTGCTGACGTTCGGGACCGTTCCCGACCCGGTCGCACTCGTCCTGATCGCGACGCTGGAATGCGGCATCGGGCTCTCGCTGGTCGTCGGCCGCGGGCTGCGGGTGACGATCTACCTGCTCGCGCTCGAGCTGCTCGGCATCCTGTCGCCGCTCGTCCTGCTGCCGCAGCGGCTTTTCCCGGCCCCGTTCCACACGCCGACGCTCGAGGGCCAGTACGTCCTCAAGGACATCGTCCTGGTGGGCGCCGCCATGGTCGTGGCCACCACGTTCCGCGGGGCGCGGATCGGGTTCTCGGCCCGGGGGCCGGCACCGGTGGGACGGGCCTCGGCCCGGCACCGGGCCGAGGCCTCCCGGGCGACGATCTGACGGCGCGGACCGACCCGGAACCATTGCGGCGTGAATTCCGGCGAATCCGGGGAGATCCCGTCACCGGGATTTCCCCGATCACCGCCCGGGAGCCGTCATCGAGGTGTCGCGCACGACGTCCGCCGAACCGGATCCGATCGCGACACGAACTCCCGTCGTGCTGCGCGTGAGCTCCGGGCCGGACATGACGTCGGGCCGTACGGCTGTCTCAGGCGGCGACCGCGGTCACGACCTGGGAGCGGTAGCTCTCGATGATGTCCATGAACTCCGTGTGCTCGACCGCGGGCACACCCAGGAAGTTCAACGTCGCCGCGATCTCCATCTTGACCGCGTCGAACTGGGGCGGGGTGACGTTCATGGTCTCGTGGGCCTTCGTCATGTCCATGCCCGGATAGCACTTCGGCCCACCCGCCGCCTCGACCGACCAGGCCGTGACCAGGAACTTGTAGCCCGGCGCGTTCGCCGGGACGCCGTGGTGGGCGTGCACCGCCTCGTTCGCGTTCACCGCGGCGTTCGCGAACAGCCGGTCCACGAGGACGTCGACGGCACCCGCGATGCCGTAGATGCCGCCCAGGCGGTCGTACAGGGTCTCGTCAGCCATCGGGATCGAGCTCCACTTCGTCGTGGTGGGAACGGTGGCATCCGGTTCGGGACCGGAGGTGTGGCCCGGACCACTCTCCCGATCGGACGTGCCCAAGTCAATTGCGCACAACCGAAATGACCGCGACGGACCGTCGGCGGGCCCGGCGTCGCGACGGGAGCCGGCCCGATGGCCGATGAGCGTTACGACGACGTCGGGCTCGACGAGCACCGGGCGTTGGTCGAGGCCATGCCGGCACGGCTCCTGCCGCTGATCGCCGCCGGCGTGATGACCCCCGAGGAGGCGCGGGCCCACATCCTGCGTGCCCGGGAGGCGCTCGCCGAGCGCACCCGCCGCGCCTGAACGGCTTCGGCGGTTCTCCCGGGCGCCGACGGTGTGCAGCCCGGCCCGGCCCGGCCCGGATGATCGGCACATCGGTCCCGATCGTGGCCGTTCGTGGCCCTGATCGGGACCAGGCCGGCGATCACCACCGGCGCCGACCCCGGAGGCCGGGTCGACCGCCGCCCAGGTCGCCCGACGGTTTCCCCATCCCGCGCGAGATCGCCAGTGCGGTCAGGCGCGCCGGGGGGTGCCTAGACCGACGGCCCGGGGGCCCCGATCGTCCAGGCCGAGATGTCGGACAGCGCCACCTGCCAGAGGGTGCCCTGTCCCGGTGCCACCCCCTGCCCCGGCAACGACGGTGCCGGTGTCGCCGTGCCCGAGGTGAGGACCGCGTCGGCGAGGTAGACGTGGTTGATCGAGGCCATCAGGGCGTTCTGGGTGAGGCCGTGGTCGTCGCGCCGCTCCGCGTGCGCGTCGAAGATCCGCGCGACGTTCTCCTTGCCCTCCTCCGGCCCGGGCCGGGACCGCACCGCGGCCGCCATCCGCCGGAGCCACACAGCGGGGTGCACCGCGTGCCCGTGCACGATCCCGGCCGGGATGGCGACCGTCAGGACGACCGATGCGGTCTCACTCTGGTGCACCGGCGCGAGGACCGAGCGCAGGTAGTCCGACGCCCCCACATCGGGCACGGTGCTCGGCGACGTCGTCCTGTCGGCGCTCGGAGGATTCATGTGCCGGAACGTACCCGCCCATCGTTTTTTCGGCACCGGGCTGGGCTGTTCGACGGTGTGACCGAACGCATCGGCCGGATCGGTCTGCGCCATTCGCAGTCACATTCACGGTCATATTCGGGACACGTGTGGAAGTCCTTGTCCGGAGGTGGTCCACCGGTCACCCTCCCGGGAGCGCGACGACGAATTCACGGTGATCGGTGGCGGAGGTTCTGTGTCGAAACGGTCGGTAGATCGACGACGTGACGACGCGTTGGCGCGCGTCATCGCGGTCGTGAACGACAAGGGCGGTGTCGGGAAGACCTCGGTGGCGGCCAACCTGGCCGGCCAGTTCGCCGGCGCCGGGTACCGCTGCCTGCTCATCGACCTGAACCGGCAGGCCAACCTGGCCGACGACCTGGGCTTCCGCGCCACCGCCGTCGACGATCTCGGGGCAGGCCTGCTGGGCAGCGTCATCGCGGGCACGCCGCTGGAACCGGCGGCCGACGTCCGTCCGCACCTCGACGTCGTGTGCGGGGGTGCACGGCTGGAGGACCTCACGCCGGTGATGGTCTCCCGCCTGCAGCACCACGGGCGCGGGGCGTTCCGGGTGCTCGGCGACGTGCTCGCCCCGGTGGCGGCGAACTACGATCTCGTCTTCGTCGACTGCCCGCCGGAGTCCACGATCCTCACCGACCTCGCGCTGGCGGCGGCGCGCTGGGTGCTGATGCCGACCAGGTCCGACGTCGGCGGCCTGGTCGGGATGACCCTGGTCGCCGACCGGTTCGCGCTGGCGCGGGAGATCAACCCGGGGCTGCGGCTGCTGGGCGTGGTCCTGTTCGGGACCGGCACGCGGTCGAGCGCCGTCCACGGCGAGGCACGCGCGACGGTCGAGAAGGCGTTCGGCGCGAGGTCGCCCTGGTTCGAGACCACGATCCGGCACGCCGAACGCACCGCTCAGGACGCACGCCGGCTCGGGAAGCTCGCCCACGAGCTCGAGATCGAGGCCGCCGCCCAGCCGGCCTGGTGGGAGGCGTTGCGGATGGACGTCAAGGCTCCGCGGCTCTCGCCCACCGCAGCCGGGGTCGCCGGCGACTACCGCGCACTGGGCGTCGAGGTGCTGACCGCACTGCACGGCGCGGAGCAGGCCGGGCCCGCGCCGGCGGCGAACCGACTCCGGAGGGGGACACCGTGGCAAGGACCTCGCGCCGGCGCGCTCCCGCACTGAGGATCCGCGACCGCAAGGACGTCGACCTCCTGCTGCTCGCCGTCGCCCGCGAGGGCGCGGCGAACGGCCGGGAGTTCATCGACCTGGTGCTCGAACGCAGCGGTGGCGCGTTCGTGCTCTCCGAGCGCAGCGTCTACCACCAGCTGCACCGGCTGCGTAACGACCGGCTGATCCGCGACACCGGCCGGGCCGGCGCGGGTCGCTTCGTGCTCACCCCGCTCGGGGAGCGCATCCTGAGCTCCCGGGTCCGGGACCGGCGGGCGTTCTCCCGCGGCCTGGAGCGGGTGCTGGCCGACCCGCCTGCGGACGACCCTGCTGACGGCCCTGCAGAACGGGGCCGATCCGGGTAGGCGGCGACGTCGGGTCAGCCGCTGTCGGGCTCGAGAAGGTCCTTGAGGACGGTCTCGTCCTCGCCGTCCAGAGCGGAGACGAAGTGCGCCAGGACGGCGCGGCGGTCGTCGTGGTCGTCGAGTGCGTGCTGCATCCGCCGCGCCACCAGGCCGGCCTCGGTCGTGCTGGGCGCGTAGCGGTGGGCCCGGCCGTCGCGGGCCCGCGTCAGGATCCCCTCCGTGTACAACCGCGCCAGGGTCGTCACCACCGTCGAGTAGGCCGGCGGCCGGCCCAGCCGCTCCCGGACCTGCCCCGCGGTGAGGGGCTGCCCGGCCTCCTGCAGGACCGTCCACACCTCGTCGCGCAGCTGTCCCCGGCGCCGGCGCGGCAGCGGCGGTACACCGCTCGTCCCGTCCGCCATCCGCACGCTCCCGACCTCGTCGGAAGGAGTGTGCCATCCGTCCACGAAGGACGGGCCGGGCCCGGTGACCGTGCGGCGCAGGGCACCGGGCACCGGCGACGCCCGTTTCCCCGTGATCTTCTACAAACATGTAGATTACAAAGACCGGACGCACAATCGAGGAGGCGACGTGGACGTCATGCAGCGCAAGGCTTTCCGTCGTCACACCCGGCCGGTGGGGCGCCGATGACGCCGGGCTCCCGCTGGACCCCCGGCCCTCGACGACCGTGGTCGGGGCCTCGTGGCCGCGTCGCCCCGGTGGGTCGCCCCGCGCCGGTCACGCCCGCCGGGCCGATCGCGCCGGCGACGGCGCCGCGACCGTCGGCCGCTCCCGAGTGCCGGACGCCGGCCGACCTGTTCGACGCCTTCGCGGCGGCCTTCGCCGCCGGCGACGTCGACCGCATCGCCGACTGCTACACCGCACCCGCCTACGTCGTCACGAACGCCCGCACCGTCGTGTTCACCACCCGGACCGAGGTCGTGGACGGGTTCACCACCGCGCGGGCCCAGTACCGGACGTCCGGCCTGATCTCGGTCGGCTACGAGATGGACGCGGAGACGACGCTGAGCAGCGACCTGGTCGAGGTCACGGTCCGGTGGCTGCACCGGGGCCGGGCCGCGTCCGCGGCCGACGACAGCTACCGCTACCTCCTGCGCCGGGTCGACCGCTCACTGCGGATCCACGTCGCGATGGTCATGGACTCCCGTGCACCCGCGATCCCGCCCGCACCGATCCCGGCCGCGCGACAGGATCCCGACACCGCACCGACGTCCGACCGCCTCCGGTGACGGTGGGATCAACGGTTCCTCGGTAACAACGGACCCAGCGGGCCCAGTTCGATGTTGAGGTCGTCGGTGGTGAGCCCGAATCGCTCGGTGAGCTCGTCCATGGTCGATTCCAGATGCATGAGCGCGGTACCCAGATCCTCGATCTGGTCGTCCGAGAGATCTCCGTGGTCCACCCGCCGGAGAACCTGTTTCTCCATGAGCTGGCGGAGCAGTTCCACGATCGTCAGGACCAGCTTCATCAGGTCCCGTTCCACCGAGTCGCGGTCGATCTCGAACCGTCCCCCGCCGGGGACGTCGGACCCGCGGGCGCTCACCGGCGTACCTCGGTCACGCCGGCGCCCGCCTCCAGCTCCGGGTCCCACCGGGGAGCGGTCACCGCCGGGCCCCGGTCGGGGTCCGCACGGTCCTCGTCCGCTCCGATGGACACCAGCAGGGCCCGCAACGACAACCGGACCAGGTCGACGCCGGCCAGCGAGATCGTCAGGTCCCCGGTGAGGACGACGCCTCCCGCCAGCAGCCGGTCGAGCAGGTCCACCAGCGCGACCTCCTGGTCGCCGAAGATGCCCGGCGACCCGCCGGTCCCCCCGGACACGGTCATCCGTCCTCCCCGTTCACGAACGAGTACGGGATCCACGGGCCCGTGATCTCCACGGTGACCTCGCCGGGCGCCGCCCGGTCCACCGCGGCACGCCACTCCCCGGACCGGGCCCGGTCGACCAGGTACGCGCCGTTGAGCACCATCTGATCGGTCCGCCCGGTCAGGGCGGTGTCGTGCACGCGGTGCCGCCGCGAGCGCACCGCCGCCTCCGAGGCGACGTCGTGCAGGGCGTCGGCGGACTCCCGGGCGGACCGCATCGCCCGTTCCGCGGCGCCGACGGCCGCGCGGCGACGGCGCAGGTACTCCGTCCCCGTCGTCCGCCCGGCACCCTTCTCCCCTGTGCCCTTCTCCGCTGTGCCCTTCTCCCCGGCGCCCGGTGCGGCGCCGGTCGGGAGGTAGACCTTGACCCCGAACTCGGCGCGGCCGTCGAGGTCGTCGAGCGCCCGGGTGAACTCCGCGCCCCGTTCCTCGAGCACGGCGCGCACCCGGGCCTCGTCGTAGAACACCGTCGCCAGCGCCAGCGGGACCAGCGCGGCGGCCCGACCGACCGTGTCGACGACGTGGTGGTGGGCGCGGGCGGTCTCGGCCAGCCACGTCAGGTCCTGCAGGCGCTCCTCGAGCTTCTCCCCGGAGAAGTCCTCCAGCGGAACGGTGCTGACGAGCGCCTGCAGGCCGGACCCGGCCACCGCGGCCACCTCGCGGCCGGCGACGCCGGTCAGGTCGTCGAGGCTGCCGACCGGTACCTCCCGGCCGACGGCATAGACGTAGGACACCGAGTCGGTCACGACGCTCACCGCTCCCGGCTCTTCCGGCGCCGCGGCGCCGGTCGCTCGGCCGGGACGGCCTCGTCCTGCCCGGCCCCGTCCGGCTCGTCGGCGTCCCCCGGCTCGTCCGTCGCCTCGGCATCGGGCTCCTCGGCGTCCGGCTCCTCGGCGTCCGGCTCCTCGGCGTCCGGCTCCTCGGCGTCGGACTCCTCGGCGTCCGGCTCCTCGGCGTCCTCCTCGACGTTCTCCGCCAGTTCCGGGTTGCGCGCCATCACCGCTTCGAGGGCCGCGATCCGCGAGCGCAGCTCGTCGTTCTCGTCCTCGAGCTCCTGACGACCGGCGGACAGCGTCGGATCGCGCTCCCACCAGTCGATCCCCATCTCCTTGGCCCGGTCCACCGAGGCGACCACGAGCCGGATCTTGATCGTGAGCAGCTCGATGTCGAGGAGGTTGACCTGGATGTCCCCGGCGATGACGATCCCCTTGTCGAGGACCCGCTCGAGGATGTCGGCGAGGTTGGCGCCGTCGTTCCCCGCGGACTCCTGGCGGCGGGGCTGCCCGGTGTTCCAGCGGACCGTGTCGCTCATCTGGCCCTCCGGTCCTGTCGTCGGATCATTCGTCGTCCCCGCGTCCGCGGGTGTAGCGCTTCACCCGCCGGTAGGACATCAGCTCGCCCTCGTCGTCGAGCTCGGCGTCGTAGA
>NZ_JADQDD010000236.1 GCF_019263595.1 Pseudonocardia sp. KRD291 | reverse complement strand
CCTCGTGCCACCAGTGCCCGAACAGCTCGGTGTCGAACGCGGCGACGGTCAGCCCGGGCCGGCCCAGGTCCTCGCGCAGCCCGCGCAGGCGGCGCACCACGGTGCCGACGAAGTCCCGCGCATCGCGCGCCACGGCTGCCTCGGCCGCGACCGGGTCGTAGGGGCGTTTGCGCTCGGCCGGGACCCGGCGGCCGGTCACCCGCGACGGCTTGAGCCCGGAGGAGTAGTCCCAGGTGTGGAAGTCGCGGTACTCGGCCGAGCCCGGATAGCCCTTGCGCGGCGACCACACCCGGTAGGTGACCTCGAGGTCGCGGCCGACGCAGAGCACGTCGGAGTCGCCGACCGGGCGGGCCAGCCCGGTGCGCCCGCGCAGCGCCGGTCCGTCGACCAGGAACCGGGAGACGCCGGCGTCGGCGTACCCGCGCTCCATCCCGGGCGCGTAGCCGCACTCCGGCGCCCAGATCCCGGACGGCGCCGACCCCAGCCGCAGCGCGTGGTCGGCCATACCGGTCTCGAGGGAGAACCGGCGCACCCGCGGGTCGAGCAGCGGCGCGAACGGGTGCGCGGCCGGGCCGCCGAGCAGCTCGACGGCGCCGGAGTCGGACAGCGCGCGCAGGACCGGGGACCCGCCGTGGCGCCAGTGCCGCTCGAACTCGTCGGTGGAAGCCTGGGCCACGCGGTGCTCGTGCGCGGCCAGGTCGGGCAGCCGGGTCGCCGCCGAGTGCGCGCGCAGCGTCCAGCCGCCGAGCCAGTCGTGCACCCCGCGCAGGCAGTGCGGGTCGTCGAGCTGCGCGGCGAGCACCGGCGTCACTCCGAGCGTGAGCAGGTCGCGGCGGCCCTCGGCGGCGAGGCGGCGCAGCATCGCCGTCACCGGGAGGTAGGCGTGCGCCCAGGACTGGTAGAGCCACTCCTCGCCGACCGGCCACCGCCCGTGGTGGGCGAGCAACGGCAGGTGCGAGTGCAGGACCAGGCAGAACGTCCCGACCGGGTGCCGGGGGTCGCCCGGTGCGGCCGGGACGGGCGAGGGCGCGGTCACGGGCGGCGGGCCGCGACCAGGAGGTCCAGGCTCTCGGCCAGGTCGTCGTGGTGCAGCACGAAGTCGCCCGCCCGCACCCCCGTGACGTCCTCGCGCAGCTCGCGCGGCCACGGGTCGCCGGACACCGCGACGACGAGCTGGGCGTCGACGAACGAGCCCCGGTACTTCTCGTCGAGTGCCCGCAGGTGCGGTCCGTGCGAGAGCCCGCGCACCGACACGTCGTCGAAACCGGCGTCGGCGACGAGCCCGGCCAGCTCGTCCGGGTCGAGCTCGCGGGTGTGGAACGGGTTGAGCGGGGTGTCGCGCCCGGGGGAGAACGTGATCCGGTTCGGCGTCGAGACCAGCAGCCGCCCGCCCGGTCGCAGCACCCGGAGGCACTCGCGCAGGAACCGCTCCTGCTCCCACAGGTGCTCGATCACCTGCAGCGAGACCAGGACGTCGACCGACCCGGTGGCCACCGGCAGCGCGACCAGGTTCGCCCGCGCGAGCCCGACCCGCGGGTAGCGGCGGGCGACGTGCGCGGCGGTCGGCGCGTCGTAGTCGAGGGCGAGCACCCGGCGGGCGGTCCCGGCCAGCAGGTCCGCGCCGTAGCCCTCACCGCAGCCGGCCTCCAGCACGACCGCCCCCGAGCAGTCCGCGGCGATCGCGGCGTAGACGACCTCGTGGCGGCGGAACCAGTAGTTCTCTTCCGCGATGCCGGGCACGGTCCGCTCGCCGGTCAGCGGTAGCGGATCCACCAGGGTCTCCCGGTGGCCCTCCAGCGAGCCCGCCACGTCCACCACGCCCTCCTCGCCTCGACCGGGCTGGACCCTACCCGTCGGTAGCACCGGGTCCGCCCGGGAGGAACCCGGCGTCGGGTGCCGTCAGACCGGCCCGTCGCTGACGCTGACCACCCCGCCGACGACGTGTCGCAGCCAGGCCAGGATCACCGGGTCGTCGAGGGTGAGCGGGACCTCCGGACCGGACCAGCCCATCGGGGTGACCGGGCGGTGCGCCAGCGCGTCCTCCAGCATGCCGGCCAGTCCGTCGGTGACCCGCACGGTGCGACCGCCGTGGCTGACCACCCGGCTGCCCGGGACCGCCTCCTCGGCGTGGGATCCGGTGCTCAGGACATAGCCCGAACCGAGACGGTCGTCGAACCCGGTCACCTGCACGCTGGAGCCTCCCGTTCGCCGACACCCATCGACGACGCCGACCGTAGCGAAGGTGCCGGGGCGGGGCCCCGGCCGTGGCCCGTGAGGTCGGGCGCACGTGGCCGACGGCACAGCGGCGGCGTTGCACCATCCGGTGGCACACGGGCAGTGCGCGCAGGTGAGACGGGTCACCCGGGGCGACGTTGCGGGCAGGCTACTCGTCGGTAACAATCGGGATCACACGGCCCGACATGCCGGAACGCATCCGCGACTGGCAGAGTCGTCGCCGAAGAAGACGTCACGCATCGCCGCGACCGGCCCGACGGACCCCCGCGGTCGACACGACCGTCCCGCGGTGATGCGAGAAGGTACCGGCGCCGAGTGCCCACCCGGGCAGATCGGCGTCCTTCCCGGAGAGCCGGGCACGGTCGGCGCCCCGCGCCGGCCGGAGAAGAACTAGGCGGCGTGCGTGAGGCAGGCCGTCGCGGCAGGAGGTCGAAGAGGTCCGATGAAGATCGTCGCACTGATCAAGCAGGTGCCCGACACCTACTCCGAGCGCAAGCTCTCCGACTCCGACCAGACGCTGGACCGTGAAGGCACCGAAGCCGTGATCGACGAGATCAACGAGCGTGCGGTCGAGGCGGCGCTGTTGCTCAAGGAGGCCCACGACGACTCCGAGGTCGTCGTGGTGTCGATGGGACCGGACCGGGCCACCGACGCGATCCGCAAGGCCCTGTCGATGGGCGCGGACTCCGCGGTGCACCTCTCCGACGAGGCCCTCCACGGCTCGTGCGCGGTGCAGACCGCGAAGGCGCTGAGCAAGGCGATCGGCACCGTCGATGGCTGGAACCTGATCGTCGCCGGTGAGCAGGCCAGCGACGGCCAGATCGGCGCCGTCCCGGCGATGATCGCCGACGTGCTGGGCGTCCCGTCGCTGACCCACGTGGTCGAGCTCGAGGTCTCCGGTTCCACCGTCACCGCCAAGCGCGAGACCGACGACGGCGTGACGCGGCTGTCGGCCGAGCTGCCGGCGGTGGTGTCGATCGGCGAGAAGGCCAACGAGCCGCGTTACCCCTCGTTCAAGGGGATCATGGCGGCCAAGAAGAAGCCGGTGAGCACCCTGGATCTGGCCGGTGCCGGGATCGACCCGTCCGAGGTCGGCCTGGCCCACGCGCTCACCAGCGTGACGAGCGCCGCCCCGAAGCCGCCGAAGCAGGCCGGCGAGAAGGTCACCGACGAGGGCGACGGCGGCGCGAAGATCGCCGAGTACCTGGTCGGCCAGAAGCTGATCTGACCCGAGACGACGAGAACGAAAACCAGAGACTGAGGGAGAAGCGAACATGGCTGAGGTCCTGGTCCTCGTCGACCACGTCGAGGGCGAGATCAAGAAGACCACCTACGAGCTGCTGACCGCGGCGCGCACGCTGGGCGAGCCGTCCGCGGTCGTCGTCGGCGCGTCGGGTGCCGCGGCGAAGCTGGCCGACGGGCTCACCGCGCACGGCGCGGAGAAGATCTACGTCGCGGAGACCGGCTCCACCGACTTCCTCACCCCCGAGGTGACGGTGCTCGAGTCGCTGATCGGATCGGCCTCGCCGGCCGCGGTGCTGATCAGCGCCTCGGCCGACGGCAAGGAGATCGCCGGCCGCGTCGCGGTCCGGACGAACTCCGGGCTGCTCGGCGACGTCGTCGGCGTGGCCGCGGACTCGGTGTCGCACTCGGTCTTCGGCGGCGCCTACACCGCCGAGGCGAAGGCGAACACCGAGCACCCGGTGATCACCGTGCGCCCGGGTTCGATCGACATCGCCGAGACCGCCGGTGCCGGCGCGCAGGAGACCGTCGAGGTCCCGGCCGCGTCGTCGCCGCAGGCGACCGTCACCTCGCGGGAGCCGATCGAGGCGGGCGACCGTCCGGAGCTGACCGAGGCGACCGTGGTCGTCTCCGGTGGCCGCGGCGTCGGCTCGGCCGACGACTTCGGCGTCATCGAGGGCCTGGCCGACTCGCTCGGCGCGGCCGTCGGCGCGTCGCGTGCCGCGGTCGACTCCGGCTACTACCCGCCGCAGTTCCAGGTCGGGCAGACCGGCAAGACGGTGTCGCCGCAGCTCTACATCGCGCTCGGCATCTCCGGTGCGATCCAGCACCGCGCCGGCATGCAGACCTCGAAGACGATCATCGCCGTCAACAAGGACGACGAGGCGCCGATCTTCGAGATCGCCGACTACGGCATCGTGGGCGACCTGTTCAAGGTCGCGCCGCAGCTGCAGGAGGAAGTGGCCAAGCGCAAGAGCTGAGCCCTTTCCCGCGATCTCGACGACGCCCGGGTGCACCACGCACCCGGGCGTCGTCGCGTGTGGGGGCGCCGTTCACGTTCGCGCGGCCCGGTCGTCGCCGGGGCGGGTGATGTCCGGAGCCGTTCACCGTTGGGCCATCCGGGTGTCGTCGCGGACCCGTCCCGCCGACTCCCGGGCCCGGTACCCATACCCCCGTGACGGAATCTCAGGTCATCGTCCGAACGCCGGAGGCCGCGGCCACCCGCTACTCCCTGCTCCTGACCACCGACGCCGACGACGTCGCCGCCGCCCAGGCACTGCGGCACTCCGTGTTCGCCGGTGAGCTCGGTGCCCGCCTCGACAGCCCCGTCGAGGGCCTCGACGTCGACCGCTTCGACGCCTTCTGCGACCACCTGGTGGTCCGCGAGGACGCGACCGGAGAGATCGTCGGGACCTACCGGATGCTGCCGCCGCACCGCGCGACCGAGACCGGGGGCCTCTACTCGGACGAGGAGTTCCGGCTCGGCCGCCTCGACCCGCTGCGCGGGCAGCTCGTGGAGGCCGGGCGCTCCTGCGTGCATCCGGACCACCGGGCCGGCTCCGTGGTCGGTCTGGTCTGGGCGGGCATCGCCCGCTACATGCTGCTGACCGGCAACCGCTGGCTGGTCGGATGCGCGAGCGTCCCGCTGGTCGACGGCGGCACGGCCGCGGCGGGTGTTTGGGACAAGGTGCTGGCCGACCACATGGCGCCGGAGCAGTACCGGGTCACCCCGCGCATCCCGTGGGACGTCCACTCCGCCCCGCGGCACCGCACGACCGCCCTGCCACCGCTGCTGCGCGGGTACGTGCGCCTGGGCGCCTGGGTGTGCGGGGCGCCGGCGTACGACGCCGACTTCGACGTCGCCGACTTCTTCGTCCTGCTCGGCCTGGACCACATCGACGACCGCTACCTGCGGTTCTTCCTGGGTGGCGAGGCGCAGGCATGACCACCGACATGTCCGAGGTGGTCGTCGACCGGGCCGACGTGCCGGTGGGGGCTCCTCCGGTCGCGCCACGGACCCGGCCGATGCCGGCCGTCGTCGACCTCGTCGAGCACCCCACCCACCCCGGTGTGCTGCCGGCCCGGGAGCGTCCGGGCGGGCCGTGGGCGCCGTGGTCGCCGTGCGGCGCCGAGTGCCTGCCGGCCCGTCCGCGGGGCGGGTGGCTGCGCGCCGCGCGGCGGCTGTGCGCGCTGGCGGCGGTGGTGTCCTGCTTCGTCCTGGCCGGGCCCTTCCTGCCGCTGCTGCGTCCGATCGGGCGCGACCGGCTCCTGCGTGCGGTGCTGCGGCGCACGCTGCGGGCCGCGGGCGTGCGGCTGGAGGTCTCCGGCGCCGCGCGCTCGCTGCGCCCCGGCGACGGTCGCGGCGCGCTGGTCGTGGCCAACCACCTGTCCTGGATCGACGTGCTGGCGCTCGGGTCGGTGACGCCGGTCCGGATGCTGGCCAAGAGCGAGGTCGAGCAGTGGCCGGTGATCGGCACGCTGGCCGCGCGGGTGGGCACGCTGTTCGTCGACCGGGAGGGACTGAGCCGGCTCCCGGGCGTCGTCGACGACGCGGCGGCCGCACTGCGCGACGGCGCGCTGATCGGGGTGTTCCCGGAGGCGACGACCTGGTGCGGTGCCGCGTCGGGTGAGTTCCGCCGCGCCCCGTTCCAGGCGGCGATCGACGCCGGCGTCCCGGTCCGTCCGGTGGCGGTCGCCCTGCGTACCGCGGACGGGCGCCCGACGACGGCGGCGTCGTTCGTCGGGGACCAGACCCTCGGCGACTCGCTGTTGCGGGTGCTGCGGATGCCGTCGGTGGTGTGCGCGGTGACCGTCTCGCCGGTGATCGAGCCCACCGGCGACCGCCGCGCGCTCGCACGCCGCGCCCAGGCCGCTGTCCGGGCGGTGTGAGCACTTCCCGGAGCGCATCCGGTCCAGGTCGCAGGGGCCTCGGACGTCGGTGTGGCGCGAACGGGGTGGATACGCCGGGACGCCCCGGCGTACGGCGATTATCCTGACGGGTGATGACGTACCTGGACCACGCGGCGACCACACCGATGTTGCCTGCCGCCGTCGCCGCGATGAGCGACGCGCTGCTGCGCACCGGCAATGCGTCGTCCCTGCACTCGGCGGGTCGCCGCGCCCGCCGTGACGTGGAGGAGGGCCGCGAGCGGATCGCCGCGTCGGTCGGCGCCCGCCCCTCCGAGGTGCTGTTCACCACCGGCGGGACCGAGAGCGACAACCTGGCGCTCAAGGGCCTGTTCTGGGCCCGCCGCGGCGCCGACCCGCGCCGTACCCGGGTGCTGGTCTCGGCCGTCGAGCATCACGCCGTGCTCGACGCCGCGCAGTGGCTGGCCTCCCACGAGCGCGCCGACCTGCGGCTGCTCGAGGTCGACCCGGTCGGCCGGGTGCGCCCGGAGACGCTGCGCGCCGCGATCGAGGAGGCGCCGGAGAAGGTCGCCGTGGTCTCGGTGATGTGGGCGAACAACGAGGTCGGGACCGTCAACCCGATCCGCGAGCTGGCCGAGGTCTGCCACCGGTACGCGATCCCGCTGCACACCGACGCGGTCCAGGCCGTCGGCATCCTCGACGTCGACTTCGCCGCGTCCGGTGCGGACGCCCTGACCCTGACCGGGCACAAGCTGGGCGGGCCCTACGGGGCGGGCGCGCTGCTGCTCGGGCGCGACATCGAGTGCACCCCGCTGCTGCACGGCGGCGGGCAGGAGCGTGACGTGCGCTCCGGCACCCTGGACGTCCCGTCGCTGGTCGGGCTGGCCACCGCCGTCGAGCTGGCGGTCGCCGACGCGCCGCGGCGACGGGCGCAGCTGGCGGGGCTGCGCGACGAGCTGATCCGCGAGATCACCGCCGTGGTCCCGGACGCGCAGCTGAACGGCGACAGCCCGACCTCCGTCGTGGACGGCGGCCCGGGGCGCCTGCCCGGCAACGCCCACCTGTCGTTCCCCGGCTGCGAGGGCGACAGCCTGCTGATGCTGCTCGACGCGAACGGCGTCGACTGCTCGACCGGCTCGGCCTGCACGGCGGGCGTCGCGCAGCCCAGCCACGTCCTGCTCGCGATGGGGGCCGACGAGGCGTCGGCCCGTGGCTCCCTGCGCTTCTCGCTCGGGCACACCAGCTCCACCGAGGACGTCCGCGCCGTGGCCGACGCGATCGGATCGGTCGTCGAGCGTGCCCGTCGTGCCGGCGGCCGGACGCCCGCGATGACGGCCTGATGCGCGTCCTGGCCGCGATGAGCGGCGGTGTCGACTCGGCCGTGGCCGCGGCGCGCGCGGTGGCCGCCGGGCACGAGGTCGTCGGCGTGCACCTGGCGCTGGCCCGCACCCGCGACGCGCTGCGCTCCGGGTCGCGGGGCTGCTGCTCGCGCGAGGACGCCGCCGACGCCGCCCGCGCCGCCGACATGCTCGAGATCCCGTACTACGTGTGGGACCTGTCCGAGCAGTTCGCCCGCGACGTGGTGGACGACTTCGTCTCCGCCTACGCCGCGGGGGAGACCCCGAACCCGTGCCTGCGCTGCAACGAGAAGATCAAGTTCGCGGCGGTGCTGGACCGGGCGCTGGCGCTGGGCTTCGACGCGGTGTGCACCGGGCACTACGCGCGCCTGACCCCGGACGCGCCGGACGGACCGGTGCTGCGCCGCTCCGCGGACCCGGACAAGGACCAGTCCTACGTCCTGGCGGTGCTGCGCTCGGACCAGCTGCGGCACGCGATGTTCCCGATCGGCGACACGGCCAAGCCGCAGATCCGCTCCGAGGCCGCCGCGCTGGGCCTGCGGGTGGCGGGCAAGCCGGACAGCCACGACATCTGCTTCATCCCCACCGGTGACACGCAGGGCTTCCTCGCCGAGCGTCTCGGCGAGCGGCCCGGGGAGATCGTCGACGAGTCCGGTGAGGTGCTCGGCACGCACGCCGGTGTGCACGGGTTCACCGTCGGGCAGCGCAAGGGCCTGGGCATCGACCGGCCTGCCTCCGACGGGCGGCCGCGCTACGTGCTCGGCATCGAACCGGTCAGCGGGACCGTGCGGGTCGGCTCGGACGCGGCCCTGGACGTCTCGACGATCGAGGCCCGGACCCCGGTGTGGAGCTCCGGCACCGCTCCGGACGGTCCGTTCTCCGCGGTCGCGCAGGTCCGCGCGCACGGCGGTGTCGCACCCTGCGAGGTCGTCCCGGCCGAGGACGGCGGACTGCGGGTGGCGCTGTCCGAGCCGCTGCGCGGGGTGGCCCCCGGGCAGGCGGTGGCGTTCTACCGCCCGGACCCCGGTGGCGACGTCGTCCTCGGCTCCGCCACCATCGCCGCCACCGCCTGACCCGCCACCTCCCATGGACGGCTCGCCCCGGCGGCGAACCGCGCGCGGAACAGGGCCTCGCGCGTGCCGTGACGCGCGCGGGAGCACCGAACCGCGCGCGTTGCGCCGGCCGCGGGGGCATGACCCGCGCGCCGGTCGTCCCGCTCGTGACGCCGAGGCGCCGTCGCGACGCCGCGGGCGCGGTGTTAGACAGGCGCGGTGACATCCGAGGATCCACTGGCCGCCGCGCTCGCCGCCGCCGGGCTGGGCGACGTGCGCCCCGGCGAGACACTGCCCCCGGCGCCCCGGATCGAGGTCGTCGACTCCACACCCGAGACGGTCGAGCCGGTCGAGCTCTGGCCCGAGGGCATCGGCACCGGCGTCGGCTCGCTGCCGGGCACCGACCCGGTCGAGGCGTCCGCGGTCGTGACCGGGGAGACGCCGCAGATGCCGGCCCTGCCCGAGCTGCCGGACCGCGGGGTCGGCGCCGACATGATCGGGCGCACGCTCGGCCTGCTGGTCGACATCGCCGCCGAGGTGGTCCCGACCGGCTGGCGGGTGACCGCCCGTCCGGGCCGCGACCACCGGCGTGCCACCGACATGCTGCAGGCCGACCTGGACGCGTTCGGAGACGCCTGCGACCGGATCCGCCCGTCCTGGGTGAAGGTCGCGGCCGTCGGGCCGTGGACGCTCGCCGCGTCGGTCGAGGTGGCCTCCGGGCACCGCGTGCTGACCGACCGCGGCGCGGTCGCCGAGTTCGCCGCCAGCCTCACCGAGGGTCTGCGCGGGCACGTCGCGGAGGTCGCCGAACGGACCGGGGCGCGGGTCCTGGTGCAGCTCGACGAGCCGTCGCTGCCGGCCGTGATCGCGGGGTCGCTGCCGACGGCGTCCGGGTACGGGACGGTCCGCTCGATCCGGTCCCAGGACGCGGCGGACACCCTGCGCGAGATGATCGGGCAGATCGGGGCCCCCGTCGTCGTGCACTGCTGCGCGGACCGGCCGCCGATCCGGATGCTCGCCACGACCGGTGCCGCCGCGATCGGCATCGACGCGACCCGCCCCGCCTTCGCCGGCGACACCGCCCTCCCGGCCGCGCTGGACGCGATCGGGGAGACGTGGGACGCGGGCATCCCGATGATGCTGGGGTTCCTGCCCGGCACCGCGCCGGCCGTCGAACCGGTGATCGGTGACCTGGCCCGCCTGGGCTACGACCTGGCCGACCGGCTCGGGTTCGACCGCCTGCGCCTGGCCCGCCTCGCCGTCCCGACGCCGGCGTGCGGGCTGGCTGGCGCGACACCGGAGT
>NZ_JADQDD010000235.1 GCF_019263595.1 Pseudonocardia sp. KRD291 | reverse complement strand
TCGGCGCGGCGCCGATCCCGGGTGGGCTCGCCGTGTCGCCGGGTTCCACCCCCATCAGCTGCCCGGCCGGCCCGACCACCAGGACCAGGACGGTGACGCCCTTGGCCAGCAGTTTCTTGATGAGCTCCTGCAGCTCGTCGGCATTCATGGTCTCGCGCTCCTGGGTCTCAGCCGTCGCCCGCGGGGAGCGCGGGGGTGTCGGCGGTGTCGGGGGTCTCCGCCACGACCAGCCAGCGGCCGTCGGGCTGGCGGTGGACGACGATCTGGGTGCGCAGACGCGCGGCGCGGACGGGCTCACCGGGTGCGCCGGTCGACGTCCGGACGGCGCCGAGGTAGGCCCGCCGGGTCCCGTCCGGGGCGGTCGCGGACGGCGTCAGCGCCTCCACGACGGCGACCCGTCGGGCCCCGGGCGGGGGCGCGTCCAGGACGGGCACGCCCACTACCGCAGGCGGGCTGCCCGGCTCGGCGTAGCGCACGGCGTCGCGCCGGGTCCGGCCCGCGTCGCCGGGGGCGGCCCCGTAGGCGGCGACCAGGTAGGCGCGGGCGACGGCGTCCGGCTCGGCGGGCACGGCGTACCCGACGGCCGCCGGCTCGTCGCCGCGGTCGATGTCCGGACCGCCCAGGGCAGCACGGTCCTCGGAGCTGAGCACCGGCTCCGGGCGGTCGGCGCCGCCGAGCAGCCAGACCGTCCCGCCGACGGCGGCGAGCACCAGCACGAGCGAGAGCAGGACCGGGAGATGGCGGGTCGCGCGGCGGCATGTCAGGGGGCGGCGGCTCACGGGGTCACTCCGCGAAGCTGACGTGCACGTGGTCGTAGTGACCGCCGGTCGGGTCCTTCGTGTCGTAGACGCCGCCCCCGGTGTAGCGGCGGCCCCAGCCGCTGCCGTCGCCCTTCACCGAGGGGTCCCAGTACCGGCCCTGCCAGATCAGGTACCGCACCTTCAGCGGCGCGGCGTTGGCCTCGAACCAGTGCGCGATCTCCCACCCGTGGTCGAGGTCGGTACCCTTCGGGAACGTGCCCGCGGTACCCGGGAACAGGTCGCATGCGCGTCCCTTCGGATGGTCGCTGCTCGGGTTCCAGGCGTGCTCGTCCCAGCAGCCCGCCTTCTGCACCACCGGCCCGCCGTCCAGGCCCCCGAACACCAGCTCGGCCGCCTCGAGCCCGTGCCGGGTCGCGCCGGTCAGGCAGCCCTCCCCGCGCGTGGGGTCGGGCGGTGCGCAGGACGTCTTCCCGCCCGTCCACGCGGCGGCCGGAGCCGACAGCGACGGCTTCTGCGGGACGCCCGGCTTCTGCTCGGCCGCCTGCTCGCGGCCGGCCTCCGGCTTCTGTGCCGCGCCGGCCTTCTCCGCCGTGCCCGGCTCCGATGCGGTGGCGGGCTTCTGCGAGCTCTTCCGGTCCGCGGCGGGCCCGGGTCGCTGCACCCCACGCGGCGCCGCGTCGTCGGGGCTTTCCCGGTCGTCGGAGGGTGTGGCGCCGGAGGGCGTGGCGCCGGTCGGGTCGCCGCCCGCGGAGAACTGGGTCAGGTTCGCGTGTACCGCGTCGAGGTAGCGCCGGACCGCGCCGCTGCACGCCTGCGAGCAGCCGGCCTCGCCGGCGGCGGGGACCCCCGTCGCGCTGCCGGTCACCCGCCGGCACCCGGCGATGTGGCAGACCAGCATCGCGTCGAGCACCGAGGTCTGTTTCGGGTTCGTGGCCAGGTGCCCGGCGACCGCGCGCAGGGTGGAGCACATCCACGGCACCGCGATCCGCAGGTGCGCCGACGGATCGGTGACGTCCGGGTCCGGCCACGCCTTCCCGCCGGCCGCGGTCCACGTCCGCTCCCCGAGCTGGAACAGCCCGAGCGCGTCGCCGGTACGCAGGTCCGGGTCCCAGCCCGACTCCGCCTCGACCTGCGCGACGACCCACACCGGGGGCAGCTCCGGGCAGTAGTCCGCGGTCAGCTCCTCGATCTCGGGCAGCGACTCCCGCGCCGGCGCGGGGACGGCGGCGACGTCGACGCCGGAGGTGGAGCTCTCCGGCTCGTCGCCCTGAGCCGGTGCCGCCCCGAACAGCAGTACGGCCACGATCGCCAGCAGCGCCCCCGCGAGCGCGACGGTCGTCGGCCGGGACGCGGGCGGCGCCGGGGGCGGAACCGATGCAGGATCGGGGGATGGGACGACGAACGGCACAGGCACTCCCGCGAACGGAACCGGCACTCCCGCGAACGGCACCGGCGGTGGTGCCGGCGTGAGCACCGGACAGGGCACGACCGCGGCCGAGGCGCACGGCTGGGGCAACCCCGTCCGTGCCGACGACTTCACCGGCGGCACCGAGGGCTGGAGCATCTACGACGGCCCCGGTCACGGGGGCAACGGCCGCCGCACACCGGACGCGGTCAGCATCCAGGACGGGGTCCTGACGATCACCGGCGACTCCGAGGGGAACACGGCCGGCATGGCCTGGAACCCGGGCCAGAAGTACGGCCGGTGGGAGGGCAGGGTGAAGGCGCCGGAGTCCGACCCGTCGTACAACGCACTGCTGCTGCTCTGGCCGGACGCGGAGAACTTCCCCGAGGGCGGCGAGGTCGACTTCATGGAGATGATGGACCCCAGCCGCCAGAAGACGAACCTGTTCCTGCACTACGGCGCGGACAACTCCCAGGTCAGCGGCGACGTGGAGATCGACGGGACGCAGTGGCACAACTGGGCCGTCGAGTGGACCCCGGACCACATCGCCGCGTTCGTCGACGGCAAGCAGTGGTGGAAGACCACCGACACCTCCATCCTGCCGCCGGGCCCGATGCACCTGTGCATCCAGCTGGACTGGTTCCCGAAGGGCGACGGGGCCACGGAGTCGACGATGCAGGTCGACTGGGTCAAGCAGTACGCGATCGACGGCGCGTCCTCCGGCGGCGAGCAGGCGGAGGGCGGCGGGCAGCAGGAGCAGGCAGAGGGCGGCTGATCCTCTCAGCGTGGGCACAGGCGCGTCTGGCTAGCTTGTGCCGGGTCCACACGAAACGCCTGCGAGGGGAGACCGCGTGTCCCAGGCACCCGAGACGACGCGCGCGACCCCGCCGGACCCCGACGAGGCCCCGGGCCCGCGCCGACGTCCGCTGATGACCGCCCTGACCCTGCTCGCCGTGCTGGCGCTGGGCGCCGTGCTGGGGATCGCGGTCACCCACGACCCGTCCGGGTCCTCGCGGGAGGCGCCGGCGCCGGCGCCGGCGCCGGCCGCACCCGCCGCGCCGAAGGGGATGAACGACCAGCTCCGCCCGGACAGCGCCGCCGCGCTGGACCCGGCCAACCGGTCGGACACCGAGGCCGCGGTCAAGAACGACTGGCCGATGATCGCGAACGACGAGTTCGACGGCACCTCCCTCAACCGCGACCTGTGGAGCCCCTACACCGGGGAGACCACCGGCGGCGTCGGGCGGCACAAGGCGGAGAACCTCTCGGTCGGCGACGGCAAGCTCACCCTGACCAGCCGTGGCAAGACCTCGGCCGGGCTGGCCTGGCGCGAGGGCCAGCAGTACGGACGCTGGGAGGTCCGCGCCAAGACGAACAAGGGCAGCGGCTACGGCGACGTCATCCTGCTCTGGCCGGACGCCGAGGACTGGCCCGAGGGCGGCGAGATCAACTTCATGGAGGTCCCGAAGGGGGACCGCACGGAGACGCACGTGATCGTCCATTACGGCGAGGACAACAGCCAGGTCGGCAAGACGATCACCGGTGACTTCACGCAGTGGCACAACTACGCCACCGAGTGGACCCCGGACCACGTGGCCGGGTTCATCGACGGCAAGGAGGTCTTCCGGAGCACCGACCGCGACGTCGTCCCGCCGCGCCCGATGCACCTGGCCATGCAGCAGGACATCGGCCCCTACGGCGACGACTGGATCCCGGCCCTGGACGAACGTTCGCCGGAGACACTGGACTTCCAGATCGACTGGGTCCGGATCTACGGGCTGCAGTAGCGACCCCTCCGGCGTCCGTCTCGGCGGCCGGGCTCCGGAACGGGAGAAGGCCCCGGCCCTGTAGGGCCGGGGCCTTCTCTGTCCCGAACTGACGCGCCGCTCCCACCACGAAGCGACGTGCATAGGTTAGCCTCACCTTCGCCGAACGATCAAGGCCCCCGGCGCCGTGTCCCGTGTCACACGAACAGCGAGCGGAGCGGGCCCACCGCGAAGTAGCCGACGAACGCGACGGCGACCACCCACATCAGCGGGTGCACCGTCCGCGCACGCCCGGTCGCCGCGGCCAGCACGACGTAGCTGATGAACCCGGCGCCGATCCCGTTCGCGATCGAGTACGTGAACGGCATGACGACCACGGTCAGGAACGCCGGGATCGCGATCCGCAGGTCGGACAGGTCGATCGCGGTGATCTGGCGGAACATCATCGCGCCGATCACGACCAGCGCGGGCGCCGCCGCCTCGACCGGCACGATCGCGTAGAGCGGCGTGAAGAACATCGCGGCCAGGAACAGCACGCCGGTGAGCAGGTTCGCCAGGCCGGTCCGGGCGCCCTCGGCGACACCGGCGGCGGACTCGACGAACAGCGTGTTCGACGAGGCCGAGCCGACACCGCCCGCCACCGCGCCCGCGCCCTCGACGACCAGTGCCTTGCCGACGTTCGGCAGCTTCCCGTCCCTGTCGGCCAGGCCGGCCTGCTGGCCGAGTCCGGTCAGCGTGCCCATCGCGTCGAAGAAGTTCGCCAGCACCAGCGTGAAGATCAGCAGCACGACAGTGACCAGGTCCAGACGGGAGAACGCGCCGAGGGAGACGTTGCCGACCAGCGACAGGTCCGGCAGCCCGACGACGGTGTCCGGCAGCGTCGGGACCGACAGCGACCAGCCCTTCGGGTTCGTGCCCGCCGAGGGCCCGACCCGGAAGAGCGCCTCGACCACGATCGCGATCACGGTGTTCGCCACGACGCCGATCAGGATCGCCGCCCGCACGCCTCGCGCGACCAGCACGCCCATGATCAGCAGGCCGAGCACGAACACGGCCGTCGGCCAGGACGCGATCGAGCCGTCGATGCCCAGCGAGACCGGCACCGTCGTGTTCGCCGCGTCCGGCAGCCGGCGCACGAACCCGGCGTCGACCAGCCCGATCATCGCGATGAACGCGCCGATGCCGACCGCGATCGCCGTCTTGAGCTCGGACGGGACGGCGTTGAACACCGCCGTCCGGAAACCGGTCACCGCCAGCAGCACGATGATCACGCCGTCGATGACGACCAGGCCCATCGCCTCCGGCCAGCTCATCAGCGGCGCGATCGTGACCGCGAGCAGCGTGTTGATGCCCAGGCCGGTGGCGATCGCGAACGGGTAGTTCGCGATCACTCCGAACAGGATCGTCATCACGCCCGCGACCAGCGCCGTGACGGCCGCGACCTGCGCGATCGGCAGGAAACCGCCGAGCGCGTCGACCTTGGCCGACGGGTCGGTGGCGCTGATCGATCCGAGGATCAGCGGATTGAGCACGATGATGTAGGCCATCGCCATGAACGTGACCAGTCCCCCGCGCAGCTCTCGGGAGATGGTGGATCCGCGGGCGGTGACGCCGAACAGACGCTCGATCACGCGCACACCCTAGACACCGACCGCTGCCCTAGGCTGACCTCGTGACGGATCCGCCCCTGCTTCCACCCCGATGGGCCGAGTCGCCTCCGGTGATCGGCGGGGGGACGGCGCTCTGGGCACTGGGCGCCGTTGCCGCACTGCTCGTCTCGCTGACCTCGGGAACACCGCTCGGTGAGGTGTTCTGGACGTGTGTGGCCGGGGTCGGGGTCGGGCTGTTCGGCGTCTCGGTGTTCACCTGGCAGCGCGCCTCGGCCCGTCGCGGGTCGCGGTCGGCGCAGACCGGCATCGAGGGCGGCCGCGCCGACTGACGATCACCCCGGGACGACGCCGGGGCGCCCGTCCTCCACCGCCCAGACGGCGCGGGTGGAGATCGTCCCGCCGGGCTTCTCGACCCGGTCCAGCACCCGGAACGAGCTGCGCCACTCGGTCGGGGTGAGGTCGACTCGCACGTAGCCGCGCTGGTCGTTGACGAACTTCAGGGTCGGCGTCGCCTCCTGGTACCCGCGGATCTGGTCGGTCAGGTCGGCGCCGTCGCCCTTGCTGGTGATCGACGTCCCGACGAACTCGGAGCCGACGACCGGCGAGCCCGGCTGCTCGAACGAGCGCAGCAGGTCCCCGGCGTAGTTCTGGTGCCGGTCCCCGGTGATCACGACCAGGTTCCGGACGTCCCGGTCGGCGGCCGCGCCGAGGACCCGGTTGCGGTCGGCGACGTAGCCGTCCCACGGGTCGGTGTTGACCTTGGCCGCGGGCCCGGGGTCGGAGTCGGTCAGCCCCATCGGCGCCTGGTTGCCCAGCACCTGCCAGCGGGCGCGGGAGCGGGAGAAGCCGTCGAGCAGCCAGTCCCGCTGCGGGGCGCCGAGGATGGTCCGCTTCTCGTCGAAGCGCTCGACGCAGTCGGCGGTCTCGGTGTCGCCGCAGGCCTGGTCGTCGCGGTACTGCCGGGTGTCGAGCATCGTGAAGTCGGCCAGCGTGCCGTAGGACAGGCGCCGGAACAGGCGCATGTCCGGGCCCTTCGGCGTCTGCGCAGCGCGCAGCGGCAGGTGCTCGTAGTAGGCCTGGAACGCCGCGGCCCGCCGGGCCCGGAACACCGCGCGGTCCTGGTCGGGCTCGGTGTCGGCCTGCGAGATGTCGGAGGCCCAGTTGTTCTCGACCTCGTGGTCGTCGAACACGGCGATCCAGGGGAAGCGGGCGTGCGCGGCCCGCAGCGGCGACTCGGACTTGTAGAGCCCGTAGCGGCAGCGGTAGCCGGCGAGGTCCATCGGCTCCTTCGCCGCGCTCGGCGGGGCGGCCTGGCCGCGCTTGGTCTCGGTGATGTCGCCCTCGTAGAGGTAGTCGCCGAGGAACACGACCAGGTCCAGGTCCTCGCGCGCCATGTGGTCGTAGGCGGTGTAGAAGCCGTCGGCCCAGTTCTGGCAGGACGCGAACGCGAAGGCCAGCGACGACGGCGTGTCCCCCGGCCGCGGGGTCGTGCGGGTGCGACCGACCGGCGAGAGCGCCCCGCCGGGGCCGAGCACCTTGAACCGGTAGAAGTACTCGCGGTCCGGCGCCAGGCCGTTGACCTCGGGGTGTACGGCGTGCGCGAGCGCGGGGGTGGCGAGCACCTGCCCGCGGCGGACCACCGTGCGCATCTGCTCGTCGGTGGCGACCTCCCAGGCCACCGGCACCGGACGGTCGGGCATGCCGCCGCGCCCGTCGGCGGCCAGCGGGTCCGGCGCGAGCCGGGTCCAGAGCACCACCGAGTCGGCGGCCGGGTCACCGGAGGCGACGCCGAGCGTGAAGGGGTCTCCCGCGCGCACCGGCCTCGGGGCCGCGCTCGCCGCACCCGCGTCCCAGGCCCCGGTGCCCAACAGCACGGCCGCCGCGCCCGCGCCCGTCCATCCGAGGAAGCCCCGCCGCCCGATCGTGTGTCCCATGATCGTGACGCTCTGTGGTCGAGATGGCCGTCCGTCGACATCCGGGTGACCCGCGACCGGGCGGCCTGGTGAACTTCCCCCCGCCCGGTGGGCCCGGCAGCTCCGCGCCGGCTCTCCTAGGCTGGTCGCATGGCTTCCCCGAACGACCGTCCGACCGCCGTCGTCACCGGCGCGAGCTCCGGGATCGGCGCCTCGACCGCGCGTGCACTGGGCGCGGCCGGGTTCCACGTGGTGCTCGGCGCCCGTCGCGTCGAGAAGTGCGAACAGATCGCGAAGGAGATCGACGGCACCGCGCTCGCCCTGGACGTCACCGACGCCGACTCGGTCGCCGCGTTCACCGGGGCCGTCCCCGAGTGCCGGCTGCTGGTCAACAACGCCGGCGGCGCGAAGGGCCTGGCGCCCGTCGCCGAGGCCGACGAGGACGACTGGCGCTGGATGTGGGAGACGAACGTGATGGGCACGCTGCGCCTGACCAAGGCGCTGCTGCCGAAGCTCGACGCGTCCGGTGACGGGCACATCATCACCGTCACCTCGATCGCGGCGCTCGAGCCCTACGACAACGGTGCCGGCTACACCGGGGCCAAGCACGCGCAGGCGATGCTGCACCGGACGCTGCGCGGGGAGCTGCTGGGCCGCCCGATCCGGGTCACCGAGATCCTGCCCGGCATGGTCGAGACCGACTTCTCGCTCGTCCGGTTCAAGGGCGACGAGCAGAAGGCGGCGAAGGTCTATGCGGGCATCACGCCGCTGACCCCGGACGACGTCGCGGAGACGATCACGTTCGCGGCGACCCGGCCCTCGCACGTCAACCTGGACCAGATCGTGCTCAAGCCGCGCGCGCAGGCCTCCGGCAGCCGGGCGTACCGGGAGGGCTGAGCACCTGCGTCAGGCCCGCGGCAGCGCCTACAGGGTCTCCTCGGAGCGCCGATTCTGCTCCGCGTCGTCGCCGGGCTCGTCGCCGGACACGGCACCGGCGATGCGCTCCTCGGACTCGCGCAGGATCGCCTCGGCGCCGTCCCGCGCGTCGCCGCTGGTCGGCGCCCCCGCCTCCTCCTCGGGCAGCGGGGTCGCGCGGCTGGCGGCGTGCTCGTCGGCGGCCTGCTGTCCCTCGGGGCCCACGGTTCGATCGCTCATCCCCGCGCATACCCGGCACGCCGACGGGCGAACCGCCCCGCCGGTCACAGAGCCGGTCAGAGGGCCGAGAGCTGCTGCCACTTCTCCCAGCTCAGCGTCCAGTCCCAGACGTCGCCGTCCTTCGGCGAGAGCGCGACCGGAGTTCCGGTGACCTCGACCGGGTCGCCGTAGAGCGCGGTGTCGTAGTAGGCCTTCGCGTCGGCGAGCGAGAGGTTGACGCAGCCGTGCGTCACGTTGGAGGAGCCCTGCGCCCCGGACGAGGCCGGGTTGGCGTGGATGAACTCGCCGTTGTTGCTCATCCGGACCGCCCACTTCTCCATCACGTCGTAGCCGTACTGCGCGCTCACCATCCGCTTGTCGGTGAACTTCTCGGTGACCACGTGGATGCCGGAGCGGGTGTTGCGGTTCGGGTCGGAGCCGAGCCCGTAGCTGGCCGGGTAGCTCCCGACCTGCTTGCCGTCACGCTCCACGACCATCCCGAACGACCGGGTGTCGGCCTTCACGACCTGCTTGCGCCCGATCGTGAACGAGCTGGTCAGGTCGGACTGGCCGTAGTCCCCGCCGCCGTAGGCGATGCCGTAGAGCGGGGCGTCCACGGTGACCTTCGTGTTCGCCGGCCAGTACTCCTTGGGCCGCCAGTGCACCCGGGAACCGCCGTTCTCGTCCGGCAGCCAGCCCCACGCCCCCTCGACGTCGCGCGAGGTCGTGACCTTCAGCCGGCGCTCGACGGCGGCCCGGTCGTCGACGTGGGTGTCGAACTGGATCTCGATCGGGGCCGCGACGCCGACGGTCCGGTCGTCGCCGATGTTCAGCGTGCCGCGCACCTCCTGCGAGGGCTTCACGGTCGCGACCGTGCCCTGCAGCGGGACCGCCCGGCCGTCCGGCCCGGTCGCTCGGCCGGACCAGGTGTAGGTGGTGGCGTAGTCGAGCGGCTCGGACGCCGTCCACGCGGTGCGCTCGGCGTTCAGCGCCCCCGCGACCGGTTCCCCGTCCGGGCCGTCCAGGGCGACCTGGTCCAGGGTGCCGCCGGTCGCGCGGACCGCGACCGGCGCGGTCGGGTTCAGCGCGGTGGCGCCGGCGGCCGGTTCGTAGCTCACCGCCGCGTCCGGGCCGTCCGGGGCGGGTGCCGCGGAGTCCAGGCCGGACCGGCCGCTCGCCGTCGCCACGGCGGTGACCACGCCCAGCACCCCGATGATCGCCACCGCCACGATCAGCAGCCGTCGCATGTCTCAGCATCCCCCACAGATCGTGCGTCCCCCTGCTCGGACGGTCGGGACCGCCGGAGGTTGCCCGCACGAACGAGCGAACGCGGTCGCCGACGGTACGCGGGACGCGCGGCCTCCACCCGGCGGATGTCGGGGCCGCCACCCGCCCGGCGGGTCAGAGCGCGCAGCCGACCAGCACGGGTTCCGGGTGCAGCGTCACGCCGAACCGCCCGGCGACGCCGTCGCGGACCTCGCGGGCCAGC
>NZ_JADQDD010000234.1 GCF_019263595.1 Pseudonocardia sp. KRD291 | reverse complement strand
CCTGGGCGGTCAGGTCGTCGACGATCAGGCGGGAGCGGTCCAGGGTGCCGCTGCGGTAGGCCGAACGCCCGACGATCTGCGAGATCACCGGGGCGGTCACCACCTGGAACAGCACGACCAGCAGCAGCGTGACCGCGCTCTCCCACTCCACCCGGAACGCCGTCCCGAGCAAAATCAGCAGCAGCCCGAGGGTCTGCGGCTTCGTCGCGGCCTGCAACCGGGCGGGCAGGTCCGGCAGCCGCACCAGCCCGAGCGCGCCGAGCAGGCAGAACGCCGCACCGAGCAGCATCGGCACGGCGCACAGCACGTTGCGGATCTCGTCCCAGCTCACGGCGTCTCCACGGACGGACCGACGTCGACGCCGCTCACCGGTGCCGCTCCCATCGCTCGAGCAGCCGGGCGGCGGCCGCCGTACCGACCAGCACGGTCAGCGACACCGCGACCAGCAACGGGATGTTCGACCCGTCCTGGTAGTAGGCGACATAGACCGCCGCCGCGGCCACGATCAGCACCACGAACACGTCCAGGGCGGCGAGCCGGTCCAGCGTGCTGGGCCCCCGGAACAGCCGCAGCATCGTCAGCCCGGCCGCCGCGGTCAGCATGAGCAGGACCAGCGTGAACACGACCGTCACGACGGCTCCTCCATCCGTTCGGAGAGAGGCCCGGCCGGCGCCTCCCGGTGGCAGCGCGCCACCTCGTCCCGGTGGCCGAACGCCTCGATCACCCGTCGTTGCAGCGTGTACACCTGCAGGCGGACCTGCTCGATATCGGCGTCCGAGGCCAGGCCGAGCGCGTAGACGTACCAGACGCCGCGTCGCCGGTCGATCTGCAGCACGAAGCTGCGCGGGGTCAGGGCCAGCCCTCCGGCGATCATCGTCGCGACCCGTCCGGAACGGGTCAGCATCGGCACCGCGATGATCCCGGCGCGGGCCCGCGGACCGTGCCACAGCGTCTGGCGCGCGACCACGATCCCGGACATCACCAGGTCCACCAGCAGGAAGCCGATCAACCGCAGCAACGGCCACGGGCGCACCGGGAGCCGGTCGAGCAGCGGCATCGGGAACATCACGGTGACGGCGACGGCGACCAGCACCCCGCCGAGGATGATCTTCGGCGAGAAGATGCCCCAGAGCGCGACCCATACCAGGGTCAGGCCGAGGACCTGCGGCAGCCGGCGCACGAAGGTGGTGTTCATGACTCCTCCCCGGGAGGGAACGCCCGGTAGACGGTCATCGGCCCACTCCCGGCTGCCCCGCACCCGGCGCGCCCTCGCCGAGTACGGCGTCGACGTAGGGGGTGCGCCCGATCAGGTCGGTCCCGGCGCGGGTGGTGACCTCGGTCAGCGGTCCCGCGCCGACCGCGATCAGCACGCTGACCGCGATCAGCCCGGCGCTGGCCACGAACATCGGCGTCGACGTCCGCGCCGTCCCGACGACGAGCTCGTCGGTCGGGTCCGGATCGGGCAGCGGTTCCTTGGGCTTGCCCCAGAACACCCGCACCCAGACCCGGGCCATCGCGTAGAGCGTCAGCAGGCTGGCCAGGACCACCACGCCGGCCACGACGGACCCCGCGACGCCCGCCCCGGCCCCGGCCTCGAGCAGCGCCAGCTTGGCCACGAACCCCGACGTCGGAGGGATCCCGGCCAGCGTCAGCGCGGGTATCGCGAACAGCACGGCCAGACCGGGCGAGAGTTTGACCAGTCCGCCCATCGCGTCGATCGACACGGTCCCGGTCCGTCGCGTGATCAATCCGCTGACCAGGAACAACGTCGCCTGCACGGTGATGTGGTGGACGACGTAGAGCGCCGTGCCCGCGACCCCGCGCACGTCGTACACCGCCAGCCCGAACAGCATGAAGCCGATGTGGCTGACCAGGAGGAACGACAGCAGCCGGTTCAGGTCGTTCTGGGCCAGCGCCCCGAGGGCACCCACGACCATCGTCAGGGCCGCGAGCACCAGCAGCAGGATCGACGGGCCGTCGTGCGGGAAGATCAACGTCTGGGTCCGCAGCAGCGCGTAGATCCCGACCTTGGTCAGCAGGCCGGCGAACAGCGCGGTGACCGGTGCGGGCGCGTTCGGGTAGCTGTCGGGCAGCCAGAAGTGCAGCGGCACGATCGCCGCCTTGATCCCGAACACGACCACGGCCATCAGGCTCAGCACCGTCGACAGTTCCGGGGGGAGCTGGGGGATCCGGCCGGCCAGGTCGGCGAGGTTGACCGTGCCGGTCGAGGCGTAGACCAGCGCGATCGTGGTCAGGAACAGCAGCGACGACGCCAGGCTGACGATCACGTAGGTCATTCCGGAGCGCACCCGGGCGGCGTCGGTCCGACGGGTGATCAGCACGTAGGACGCGGCCAGCATGATCTCGAACGCGACGAACAGGCTGAACAGGTCGCCGGTCAGATACGCCATCGACACACCGGTCGTGAGCATCAGGAAGATCGGGTGGAACGTGGTGGACGGGGTCTCCCGGCCGTAGTCGGAGATCCGCTGGTCGATGGCGTAGACCAGGACCGCCAGCGTGACCAGCGTCGAGATCAGCAACAGCAGCGCGGAGAGCCGGTCGGCCACCAGGACCACACCGATCGGCGCCCGCCAGCCGCCGAGCTCGGTGACCACCGGACCGCCCGAGTCCGCGGCGACCAGCAGCACCGCGGCGATCGCGCTGACCGCCGAGAGCACCGCGATCCCGATCAACCGCTGCAGCCGCGCCGAGCGGGATCCGACCACCGACAGGGCCGCGCCCAGGATCGGCAGCAGGATCGCGATCGCCGGCAGTGCGGTCAGGAGCGAGTCGGGGCTCATCGGCCCGCCCCGTCCGTGCGGCCGTCGCCGTCCGTCGGCCCGGAGACGTCCGTACCGGACCCGGCGCCGACCGCGGCGGGCTCGTCCGGCTCCGCGTCATCGGGCTCCTCGGAGGCGGCGGCCGAACCCGGGTCGTCGCCGTCGGACTCCGGGCCGCCCTCCGCGGCGTCCTCGCCCATCGACCCCTCGGGACGGCCGCGCAGCGCGATCCGGCGGTCCTCGATGTCGTCCTGGACCTCGTCGTGCCCGGTGAGCACCCAGGACCGGTAGCCGAGTGCGAGCAGGTAGGTGGTGAGCGCGAACGTGATCACGATCGCGGTCAGGGCCAGTGCCTGTGGCAACGGGTCGGTGAACTCCTCGGGCGCTGCGACACCGAGGACCGGCGCCCGCCCGGGCGGGCCACCGACCAGCTGCAGCAGCAGGTTCGCGCCGTGTCCGAGCACCACGATGCCGATCAGGATGCGCATCAGCGAACGTTGCAGGAGCAGGAAGAAGCCGACCGAGTACAGGACGGCCAGAACCAGCGCCATGGCCAGGTTGATGCTGCTCACAGCCGCATCACCGGGTGCTCGACGTCCTCCGGGTCGTCGCCCGCGGCACGGGCGTCGCGCTCGATGCCGCTGCCCAGCGAGCGCAGCAGGTCCAGCACCACGCCGATGATCAGCAGGTACACGCCGATGTCGAGCGCGAGGCTCGACACCAGGTCCACCCGGCCGATCACCGGCAGCACGAACGTCGCCTTGGCGCTCGCCAGCACGGGCGCACCGAACAGGACCGGGATCAGCGCGGCGAGCACGGCAACGGTGAGTCCCAGACCGACCAGCATCGGCGGCCGCACTTTGATCCGGGCGCCGATCTCGGCGCCGTCGGCGCCGCCGCCGGCGATGTAGCGCAGCACGAACGCGAGTCCGGCGGTCAACCCGCCCGCGAACCCGCCGCCGGGGCCGTAGTGACCGACGATCAGCAGGTACACCGAGAACACGAGGACGATCGGGAACAGCACCCGGGCCGCCGTCTCCAGCATCAGCGTGCGGCGCGCGCCGACCGGGCACGCGCCCGGCAACGACCACCGCTCGGCCGGGGTGTCCCACTCCGCGAAGGGCACCGGAGCGCCGGTGTCGACGGCTCCCGACGACGGCGGCTCGGCTCCCGTCCTCTGCTGGTTCCCGCTGCTCACCCCAGCACCTCCCTCTCGTGGTCCGGCGATCCGGAGCCGCTCTCGACGTCGTCCCGGCGGGTGCGGCGGTCGAACCGGGTGGCCAGGACCAGACTCGCGGTGCCCGCGGCGGCCACCAGCAGGACGCTGATCTCGCCGACGGTGTCCAGCGCGCGGAAGTCGACCAGGATCGCGGCGATCACGTTGTCCGAGCCGGTGCCCTCCCTGGACTGCGCGATGTACTCGGCGCTGGCCGTCGTCGGCGCCGTGCGGGCGCCGCCGAGCAGCACCGCGGTCACCGCGACCATGATCCCCGCAGCGCCCGCCACCACCGCCTTGGTGACCGTCGCCCGCCGCGACGCCCGGGCGGTGCGCGTCGTGTCGAAGTGCGCGGGCAGGCGACGCAGCACGAAGACGAATGCGACCAGCGTCAGCGTCTCGACGAGGAACTGTGCCAGTGCCAGGTCCGGTCCGCCGTCGACGATGAACAGCCCGCCGATGCCGTAGCCGATCGCCCCGACCAGCAGCACCGCGGTGAACCGGCGGCGGGCCCGCAGCAGCCCCAGCGTGCACAGGATCACCGCCGCCCCCAGCGGCAGCTGCACGACCGTGTCGATCAGGCGCGGCATCGGCGGCAGCAGGCCGGCGACCAGCGCCCGCACCATCGCCACGCCGGGCAACGCCAGCATCGTGATGAGCACCGAGCCCAGGTAGACGGGCAGCGAGCCCGCCTGCAGGCGACCGGTGACGAACGTGGCGAGGCGCTCCAGCCCGCTCACCACGTGCTCGTAGCTCCGCTGCGCGGACACCGGGGTCGCGAACCGGGCCGACGTCGCGGCCACCACGGGGTTCCACCGGTGCAGGGCCAGGCCGCCGAGGAGTGCGAGCGCGGAGAACAGCAGCGGCAGGCCGAGGCCGTGCCACAGGGCCAGGTGGTAGTCCGCCGCGACCGGGTCGCCCGCCTCGGGGTAGGCCGCCGCGTAGGACTCGGCGGGGCCGTCGGGGAACCCGTAGAACACGCCGAGGCCGATCCCGGCGATCGCGCAGATCCAGGCGGGCACGGTCAGCCCGGCCGACGGCGCGGAGGACTCGGTGGGTTCGCGGCCCGGCTTGGTGCCGAACGCGCCCCGCAGGAACCGGACGGTGTAGGCGACGGTGAGCATCGACCCGATCAGCAGGCCGATCGCGACGATCCAGCCGCGCAGGTCGGCGTCGTGCAGGAAGGCCTCGAACGCCGCCTCCTTGCCGACGAAGCCGAGCATCGGCGGCAGCCCGGCCATCGACGCGCCGGCGAGACCGGCCACCCAGGCCAGCCCGGGGCGGCGCCTGCCGAGACCGGACAGCTCGTCGACGCGCCGGGTGCCGGTGATCTTGTCGATGGCGCCGACGACCATGAACAGCGGCGCCTTGAACAGCCCGTGTGCGAGCAGCATCCCGATGCCCGCGAACGCGGCGATCCGCCCGCCCGCGCCGAAGAGCACCATCAGGAAGCCGAGCTGGCTGACCGTGCCGAACGCGAGCAGCCGTTTGAGGTCGGGTTCGGTGAGCGCCCGCCAACCACCGAGCAGCATCGTGGCCAGCCCGAGCACGACGACCGGGACCCACCACTCCGGGCGGACCGCGAACGCCGGGGAGAGCCGGGCGACCAGCACGACCCCGGCCTTCACCATCGACGCCGCGTGCAGGTACGCGCTGACCGGCGTCGGGGCGGCCATCGCCGCCGGCAGCCAGGGGTGGAACGGCAGCTGCGCGGACTTGGTCAGTGCACCGAGCAGGATCAGCACGAGCCCGGCCGTCGCGGCCGCCCCGACCGGCGGCGCGGCGACGATCTCGGAGATCACGTAGGTGCCGGCCGCGTGCCCGAGCAGCACGATGCCCAGCAGCATCGCCAGCCCGCCGAACACCGTGACCAGCAGTGCCTGCACCGCGGCCCGACGGTTCGCCCGGTGCAGGCCGCCCTGCCCCACCAGCAGGAACGACGCGATCGTCGTCAGCTCCCAGAACACGTAGAGCGTGAGCAGGTCGTCGGCCAGGACGAGGCCGAGCATGAAGCCCGCGAACGCGAGCAGCAGCGTCGCCGTCCGCGGCGCGTCCCGGCTGCCGGAGCCGAAGTACCAGGCGCTGTAGGCCAGGATCAGCGCGCCCAGCCCGCTGACCAGCACGACCATCTCCAGCCCGAGCGCGTCCAGGCGCAGGCTCAACGACAGACCCAGCTGCGGCACCCACTCCACCCGCTCCGAGACGCCGGCCCCGAGCGCGGCCTCGGCGTTCGCCAGTGCCCAGACCAGGGTGACCGCCGGAAGGACCGCGGCGGCGCCGAACGCCAACGCCCGGCTGCGGCGCGCCACCGTGGGCAGCACGGCGGCCACCGCGAGATGGGCGAGCACGAGCACCAGCACGGTCGTCAAGCTCCTAGCGGCGCGGCCCGGGGAGGCGTACACGCGTCGTCGGGGCGATCCGGCGGGGGCGATCCGGACGTTTGAGGGGGGGTCGACGTCGATCCTATCGACCGGGACCGACATAACGCCCGTTCACGAGGCAGTGCTCACCCGTGCCGGGTCCCGGAACTCCCCGGACGGGGCCGGTGATCAGACCAGCGGCTTGGCGAAGCAGCGCGAGCGGGGGTCGTCGCGGTGCACGCCGAAGGTTCCGATCGAGGTGTACCCGGAGCTGACGTAGAGCGCCACCGCGTCCGGTTGCCGGGTCCCGGTCTCGAGCACCATCCGTCGCCGCCCGGCCGCGCGGGCGGTGCGTTCGAGCTCGGCGAGCACCGCGCGGGCGTGCCCCTTGCCCCGGACGTCGGGCACCACGTACATCCGTTTGATCTCGGCGTCGCCGTCGCGGACGACGTCGTCGACCGGGTCGACCGGGTCCGGCTCGAGCGCACGCCAGGCTCCGGACGCGACCGGGCGGACGCCGTCGTAGCCGACCAGGTAGATCCCGCGCGGGGCGTCGAACTGCTCGCGCAGCAGCGTCGTCACGTCACCGTCGCCGTAGATCTCGCGGTAGTAGCTCTGCACCTGCTCGTTCAACGCCACCGCATCCGGGTGGTCCAGGCCGGCGACGCGGAGATCGATCACGCGATCCACCGTAGGTGGCGCAGGCGTCCCCGCGCCGCCGAGTTCGATGTGGCCCCCGGCTCACCAGGTGACCGGTAGCTCGCGCACACCTCCGGTGAGCAGGTCCGAGCGCAGGCCGATCCCCGAGCGCGGGCGGGCAAGGCGTCCATCCCGGGGGTGGATGTCCGCCCGGCCACGGATCGAGTGTCACGTATTGGTCGCTCGGGCCACCGCTTCGTGACGCTCGACGAGACGGCGGACCCCTGCTGCGATCGGCCGTCACGTTCCGGTGCGCTCGATCGCCATTTCGTGACGCTCGACGTGGTGTCGGTGAGTTTCTGTCTCATGAACCGGCACCACGGAGGAGGCGAGCCACGATTGGGTGGCCCCACGTCCTCGCCGACGCGCTAGGCGACACCATCTCCTGATGGATGCCGTCAGGCTCGTGACCGACGCCGCCCGGTCGCTGGCGATCACCCCGCGGGACCGGAGGTGGGCTCACGTCAGCCTCTGCATCCTCGACGCGGTGTTCTCGATGGGCGCGCGCTACACGACCACCGTGAACACTTGCCGCCGCTACGCGGACACGGTCGGGATCACGCCGTTGCAGACCTCGGATACGGCCGCCGTAATCGGGACATACGCCGAACAGGCGCTGAGCGCCTTCCTCGCGGATGTGGATGTGGACGAGGTCGACGTGTTCGCTGCGACCGTCCTGCGGAACCGCCAACGCACGAGCCCTCGGGGCGGGATCCTCAAGGCAGAGGCGGCACGCGAGTACGCCGGCGCACTCGTCGAAGCGGGTGTGGAGCGCTACGCCGACCTCCCCGCATTGCTCATCGACGCTTCCAGGCTCGCTGCGCTGGAAGAGCGGCTGCGCAAGGTCCGGGGCAACGGGAGCGGTGAAGTCCGGCTCGGTTACCTCTGGATGCTGCTCGGCGACGACCAGATCATCAAGCCGGACCGGATGGTTCTCCGTTGGTTGGGGCGTGTCCTCGACCGCCCGGTCGGTACCGGCGAGGCACGCACGCTCCTCACCGATGCAGCCGCCGAGATCGGTCGCACTCCGTGGGAAGTCGACCACGCCCTGTGGAACGCCGAACGTGGCGGTCGACGTCGGGTCGACTCCGACCCGGTCGCGCGACGACGCCATCGCGCGCACCAGGGCCAATGGCGGGACGAGGTCCTCGAGGCTCCGGAAGGTCGGGGCGATCGAGACACGAAGCTCGTCGACAGCATGTTGCCCGTCGAGCACGACGGGATCTCCGCGGAGGACGCGGGCTGGAACCTCATGTCCGACGCCGCCATCGAGTACACACGGGCGCGGATACCTGTGGTGCGCAGCGCCGGCGGCGTGGTCGAGGTGGGCCGCTTGTGGCGCAACCTGCTGTCGAGCCAGCCATTGGCGTTCAGTCTCGCCGGTGAGCTGCGGGCACGGCCGGAGTCCACGCTGACGGTCCTGTCGACCATGACCGGGCAGAAGATCGTGACGTTCGACCGGATCAATGCCGATGACGCCCCTTTCGACCTCGACGGTCTGCAGGCCGAGTGGGCACCGCGCCCGGCGACGCACACCGGCGACAAGAGCGCGGCCGATATCGCTGCCGCTGGCCGTACCTCCGACGGACGCCGGCTGCTGATCACCATCGAGGTCAAGTACACCGACGAATTCTCCAGAGATCGTTTGAAGAAGGCAGGTCGCGCAGATCGCTACGAGCATCTGCTGAAGCGGCTCGGTCTCGCAGAAGGAGACGTCGAGGCACTACATCGCGCCGGCAGGACCCAATTCCTGCGTTCCGTTCTGCTCACCGAATCGGTCCGTGCGAACGGCGAGTGCGACGACGTGTTGGCGGTGGTTCTCGGTCGTGCCGACGACGATCGTGCCCGCAGTGTCGTGCAGGCGGTCGCCGCAGCCGTCCCATCGGTACCCGTCCGGTACTGGTCCATCACCGGATTGCTCGACGTTGCGGCGGAGCATCCCGATCTGTCGGACTGGGCGGAGTCCATGGCGGGCCGATACGTGCCCGATCCCGCCTGAGTTCACGCGCCGCGTGAGCGTCGCACCGGCCCGCCGGGCGTGCGTTCCGCGATACGCACCTGCGGCGGGCGATCGACCGTCAACTTGTGGTGTGCGGGATCGCCATTTCGTGACGCTCGTGAGGGCCGCCGGACCAGGCGATGATCGGGAGTCACGTTGTGGTGGCAAATATCGCCATCCCGTGAATCTCGGCGGGCGTGCCCGGGCCAGTGCCGATCGGGCGTCACGTTGTGGTCGGGTCGGTCGCCATTTCGTGACGCTCATCGAGGTCACTGGGGATCGGGCGCCGGTGAGGCGTCGGCCGCGGCTGCTCCTCGGCTCTCGTCAGGGCCGGGCGACGCGGGTCCGGAGGTTGAGCTCCGGAGGGGTGGTGCAGAGAGCGCCGCACTCGGCGACCCGGGCGATCCGGCGTCGGCGCGTCTCCGGACGCTTCGCGCGGGCGATCCATTCCAGGATCGTGCGCCGGGCCGACGGGGACAACGCGTCGAAGGACGCGGCGTCGCCGGCGAGGTGCTCGCGCAGGTCGTCGGGGACGACGCCGTCCTGCGCCTCGGCGAGGACCGACCACGTCCCGGTCCGCCGGGCGAGGTCGACGACGGCCCGTCCCGCCGGGGTCATCAGCCCGTCGGTCTCGAGCCGCTCCACGATCTCGCGGTTGACCTTGCTCCAGGTGCTGCGCGGACCGCGCGGGCCGAAGCGCTGGATCATCGAGTACTCGTCGTACCGGCGGGCGTGGCTGTCGATCCAGCCGACGCACAGGGCCTCCTCGATCGCCTCCCGGTGGCTGATCCCGGAGTTCTCCGGGGTTCGGTGACGGGCGTGCGGGATGACCAGCCAGATCTCCTCGGCGGTGCCGCTCTGCGAGCACAGCCAGGCGCGCCACTGCGCGCGGTCGGCCACCAGGACGTCGAGCACCGCGGTCACGACGCGCTCCGCGCGGCGAGCATCTCGAGGAAGTGAGGGTTGTGCATGACGCCCAGGACGTTGCCGAACGGGTCGATCACCGAGGCGGTCGTGAACCCGGACCCGTCGCCGTGCTCGGTGATCGGCTGGTACTCGGTGGCACCCATCTGCAGCAGCGTCGCGA
>NZ_JADQDD010000233.1 GCF_019263595.1 Pseudonocardia sp. KRD291 | reverse complement strand
GCGCATGAGGTCGACGTGACGTCGCGACGTCAGGTTCCGGCCGTCGTGCATCCCTCGATCCTCTGCAGGCCGGCACCGGGAGTCAACCCTCATGATGTCCGTCACCGCGGGTCCGGGGTCGGCGCCCACCGGCCGTCGACGACGGCGTACTCCCAGCCCGGCCCGTCGGCGACCAGCGCGGACAGCGCCGCGAGCAGGCGGTCGACGTCGTCGTCGGTGCTGCCCAGCCCGAGGCTGGCGCGCACGGCGTCGCCCGAGGGGTCACCCGCGTCGCCGGTGAGCCGGGCCAGTAGCGGGTGCGCGCAGAACCGCCCGTCGCGGACCCCGATCCCGTGCTCGGCCGACAGGTACGCCGCGACCAGGCCGGCCGGGACGCCGTCGACCACGAAGCTCGCCACCGCCACCCGGTCCGGGGCGTCGGCCCAGATCCGCAGCGAGGTGACGCCGTCGGTCGCGTCGAGCCCGTCGGTGAGGCGGGTCAGCAGCGCGCGCTCGTGCGCGGACGCGGCGCCGGAGGGGTCCAGCAGCGGGGCGAGGGTGCGGCACGCCGCGGCCAGCGCGGCCGCGCCGAGGACGTTCGGGGTGCCGGCCTCGTGCCGCTGCGGGGCCGGGGCCCATGCGGCCTCGGCGGTCGTCCCGTGCACGCCGACGTGGCGGACCGCGCCGCCGCCGGCCAGGTGCGGCGCGGCGACGTCGAGCCAGTCCCGACGCCCGACCAGGGCACCGGTGCCATACGGCGCGTAGAGCTTGTGCCCGGACAGCGCGACGTAGTCGGCGCCGGAGGCGGAGATGTCGATCCGGCGGTGCGGCGCGGTCTGGGCGGCGTCCACCACGACCCGGGTGCCGTAGGCGTGCGCGATGTCGACGAGCTGCGCGATCGGCAGGGTCTCGCCGGTGACGTTGGAGGCACCGGTGACCGCGAGGAGCGCGAACCGGCCCCTGGCCAGCGCGTCGTCGATCGCCGCCAGCGTCGCGTCGACCGTGGCGCGGGCCGGGATCACCCGCGAACCGGGCAGGGACTGCCAGGGCAGCAGGTTCGCGTGGTGCTCGACGTCGAGGGTCAGCACCGCCCCCGGTGTGCAGGAGGCGAGCAGGTTCAGCGCGTCGGTGGTGTTGCGGGTGAACACCGCGACGTCGTCCGGGCGTGCGCCGACGAACGCCGCGACGGTCTCCCGGGCGCCCTCCAGCGCCCCGGTGCACACCTGCGAGGCGTAGCCGGCTCCACGGTGCACGCTGGAGTACCAGGGCAGCAGCTCGGCGACCTCGTCGGCCACCGCGCGCAGGACGGGCGCGCTGGCGGCGACGTCGAGGTTGGCGTAGCGCACCGTGCGTCCGTCGACGAGCGGCACCTGCAGGTCGGCGCCGACGACGGCCGGGAGCCCGCAGGTGGCCGCCGGGGCCGGTGGCGTGGCGGTGGCGGGCACACGGGAGGGGACGGGCGTGGCGAGAGCAGTGGACATGGAGGTTCCTCGGGTCCGTCGGGACCCGGGACGTGCCCGCGGGTCCGCGCTTGCCGGTCGCGGGTGTCGCGCCGGCCGGGTCCTCACCCGGAGCACCCCACCGCGGAGGAGGGTTGCCGGCCAGCGAGCCGGGGCTTGACGCTGGCGCTCATGACCTGGTGGTGAAGCTACGAGTGCCTGATCGCCGATGTCAAGCCGATGTCGCGGGGGCGGTGAGCGTCACGTTCCTCACCGGAGGTGTTGACACGCCACGGGAGTAGCTACCTACAGTCATCGCAGCGCCCGGCAACGGGTGCGCACCATCCAGAGCGGCCGAGAGACCTGGCTCGACGACGCCGCAGCAACCCCCCGCGCCCCGCGGGTGCGGGTGCTCACGCCGGGTTCGATGGGGGGACCGATGAACGGAACGGCTGCGCGGGCCTTCCGCGTCCCGTCCGTCGCACGGGCCTCCTACCACGGGCGCTACCGCCGCCACGTGGATCTGCTGCGCGTCACCAGCGCCGCCTGTCCGGCCTGACCGCCCGGACGGAACCCCACCCCATCACCCGCACGACGTCCCTCTGCCGAGGCGCCGGCGTCGCAGGAAGCGGTCACCACCCATGTCCACATCGGACTCCCTTCACCTGGCCGTCGCGCTGAGCGACGCCGGATGGCATCCCGCCGCCTGGCGCGAGGCCGGCGCACGACCCGCCCAGCTGTCCACGGCCGGCTACTGGGCCGACCTCGCGGCCACCGCCGAGCGCGGCCTGCTCGACCTGCTCACGATCGAGGACGGGTTCGGGCTGCAGTCCCACGACCACCTCGCCGAGCCCGACCGGCGCACCGACCAGGTCCGCGGACGCCTCGACGCGCACCTCGTCGCCGCGCTGCTGGCGCCGTTGACCAGCAGGATCGGGCTCGTCCCGACCGTCACCACCACGCACACCGAGCCGTTCCACACCGCGAACGCGCTGGCCACGCTGGACCACGACAGCCTCGGCCGGGCCGGCTGGCGGGTGCAGGTCTCGGTCCGCGCCGACGAGGCGCGCCACCTGGGCCGCCGCACGCTGCCCGGCGTGCGCCGAGAGCACCTGGACACCCCGGAGACCGTGCGCCTGGTCGCCGAGCTGTTCGACGAGGCCGCCGACGCCGTCGAGGTCGCGCGCCGGCTCTGGGACAGCTGGGAGGACGACGCGGAGATCCGCGACGACGCCACCAACCGGTTCGTCGACCGGGACAAGCTGCACCACGTCGACTTCACCGGTCCGCAGTTCTCCGTCCGCGGTCCGGCGATCACGCCGCGCCCGCCGCAGGGGCACCCGCTGGTCGCCGTGCTCGCGCACCGCGAGGTGCCCTACCGCCTCGCCGCCCGCTCCGCCGACGTCGTGTTCGTGACCCCGCACGACGCCGACGGGGTGCGCTCGGTGATCGGCGAGGTGCGCGCCGCGGAGGCGGCCGTCGGACGGGGCAACGCCGATGCTCGTTCCGCCGGCGCTCCTCTGGGCGAGCCGCTGCGGATCCTCGCCGACCTCGTGGTCCTCCTCGACCAGACCCGTGCCGCGGCGCAGGAGCGTCTGGCCCGCCTCGACGCCCGCGCCCCGCTGCGCTCGGACGCCGCGATCCTGGCCACCACCCCGTCCGACCTGGCCGACCTGCTGCTCGAGTGGCAGCAGGCGGGCCTCGACGGCTTCCGCCTGCGCCCCGCGGTGCTGCCCGACGACCTGGAAACCATCACCGACGCGCTCGTGCCCGAGCTGCAGCGCCGCGGCGCGTTCCGCACCGCCTACGACGAGACCACCCTGCGCGGGCGGTTCGGGCTCTCCCGCCCGGCCAACCGCTACGTGACCGCCGGGAGCACCGCATGACCCGCAAGCAGATCATCCTCGGGGCGTACTTCCCGGGCGTGAACCATGACACCGTCTGGAGCGACCCGGCCTCCGGCAGCCACATCGACTTCGCCTCGTTCGCGCACTGGGCCCGCACCGCCGAGCGCGGCAAGCTCGACCTGCTGTTCCTCGCCGAGGGCCTGCGTCTACGCGACCGCGGCGGCGAGATCTTCGACCAGGACGTCGTGGGCCGCCCGGACACGTTCACCGTGCTCGCCTCGCTGGCCGCGGTCACCTCGCACATCGGCCTGGCCGGCACCATCAACTCCACCTACAACGAGCCCTACGAGCTGGCGCGCAAGTTCGCGACGCTGGACCTGCTCTCCGGCGGCCGCGCCGCCTGGAACGTCGTGACCAGCTCGGACGCCGACACCGGCGAGAACTTCCGCCGCGGCGGTTTCCTCGGGCACCACCAGCGCTACTCCCGGGCCGGCGAGACCCTCGAGGTCGTCCGCCGGCTCTGGGACTCCTGGGGCTCCGACGCGATCGTCGCGGACAAGGAATCGGCGCAGTTCCTGCGCGACGGCGACGTCGGCGAGTTCGCGTTCTCCGGCGAGCAGTTCGACGTCTCCGGGCGGTTCACCACCCCGCGCAGCCCGCAGGGACACCCGGTGATCCTGCAGGCGGGCGAGTCGCCCGCGGGCCGCGACTTCGCCGCCGCGCACTCGGACGCGATCTTCTCCCGGTACCAGCGCTTCGACGAGGCCAAAACGTTCTACGACGACGTCAAGGCCCGGGTCGCGAAGGCCGGGCGGAACCCGGACGAGGTGAAGATCCTCCCGTCGGCCGCGGTCGTCCTCGGCGACACGCTCGCCGAGGCGCGGGAGCGCCACGCCGAGATCCACCACCGCCAGGTCGACCCCTGGACGGCGATCGTGCTCGCCGAGATGGTCTGGAACCGCGACCTGTCCCACCTCGACCCCGACGGTCCGGTGCCCGACCTCGACCCCACCCCGGACGCGCCGAAGTGGATCCGCGGGCGTGCCCCGCTGACCCAGGACGCGCACGCCACCGCGGCCGCCTGGCGCGAGCTGGGCCGGGAGCAGAACCTGAGCCTGCGCGAGGTGGTCAAGCACGTGTTCGACCGCGCCGTGTTCGTCGGGACACCCGAGACGGTGGCCGACGAGATCGACCGCTACGTCCGCGACGGCGCCACCGACGGCTTCATCGTCGGCTCGCACGTGAGCCCGTCGGGCCTCGACGAGTTCGTCGACGAGGTGGTGCCGCGCCTGGTCGACCGTGGGGTGTTCCGGTCCGAGTACACCGGCGCCACGCTGCGCGACAACCTCGGCCTCGCCCCACCGTCGAGGTTCGGCGAGCGCCGTCCGATCGATTCGTCGGTGGCGTCGTGAGGCGCGGATGGACGGTCGCGGCCCTGGCCACGACCGCGGCGCTGACGCTGTCGGCCTGCGGATCCGGCGGGGGTGCCGACCCGGCCGCCGACGCCGGCCCGCCGCGCCCCGGCGGCACGCTGACCTTCGCCGTGTCCAGCGACCAGGGCTGTGCCGACCCGCAGCAGGTGACCAGCAACGACTCCGTCTACTCGGTGCGCCAGCTCGTGGACTCCCTCACCGACCAGGACCCCGCCACCGGCGCCATCACGCCGTGGCTGGCCACGTCCTTCGAGCCCAACGCCGACGCCACCGCCTACGACTTCACGCTGCGCCCCGGCGTCACGTTCTCCGACGGCACGAAGCTCGACGCGAACGCGGTGAAGGCCAACTTCGACCGGGTCCCCGCCCTCGGGGCCCGGGCCAGCCTTCCGAAGGGCTACCTGTCCGGCTACCAGGGCACCACCGTGACGAGCCCGACCACGTTCACGGTCCGGTTCGGCAAGCCCAACGCGCAGTTCCTGCAGGCCACGTCCACGCACAGCCTCGGGATCCTGTCCCCGGCCAGTGCCGCGAAGACCGACGACCAGCGCTGCGCCGGCGTGATCGGGTCGGGCCCGTTCGTGCTGGAGAGCTACGTCAAGGACCAGGCCACGGTCCTGACCAAGCGCACCGGCTACAACTGGGGCTCGTCGCTGTTCACCCACCCCGGCGAGGCCTACCTCGACCGGGCCGAGTTCCGCGTCGTGCCCGAGTCCGGCGTGCGCACCGGCAGCCTGCAGGCCGGCGAGATCGACGCCGTGGCCAGCATCGGACCGCAGGACGAGGCGCCGCTCTCCGGCGCCGGGATCGCGCTGCCGGCCCGGGCGAACCCCGGCCTGCCGTTCGGCATCACGTTCAACCAGGCCACGCCGCTAGGGTCGGACCCGGCCGTGCGGGAGGCCGTCTCGCTCGGGATCAACCGGCCCGAGGTGGTCGGCGCCGTGTTCACGTCCCAGACGAAGCCGGCCACCAGCGTCCTGGCCTCGAGCACGCCGTCCTTCGCGGACAACGCGGCGCTGCTCGGGTTCGACGCGGCGCGGGCCGGCACGGTGCTCGACGCGGCCGGCTGGACGGCCGGTCCGGACGGGATCCGCGTGAAGAACGGGCAGAAGCTGACGCTGCCGATCACGTTCGCGAACAACCTGTCCACCGTGAAGCCTGCGCTGGAGCTGATCCAGCAGCAGCTGCGCGCCGTCGGGATCGACGCCCAGCTGCAGGAGAAGCAGATCTCCGACACCCCGCAGATTCAGCAGAGCGGCCAGTACACCGCACTGTGGGCCAACCTCACCCGCGCCGACCCGGACATCCTGCGCAGCTCGTTCTGGAGCGGGGGCACGAACTACTACCGGTTCAAGCCCGGCCCGCTGGACGCGCTGCTGACCGGCCAGGCCGCGGCCGTGGACCCGGCGAAGCGCGCGGCGTCGGTGGCGCAGGCACAGAAGCTGATTCTCACCGAGCACTTCACCGTCCCGGTGGTGGAGCTGACGACCACCCTCGGCATCGCACCGACCACACACGACGTGGCGTTCGACGCGTCCTCGCGGATCCAGCTCCACGACACCTGGAAATCGGAGTAACCGATGGCGGTCTACCTGCTGCGGCGCGTCGCGCTCGCTGTCGGGGTCCTGTGGGCGGCGTACACGGTGTCGTTCGTGGTGCTCTACCTGCTGCCCGGTGACCCGGTCGCGACCATGGCGGCCGGCGGCTCGGACGGCGAACCGGTCAGCCCCGCCCAGCTCGACGCGCTGCGTGCCCGCTACGGGCTCGACCAGCCGTTGATCACGCAGTACGGGACGAAGCTGTGGGCGGCCCTGCACGGCGACTTCGGCACCTCGTTCGCGACCGGGCGCGACGTGCGCGGCGCGATCGGCGATGCGCTGCCGCCGACGTTGCAGATCGCGCTGTCCGGGCTGCTGGTGGCGATCGTGTTCGGGTCGGCCGTCGCGCTGGTCGCGACCTACACCCGGGTGCGCTGGCTGCGGCAGGTCCTGATGGGGCTGCCGTCGCTGGCGGTGTCGCTTCCGGTGTTCTGGGTCGGGCTGATGCTCGTGCAGCTGTTCTCGTTCCGGCTCGGGCTGCTGCCCTCCGTCGGTGCCCGCGGGCCGGAGGCACTGGTGCTGCCCGCGATCACCCTCGGGCTTCCGACCGGTGCGCTGATCGCGCAGGTGCTGGCCAAGTCGATGAGCCAGGTCCTGGACGAGCCGTACGTGACCACGGCGCGGGCCAAGGGCGTCGGCGAGGCCGGGGTGCACCTGCGCCACGCACTGGGCAACGCGGTGATCCCGGCGTTGACCGTGCTCGGCTACGTCGTCGGGAACCTGCTCGCGGGGTCGGTGGTCGTCGAGACCGTGTTCACCCGTCCCGGGCTGGGGCGGTTGACCGTGTCCTCGGTCGGGGTGCAGGACATCCCGGTCGTGCAGGGCATCGTCGTGTTCGCCGCGCTGGTGTTCGTGCTGGTCAACCTCGTCGTCGACCTCGTCTATCCCGTGCTCGACCCGCGCATCACGACCGGAGCCGCCGTATGACCACCGACGTACTCCTTCCCGCGGAGGGGACGGTTCCCGGGGCCGCGGTTGCGGTGCCGGTCCCGGCCACCCCGCGCGAGCGGCTGGCCCGGCTGGGCCGGTTCCTGCGCGGACGCCCCGGGCTGGTCGTGTCCATCGTGTTCGTGGCGCTGGTGCTGGTCGCGGCGTTCGTGCCGTCGGTGCTCGCGCCGGGCGACCCGACGCTCGGGGTGCCCGCGGACAAGCTGCAGGCCCCCGGCCTCGGGCACGTCCTGGGCACCGACTACCTCGGGCGTGACGTCTACACCCGCGTCGTGCACGGAGCGTCGCTGTCGCTGCAGGCGACCGTGATCGCGGTGGCCGTCGCGCTCGTCGTCGGCGGGCTGATCGGGCTGCTGGCCGGGTTCGTCGGGCGCTGGGTGGACGAGACGCTGATGCGCTTCGTCGACGTGCTGCTGGCCATCCCGGCGATCCTGCTGTCCCTGGCGCTGATCACCGCGCTCGGGTTCGGCACGGTGAAGGTGGCGATCGCGGTGGGCATCGCGAGCGTCGCGAACTTCGCCCGCGTGATGCGCGCCGAGACGCTGCGGGTCCGGCGCTCCACCTACGTCGAGGCGGCCCGCTCGGTCGGCACCCGCTGGTACGTCACGCTGCGCCGGCACGTGCTGCCCAACGCCGCCGGTCCGGTGCTGGTGCTGGCGGTGCTGGAGTTCGGGCTGGCGATCCTGGCCGTGTCGTCGCTGAGCTTCCTCGGCTACGGCGCGCCGCCGCCCGCCCCGGAGTGGGGCTCGCTGGTGGCCGAGGGCCGCAACTACCTGGCCACGGCGTGGTGGCTGTGCGCGATGCCCGGGTTCGCGATCGCGGCCACCGTGCTGTCGGTGAACCGGATCTCCCGGGCCCTGGACGGGGAGTGGGCGAGGTTCTCATGACGCCGCTGTTGCAGGTCGAGGGCCTGGAGGTGACCTACCGGGCGACCGGCGGGCAGATCCACGCGCTGCGCGGGGTCGACCTCGAGGTGGCGCCGGGCGAGGTCGTCGCCGTGGTGGGGGAGTCCGGGTCGGGCAAGTCGACGCTGGCCCAGGCCGTGGTCGGGCTTCTCCCGGCCAACGGCGCGGTCAGCGCCGGCAGCATCCGGCTGGCTCGCGGTCGCGGCGCCGCCGGTGGTGGTGGCGCCGGTGGCGGTGCGGGTGACGGGGGCGGCGCCGCGGCCGTGGATGCGGGCGACGAGCTCACCGCGCTCTCGGAGAAGCAGCTCCGCGCGGTCCGGGGCGCGCGGATCGGGCTCATCCCGCAGGACCCCACGGTGTCGCTGAACCCGGTGCAGAAGATCGGTACCCAGGTCGCCGAGGCGCTGCGGGTGCACGGCCTCGCCGACCGGCGCGGCTCCCGGATCCGCGCCGTCGAGCTGCTCGAACGGGCCGGGCTGCCGGAGCCGCAGGTGCGGGCCGGGCAGTACCCGCACGAGCTCTCCGGCGGGATGCGGCAGCGGGTGCTGATCGCGATCGCGATCGCCGCCGACCCCGTCCTGCTGATCGCCGACGAGCCCACCAGCGCCCTCGACGCCACCGTGGCGCGCCGGATCCTCGACCACCTCGACGCGCTGCGCGCCGAGACCGGCAGCGCGCTGCTGCTGATCACCCACGACCTGGCGGTGGCGGCGGACCGGGCCGACCGGATCGTGGTCATGTCCGGTTCTCGTTCCGTCGACGCTCCGCTCGGTGCTGATGCTCGTTCCGCTGACGCTCCTCTCGGTGCTGATGCTCGTTCCGCTGACGCTCCTCTCGGTGGACGGATCGTCGAGCAGGGCCCGGTGCAGGAGATCCTGCACCGCGCCCGCGACCCGTACACCCGCGCGCTGATCGGGGCCGCGCCCGGGCTGTCGGCGACCGCCGCGGTGCCGCCACCACCACCGCGCGAACCCGACGCGGCGCCGATCGCCGAGGTCCGGAACCTGGTCAAGGAGTTCCGCCTGCCCCGGGTGAACGGTCGCCGGGCCACGCTGCGCGCCGTCGACGACATCTCGTTCACCGTCGGCCGCGGGGAGACCCTGGCCCTGGTCGGGGAGTCCGGATCGGGCAAGTCGACCACCGCGCGGCTGCTGCTGCGCCTGGCCGACCCGACCTCCGGCGAGGTCCTGTTCGACGGGGACGACATCACCCGCGCCCGGGGCGACACCTGGCGGCGGCTGCGCCGCCGTGCCCAGCTGATCTACCAGAACCCGTACGCGTCGCTGGACCCGCGCTTCACCGTCGAGGAGGTGATCACCGAGCCGCTGCGGGCGTTCGGGGTCGGCTCCGACGCCGAGCAGCGGCAGCGGGCCGCGGAGCTGACGGAGCGCGTCGCGCTGTCGTCGTCGGTCCTTCCGCGGCGCCCGGTCGAGCTCTCCGGCGGGCAGCGCCAGCGGGTCGCGGTCGCCCGGGCGCTGGCCCTGTCCCCGGACCTGGTGGTGTGCGACGAGCCGGTGTCCGCATTGGACGTCTCCGTGCAGGCCCAGGTGCTCGAGCTGCTCGGCGAGCTGCAGGCCGGGAGCGGGCTGAGCTACCTGTTCATCTCGCACGACCTGGCCGTGGTGCGCCGGATCGCGCACCGGGTCGGGGTGATGCGCGACGGGCGGCTGCTGGAGCTGCGACCCACCGAGGAGCTGTTCGACGACCCCCGCGAGGACTACACGCGGGAACTGCTGGCCGCGATCGCCGGCCGGGCGCGTACCGAGGTGGTGGGCGGATGACCGTTCCGCTGTCGGTCCTGGACCTGTCGCCGGTGCCCGCCGGGGGCACCGCCGGCGACGCGCTGCGCAACTCGATCGACCTGGCCCGCGCCGCGGAGCGGGCCGGCTACCACCGGTTCTGGGTGGCCGAGCACCACCTCAACACCGGCGTCGCGTCGTCGTCGACGCCGGTGCTGGTCGGCCTGATCGCCGCCGCGACCGAACGGATCCGCGTCGGGCCCGGCGCGGTGCAGATGCCCAACACCCGCCCGCTGCAGGTCGCCGAGCAGTTCGGGACGGTCGCCGCGGTGCACCCCGGCCGGGTCGACCTCGGCCTGGGCCGGTTCGACCTGCA
>NZ_JADQDD010000232.1 GCF_019263595.1 Pseudonocardia sp. KRD291 | reverse complement strand
CGGACCTGCTGCGCAGCTGGGCCAGCGACATCGTCGGGGTGTTCGACGAGGACTACGTCTGGCACGACCTCGCGCAGGTCTGGCAGACCCCGGAGGCGGGTGAGCAGGCCGTGGCGCAGATGGTCGGCACGCCGGTGGCCGACGCGGCCCGGCGCCTGAGCAGCCGCGGGATGGAGGCCGGGGTCGCCGAGCGGGTGGCCGCCGGCATGGACGCCGCGATGGGGGAGTGCATCCTCACCCTCTACCGCTCGGCCGCGCAGCCCGCGCTGGCCCGCCGGGGCGCGGACCTGGAGAAGGCGGCGGTTCGGCCGGGCCTGTCACTGCTGGCCACCGAGGACCACATGGTCGGCACCGACCCGCAGCGCCGGCGCGCCGCGGAGCGGGCGGGTGCCCGCACCGAGGTGCTCGAGGGCCTGGGCCACTGGTGGATGGCCGAGGACCCGCAGCGCGGCGCGGACGTCCTGACCCGCTTCTGGGACTCGTTGTAGGGGCTCACCCGTACGCGGTAGGGCGGTGACCGGGTCGTCGAGCGGCTGACCCGGGCCCGTCCCGGCCGACGTGGGACGATGGTGGTGACCCGACGCGAATGGATTGCTGAGTGACGACGTACGCCGACCGCACGTTCACGCCGCCGGAGCGCATCCGGAACTTCTGCATCATCGCCCACATCGACCACGGCAAGTCGACGCTGGCCGACCGCATGTTGCAGGTGACCGGCGTGCTGGAGGCGCGCAACTACCGCGCTCAGTACCTCGACCGGATGGACATCGAGCGCGAGCGCGGCATCACGATCAAGGCGCAGAACGTCCGGCTGCCGTGGACGGTCAAGGACGAGAACGGTCGCGAGCAGGAGACCGTCCTGCACCTGATCGACACCCCCGGCCACGTCGACTTCACCTACGAGGTCTCGCGCGCGCTGGAGGCCTGCGAGGGCGCGATCCTGCTGGTCGACGCCGCGCAGGGGATCGAGGCGCAGACCCTGGCCAACCTCTACCTGGCCATGGAGAAGGACCTCACGATCATCCCGGTCCTGAACAAGATCGACCTTCCGGCCGCGGACCCGGACCGGTACGCCGCCGAGATCGCGCACATCATCGGCTGCGAGCCCACCGACGTCCTGCGGGTCAGCGCGAAGACCGGCGACGGCGTCGAGGCGCTGCTCGACGAGGTCGTGCGCCTGGTCCCGGCCCCGGTCGGCGACGCGGACGGCCCGGCGCGGGCGATGATCTTCGACTCGGTCTACGACACCTACCGTGGCGTCGTCACCTACGTCCGGGTCGTCGACGGCACGCTGAAGCCGCGCGAGCGGATCAAGATGATGTCCACCGGCGCGGTGCACGAACTGCTCGAGATCGGCATCGTCTCGCCGGACCAGAAGCCCTCCGACGGGCTCGGCGTCGGCGAGGTGGGATACCTGATCACCGGTGTGAAGGACGTCCGCCAGTCCAAGGTCGGCGACACGGTGACCTCGCAGCGCCAGAGCGCCGAGAAGCCGCTCACCGGCTACCGCGAGCCCCGCCCGATGGTCTACTCCGGCCTGTTCCCGGTGGACGGATCGCAGTACCCGGACCTGCGCGACGCGCTGGACAAGCTGCTGCTCAACGACGCCGCGCTGACCTACGAGCCGGAGACCTCCGCCGCGCTCGGGTTCGGCTTCCGCTGCGGCTTCCTCGGCCTGCTGCACATGGAGATCACCCGGGACCGCCTCGAGCGCGAGTACGACCTGGACCTGATCTCGACCGCGCCGAACGTCGTCTACCGGGTCGTCACCGACGACGGGAACGACCTGACGGTGACCAACCCGTCGGACTGGCCCACGGGCAAGGTCGGCGAGGTCTACGAGCCGGTCGTCAAGATCACGATCCTGGCGCCGTCGGAGTTCGTCGGCGCGATCATGGAGCTGTGCCAGAGCCGGCGCGGCCAGCTCGGCGGGATGGACTACCTGTCCGAGACCCGCGTGGAGCTGCGCTACACGATGCCCCTCGGTGAGATCATCTTCGACTTCTTCGACGCCCTGAAGTCGCGCACCCGCGGCTACGCCAGCCTCGACTACGAGGAGGCCGGCGACCAGGTGGCCGACCTGGTGAAGGTGGACATCCTGCTGCAGGGCGAGGCGGTGGACGCGTTCTCGGCGATCGTGCACAAGGACTTCGCCTACGGCTACGGCACGACGATGGCGGCGAAGCTGCGCGAGCTGATCCCGCGGCAGAACTTCGAGGTGCCGATCCAGGCCGCGGTCGGGTCGCGGATCATCGCCCGGGAGACGATCCGGGCGATCCGCAAGGACGTGCTCGCCAAGTGCTACGGCGGCGACATCAGCCGTAAGCGCAAGCTGCTGGAGAAGCAGAAGGAGGGCAAGAAGCGGATGAAGACGATCGGTCGCGTCGACGTCCCGCAGGAGGCCTTCGTCGCGGCGTTGTCCACCGGCGGCGGGCAGGCGACCGAGAAGCCGAAGAAGTAGCGCGCGGCGGGGCCGGTCGTCGACCGGCCCCGGTCCGGCGTCAGATCCGGTGCGTGCGCGGCCCGGGGATGCCGCCGCCGGGCATCGTCGAGAGGTGCTCGGCCACCGGCGCCGTGCCGCGGCGGGGCGCGAGCATGCGCTGCACCCGGCCGCAGACGGACTCGACGACGCCGCGTCCCTCGGCGGCGAGGTGCACCACCACCCTGCGCCGGTCCAGCGGGTCCGCCGAGCGGTAGGCCAGCTGCAGGCTGACCAGCCGGTCGACGATGCGGGTGGCGGTCGGGGCGGGGAGCGCGGTGTGGCCTGCGATCTCACCCATGCTGCGGCCGGTGCCGCGGGCGAGCATCAGCAGCACACGCCAGCCGTCACGGCTGACGTCGGCCGCGTCGGGGTTCGCGGACAGGGCGGTGGCCACGGCGTGGTCGACGCGATCCAGGAACTCGACGACACCTGCGGCTCCAGGCGCCGGTGCGGTCGAGACCGCACCCGGCGCCCGGCGACTGTAGGGCTCAGACACGATGACGGACTGTACTTGTCATCTGTCCGAAATCCGACCGTGTCCTGCGGATATCGTGCTGTAGCGGCGGGCGGTCGTCACACTGCGCTGACGAACAGCCTCCGGACCAGGCGTAACGGGGCCCGACACCGCCATCACGACTACATCACACCCGGATCTCGTAACGAATCACCTGGTGAGCACGATCTTCCCGGCCGTCTTCCCGTCGAGCATCGAGGAGAACGCGTCCTTCGCCTGGTCCATCGGCACCTCGGTGCCGATCTCCGGGGAGATCCCCGCGGTGGCCACGAACGACATCAGGTTGGCGAGCTCGTCGCGGGTGCCCATCGTCGAGCCGACGACGCGGAGCTGGAGGAAGAAGAGCCGCTGCAGGTCCGCAGGCGGGTTCGGGCCGCTGGTGGTGCCGCAGATCACGATGATCCCGCCCGGCTTGAGCGCGCGCATCGAGTGCGACCAGGTGGCCTCACCGACGCTCTCGAACACCGCGTCGACCTTGCCGGGCAGCTTCTCGCCGGAGTCGAACGTGGCGTGCGCGCCCAGCCGCTCGGCCAGCGCACGCTTGTCGGCGTCGCGGCCGGTCACCCAGACCTGCATGCCGGCCGCGCGGCCGAGCTGGACCAGCGCGGTGGACACGCCGCCGGAGGCGCCCTGCACGAGCATGGTCTGCCCCGGCGTCAGACCGGACTTGGTGAACAGCATCCGGTAGGCGGTCAGCCACGCGGTGCCGAGCACGGCGCCCTGGGCGGCGGTCATGCCCTCGGGCCGCGGGATCGCGTTGCGCTTCGGGACGACGATGGTGTCGGCCATCGAGCCCTGGTGGCGCTCGGTCAGCAGGGTGCGCTTGGGGTCGAGGGTCTCGTCGCCCTTCCAGTCCGGGTCGCCGATGATCGAGTGCAGGACGACGTCGGTGCCGTCGGCGGTGGTCCCGGCCCCGTCACAACCCAGGATCATGGGGAACTGGTCGGGCTTGATCCCGACCCCGCGCAGCGTCCAGAGGTCGTGCATGTTCAGGCTGGCGGCGTTGACGTTCACGCTGACCCAGCCGTCGGGGACCTCCGGCTCGGGGCGCTCACCCACGACGAGCGAGTCGAGCGGGGAGTCGGCGTTGGGCTCACTGGCATAGACGGCGAACATGGTCCGAACCTAACCAACTCCGGGCGCCGGTACCGGGCGGAGCGGGCATCGGTACCGTCTGGAGGGTGCGCGCGATCGTCGACGGGTGGGATGCCGTCGAGCTGTGGGTGACCCAGCTCGCGTTCCTGTTCCAGGTCCTCCTGGTGATCGTCGTGCTGCTGCCGCTCTGCGCCGTCGTCGCGACCCTGGTGGACCGCCTCACCGAGAGGTTCGACTCCCGTGCCTCCTCCGGCACGGGCCCCGCCCCGGAGCCCGGGGACGACGCGTCCCGGTAGCCCTCGCAGCGGGAGCGTGAGCGGTCAGAGGCCCTGTGTCGTCCCGGCCAGAGCGCCCAGCACCTCGGACGTGCCCGCATCGACGAGGACGGTGGCCAGCGCGTCGCCGCGCGTCGCGCCCCGGTTCACGATCACCACCGGGACCCCGTGCCGGGCGGCGCGCTTGACGAACCGCAGCCCGGACATCACCGTCAGCGAGGAACCGGCGACGAGCAGCGCGCCGTCGTCGGGGTCGAGCCCGTCGACGAGGCCGTAGCAGCGGGCCACCCGGTCGCGGGGCACGTTCTCGCCGAAGAACACGACGTGCGGCTTGAGGCGCCCGCCGCAGCCCGCGCAGGGCGCGGTCCGGAACCCGTCGGTGGCCTCCAGCGCGGCGTCGCCGTCCGGGGCGGACTCGACCTCGGCGCTGACCGACTCGGTGAAACCGGGGTTGAGCGCGGCGAGACGGCGCTGCAGGTCGTCACGGGGGCCGATCTCGCGGCAGTCCAGGCAGATCACCTCGTCGATCCGCCCGTGCAGGTCGACGACGTCGCGGTGCCCGGCCGCGGAGTGCAGGCCGTCGACGTTCTGGGTGATCAGCCCGTCCAGCACGCGCGCCCGCTCCAGGTCGGCGAGCGCACGGTGCCCCGGGTTCGGCTCGGCGCGGCGCATCCGGGCCCAGCCGACGTGGCTGCGCGCCCAGTAACGCCGCTGCGCCGCCTCGCCGGAGACGAACTCGGAGTAGGTCATCGGGCGCCGCGGCGGCGAGTCCGGCCCGCGGTAGTCGGGGATCCCGGAGTCGGTGCTCAGGCCGGCCCCGGTGAGCACGACGAGCCGCCGGCCGGCGAGCAGGTCGAGCGCCCGCGTTCCTGCCGTGGTGTCGCCGAGGGTGTCCACGACGTCCAGGATAGGCGCGCTGCGGCGGTGTCGCGTTCCTTCAATCCGTGCGCGCGGGCGCGGGGCAGGCTTCGGGCATGGATCACGACCAGCTGCTCCGCGACGGCGTCGACCTGGCCGTCGCGACCATCCGCGACACCCCGGTCGAGCGTTACGACGACCCCACCCCGTGCGCGGACTTCACCGTCGCGAACCTGATCAACCACCTGGCGTTCGGCCTGGTGCTCGCGCGTTGCAGCGGCACCCGGGAACCGTGGGACCCGGCCTGGACGGCCGACTCCCCGGCGCCGGTGCTCGACGGGCTCCCCCGTTCGGAGTGGGCGCGGGCCGCGGCCGATGCGGGCGCGCAGGTGGTCGCGGCCTGGGCCGACCCGGCCGCGTGGTCGGGGGACTCGCACATGGGCGGCGCGCCGATGCCGGCCGCGGTGATCGGCTCGATGATGACCGGCGAGTTCGCCGTGCACTCCTGGGACCTCGCCGCGGCGACCGGCCGGCGCGTCGACGTCGGGGCGGGGCTCGGCGAGGTGGCGCTGGAGGCGATGACCGGGATGGCGTCGATGGGCCGCGACGCCGGGTGGATCGGCCCCGAGGTCACCGTCGACGCCGACGCCCCGGCGTTCGAGCGGGCGCTGGCGGTGTCCGGCCGCGACCCCGCCTGGACCGCCTGATCCGTCTGACCCCCGATCCGCTGATCCGGCGCGGTCAGCCGCGGACCCAACCCGGCTTGCGCTTCTCGCCGAACGCGCGGATGCCCTCCTGCCCCTCCTCGGAGGCGAAGAAGCCGGCCGAGAGCGTGTTCATCTCCGCGAAGTCCTGCGCCATCGACTCCGGACGGGTGCGGCGCAGCATCTGCTTGGCCCCGGCCAGCGCGTTCGGGGCGCCGAGGGAGAGCATGCCGGTGTAGCGGGCGACCTCGGCGTCGAGCCCGTCGTCCGGGACCGCGCTGTTGATCAGCCCGATCGCGGCGGCGCGGTCGGCGTCGAACGTCTCGCCGGTGAGGAACAGCTCGTGCGCGGCGCGGGCCGACAGGCGCGGCAGCACCGTCACCGAGATGACGGCCGGGATGACCCCGATCCGGACCTCGGAGAACGCGAACGTCGCCGCCCGGGCCGCCACCGCGATGTCGCACGCCGCGACGATCCCGACGCCACCGGCGCGGGCGGGACCGGACAGCCGCGCGACGACGGGGGTGGGGGAGTCCCAGATCGTGCCCAGGATGCGCGGGACCTCGGTGATGCCCTGCTGCCCGGCGCCCGCGCCGCGGGACTCCTTGAGGTCCATCCCGGCGCAGAACACGGTCCCGGTGTGGGTCAGCACGATCACCCGCGCCGCGGGGTCGGAGATCGCGCTCTCCAGGTGCGCCAGCAGCTCGCGGCGCAGTTGTGCGGAGAGCGCGTTGCGGTTGGCCGGCGAGTCCAGGGTGATCGTCGCGATCCCCCCGGAGACGTCGAGGTGGACGAGTTCGGACGCGTCGGCACTCACGCCCGTCACCGTATCCCGGCGCGGCGGGTGCACTCGTGCGTCACGACGAGCGCGCCACGCACGTCATGACGCACGAGTGCACCTCGTCGGGACGGTCAGGCCCTGGTCCAGTTGTTGGTGATCTTCACGCCGGCCTGGGCGAACAGCTGGCTGACCGGGCAGCGACGCTCGGTCTCCTCGGCGAGCTTCGCGACCTGCTCGTCGGTGCCGTCGGTCGTGATCTGCGCGTCGATCCGCAGGTTCTGGAACGTGGTCTCGCCCGGGCGGTCGGTGCCGGTCGTCATCGTGGTCGGGTTGAAGTCCGCGGCCACGTCGAACTTCACGTGCTCGAGGGTGATGCCGAGCTCCTTGGCCACGATCGACGAGGTGACCTGGTTGCACGACGACAGCGACGCCAGCGTGTAGGCGAGCGGGCTGGGGTGCTGGTCCTTGCCTCCGAACGCCTCGTAGGCATCGGTCTCGATGGTGTAGTCGGCGCCGTCGACCGCGACGGTCTGCGCGACGCCGGTGCCCTGGCCGCTGACGGCGAAGGTGACGAGAGGCATGGGTGTCTCCTGGTGGTGCTCGGGCCCGGCGGACGGGCGAGGGGGCCGGAGGGAGAGCCGCGTCGCCTGAGGACGCGCGCGTCCGGGGGCGCGGGAGGTGGCGGATCTACCGGCCGGACGGACAGCAGGCGCTGTCGGTGCGGCGCAGGTCGACGTGCAGGCGGCGCACGAGGACGAGGGTGATCACGGAGCCAGTCAACCGCGTCCGGGCCGGGACCGCCAACCCGGAGTGGGTGGGCCCGGTCTCAGCGGGTCGGCGTCCCACCGGACTGGCGGGGCAGTGGACGGCGCAGGACGGCGATCTGCTGGGCCAGCTCGGCCGCGATCAGCTCGGCGTGCAGGGTGTCGTCCTCGCCCTCCCGGGTGGCCAGCGCGCGGTGGCGGCGGACGAGATCGTCGAGCGAGTCGAGCATCCGCTGCACCGACGTCCGGCCGGCCGGTACGGGCTCGGGTCGGGTGAGTTCTGGTGTCATCGACGTTCTCCGTTGAACGTTGTCGGGGGCGAGGCGGGACCATTCCCGTTGTACCCCCGAACAACGCTGCGCGTACGCGTCAGTACGCGCATGGGACGCAGGACACTGTGACCGGGCGTGGTCGGGCGCTGACCGGTCGTGATCCGGTTTCGGGCGTATCACCGCTGCGACCAGCGGTCGAGTGGCGCCGCGGCGGCCCACGGCCGCACCGCGGGCGTGGTCCGGATGGTGTCCGGCCGTCGCCACCGGGAGCTCGACGCCCGCGGACGGGTGACTCGCGGTGTCCGACGGCCACCCCATCGGATGATCTCCACGAGGGTGGGACCGACAGGGCCACGCTGGCGGCGGCCGTGCGCCCCGGGGCGGCGCTAGCGTCCCTGGTGACGCACACACCCCCCGACGGGAGAGAACGTGAAGATCGGACTGCACATCGCGGACTTCACCTACCCCAGTGGCCCGGCGGGCCTGGCCGACGACCTCAGCCGGATCGCCGTCGCCGCGGAGGAGGAGGGGTTCGCCCGCGTCAGCGTGATGGACCACGTCTGGCAGATCCGCCCGGTGGGGCCGATCGAGAACGACATGCTCGAGGCGTACACGACGCTGGGCTACCTGGCGGCCCGCACCGAGAAGGTCGACCTGCTGACCTGGGTCACCGGCGTCACCTACCGCGAGCCCGGCCTGCTGGCCAAGCTCGTCACGACCCTGGACGTCCTGTCCAAGGGCCGCGCGTGGCTGGGCATCGGCGCCGCGTGGAACGACGAGGAGTCGGCCGGTCTGGGCCTGTTCTTCCCGCCGACCGCGGAGCGCTTCGAGCGGCTCGAGGAGACGCTGCAGATCTGCCTGCAGATGTGGGGCCAGGACGAGGGCGCGTTCGAGGGGAAGCACTACACGCTCGGCCGGACGATGAACGTCCCGCAGGCACTGAGCCGCCCGCACCCGCCGATCCTGATCGGCGGCGGCGGGGAGAAGAAGACGCTGCGCCTGGTCGCGCAGTACGCGCAGGCCTGCAACCTGTTCGGCGGGCCGGACCTCGAGCGCAAGCTCGACGTCCTGCGCCTGCGCTGCGACGAGGTCGGCCGCGACTACGACGACATCGAGAAGACCGTCATGGCCCCGCTCGACCCGAGCGACCCGAAGGCCCTGGTCGAGCAGCTGCAGGGCTTCGCGAAGCTGGGCGTGGAGCACGTGCACGGCTGGGTCCCGGGCGTCTCCGAGATCGAGCCGCTGCGCGTCCTGGGCCGCGAGGTCATCCCCGCCGCCGCCCAGATGTGACCCGTGCGCGGCGGGGCGGGGGTCAGGCCGCGGTGGAGGCGGCGTCGCGTCGGGCGACCTCCTGGCGGACCAGCGGGATCACCTCGCGGCCGAACTCCTTCGCGTCCTCCAGCAGGTCGTAGCCGCGCGCGGAGAGGATCCGCACGCCGAGGTCGTAGTAGTCCAGCAGCGCCGCGGCGACCGTCTCCGGCGTGCCGACCAGGGCGGTGGAGTTCCCGGCGCCGCCGGTGGCCTCCGCCGTGACCGTCCACAGGGCGCGGTCGTGCACCTCGCCCTTCTCGGCGGCCGAGAGCAGGCGCTGCGAGCCGGTGTTCTCCGGGTCGGTGAGCTTGTGCCGGCGCGTGAGCTGCTGCCCGCCCGCGGTGCGCTCCCGGATCGTCGCGACGGTGGCGTGCGCCTTCTCCCAGGCCTGCTCCTCGGTCCGCCCGAGGATCGGCCGGAACGCGACCTGGAACGTCGGCGCCGGGCGTCCGGCCGCGCGGGCCAGCGACGTGATCGTCTCGATCTGCTCGGCGGTTCCGGCCAGCGGCTCGCCCCACAGCGCGTAGATATCGGCCTCCTCGGCGCCCACCCGGTAGGCCGCGGCCGAGGACCCGCCGAACGAGATGCCCGGGCGCGGCTTCTGCGCAGGCTCGACGTCGAGCACGAAGTCGGAGAAGTCGTAGTGCTCGCCGTGGAAGTCGAACGGCTCCCGCTCGGTCCAGGCCCTCTTGTAGATCTGGATGGCCTCGCGGGTGCGGTCGTAGCGCTGGTCCTTGGACAGGGTGTCGCCCTCGCGCTGCTGCTCGTGGTCGTTGCCGCCGGTGATCACGTGCAGGGTCAGCCGGCCGCGGCTGATCTGGTCCAGCGTCGCGACGGTCTTCGCGGCGAACGTCGGGTAGGAGACGTTCGGGCGGTGCGCGAGCAGGAGCTGCAGGTGCTCGGTGTGGTCGGCGATGTAGGCCGCGGCCTGCGCCGGGTCCGGGCTGCCGGAGCCGTAGGCGGTGAGCACCCGGTCCCAGCCGTTCTCCTCGTGCGCGCGGGCCAGGGCGAGGGTGTACTCGGGGTCGAACGCGGGGCCCGAACGCGACGTCGTCTCCGAGCCGTTGTGCGTCGCGCCGATGCCGAGGAACTCGACGGGCATGGTGGGTCCTTCCGGTGCGGTTGGCGGGTGTCGGGGTGCTCAGGACCCCGGACACGCCGCGGACCACACCCGTCCCAGATCCAGGTGGCGGCGCCGCACCAGCGGGACCCGGACCGACACGCCCGGTGCGGCATGGTGCCCGCGCAGACATCCG